>JAIJUV010000400.1 GCA_022732315.1 Prevotella sp.
AGGTATAACCTTCGTGCCAATTCAGAGCATAAAATGTTCAATGGTTTGGTTACTGTAGGTGAGCATGTAGGCTTTGTTTATAAGGATAGCCGTGGTATGAACACAGGTAATATTTATAACAATAACCTTCGTGGTGCTTTTACAACCTCTCCTTTGGTTCCTGTTTATGATGCCAATGGTAACTTTAATTCTACAGAGAGTTCTGACTGGAATGTGAATGATGGTAACCCTTATGGTACCATGATGATGAACCGTTACAATCAGAGCAAGTCTACTTCTGTTGATGCAAATGTATATGTTCAGATTGAGCCTATCAAGAACTTGAAGTTTAAGACAGTCTTTGCTGTTAATTACGGTGGTTCAGACTATCGTTCTTATTCTCCTGTTTATAAGTTTACTCCACAGAGTGGTAATGGTATCACTAAGGTTAGTCAGAGTGATGGTAGTGGTATCTCTCTGGTTTGGACTAATACCCTGACTTATGATTTCAATATCAAGGAACATCATATTAATGCCTTGATTGGTAGCGAGACTTCTAAGTATGATGGTAGCTCTTCTGGTAGTACCGGTTATGGCTTGACAGCTGGTTTCAATGATTGGGATCATGCTTATGTCAAGAACACCGACCAGAGTTCAAGCGACCGTACCATCAGCGGTGCTCCATATAACCCTACTCGTGGACAGTCTTTCTTCGCTCGTTTGGGCTGGTCATGGAAAGACCGTTATATGGTTAATGCAACCATGCGTGCCGATGGTTCTTCTAAGTTTGCAAGAGGCAACCGTTGGGGTTACTTCCCATCTGTTTCTGCAGGTTGGACATTGACAGAGGAAAAGTTCATGAAGTCTACTGCTTCTTGGTTGGATTTCTTGAAACTCCGTCTCTCTTGGGGTCAGGTAGGTAATGCCAATGTCAACTGCTTCCAGTATTTGGCTCCTGTTACAACATCCAAAACCAACTACAACTTTGGTGCTACCGGTGGTACAGATGCCTGGGTAATGGGTGCATACACTAGCCGCTTGGCAAATGAGAAAGTGAAGTGGGAGACTTCTGAACAGTACAATCTCGGTATCGATGCACGTTTCCTCCGTCAGCGTCTTTCTCTGACATTCGATACTTATATCAAGAACACCAAGGATTGGTTGGTACAGGCTCCAGTATTGGCAACAGCCGGTACTCAAGGTCCAGTCATCAATGGTGGTGATGTAAAGAATAAGGGTGTCGAACTTGGTCTTTCCTGGAATGATCAGATTGGCAAGGACTTTGTTTATAGTGTAGGTGCCAACTTCGCTTACAACCACAATGAAGTTGGTAATATTCCTACATTGGATGGTATCATCCATGGTGCTACCAACCAGATTTATCAGAATGCAGAAGAGTTCTATCGTGCAGAGAATGGTCATGCAATCGGTTACTTCTGGGGTTACAAGACAGCAGGCATCTTCCAGAGCCAGCAGGATATCAATAATTGGATTGCTGCCGGTAATGGTGTGCTCCAGTCAAATGTACAGCCTGGTGATGTAAAGTATGTTGATGTTAACCATGATGGTGCTATCAATGCTAATGATAAGGTTGACCTGGGTAATGGTCTTCCTAAGTATACTTTCGGCTTCAATTTTACCCTTGGTTATAAGGGCTTTGATTTGAGTGCAAACTTCACTGGCGCTGCCGGTTTCCAGATTGCACAGTCTTATCGTGATCCTAGTGGCTCACAGGGCAATTACAGTCATCGCATTTTAGGCAGATGGACAGGTGAGGGTACAACCAATGAGATGCCTCGTGTTACATACGGAGACGTAGGTAACTGGTTGTTCTCAGACCTCTATTTGCAGGATGGTGACTACATCCGTTTGCAGAACCTTACCTTGGGTTATGATTTCAAGAAACTTATCTCTTGGAAGGGCCTCTCTAAGTTGCGCCTCTATTTCCAGGTACAGAATCTTTTTACTTTGACCAAGTATGATGGTATGGATCCGGAAATCGGTTCAT
>JAIJUV010000401.1 GCA_022732315.1 Prevotella sp.
AATAGGAACCGCCGTATGCGGAACCGCACGTACGGTGGTGTGAGAGGTCGGAAAACGAAAGTAGGAAGAAAACTGCTTCGTTTTCCTCCTACTCGATTTTAACACTTGCGGATGACTATGCTTATTTCTCGTTTTTTTATTGTATATTTGTACCATATTTGTAACGCAACAAAATAGTAGATAATGTGCAACAAAAGCACTCTTTCTACGTTATTATATAGAAAAGGCAATAAATATGGCAGCATCGAAATTTCAAATAGTACGCAAGTGTCAGGTGTGTGGCGAGGAGTTTATGGCTAAGACCATAGAGTCCTGGTATTGTTCGCCCAAATGTTCCAAGACAGCATGGAAGCGTAGGCATGACGAAGAGGAAAGAAACAAACTTCTTGACAAGGTGGTCAAAACCATTCCAAAGGAGCAAGACTTCATCAAGGTAACGGAGGCATACGCCTTGTTTGGTATCAGTCGTTTCACTCTTTATCGGCTTATACGAAAAGGACAGATTTCTCACATCAATCTCGGTACGAACCAAATACGAGTGAGCAAAGAGGAACTTATGAAACTCTATCCTCTTCGTCCCAAGGCTACGGAAAAACCGAAACAAGTGAAGAAACTTTATAGTCTTGAACCTAAGGACTGCTATACTATTGGAGAGATAAGCAAGAAGTATAAGGTCAATGACAGTACGGTGTATGCGCATATACGCAAGTACTCTATACCGACACGGCAGATAGGCAACTATGTGTATGTACCCAAAAAAGAAATTGACAACCTATATAAAGGAGCAAAACAATGAAGAAAGCATTAGCCCATACACGAGTGACGGTGAAACTCCGCAAGTCAGAATATCATGATGAATGGTATCTTTACATTGAGGCTTATCCTGTATTCCAATCGGGCAAGGACAAGCCACAACGACTGCGTGAGTACCTGAACCGCACGATAACTACTCCGGTATTTGACAAGTCACGCAATGCCCGAACAGGTGCCGATGGCAAGACCACTTATAAGCCCAAGCGAGATTTGAATGGCATAATCGTATGCAAGTCGCAACTTGACCAAGAAGCGTGTATCTATGCCGACAAGGTAAGGAGTATGCGCCAAAAGGAATACGATAACGCTTCACTCTATTCGGCAGAGGAAACCGAACAAGCAGAACAGCTTGAACGTTCACGCTGCAACTTCATTGAATACTTTGCCAATGTAGCCGACACTCGCCATGCCAATAGTTCAGACTCTATTATCGTCAACTGGAGGCGTGTAGGCGAGTTGTTGAAGATATTTGCCAAAGGCGATACTATCTTGTTTGCAGACATTGACATGAAATTAGTAGAATCGTTCCGTCGCTTTTTGATGACTGCTCCACAAGGAGGCAACAAGTCTGGCACTATTTCGCAGAACACCGCTTCTACCTACTTTGCCATTTTCAAGGCAGGACTAAAACAGGCTTTCATTGATGGCTACCTAACCATTGACATATCGGCAAAGGTAAAAGGCATACAAGAACAGGAAAGCCGTAGAGAGTATTTGACCGTAGAAGAACTGAACCGTTTGGCACAAACACCATGCGACCCTTTGTTGAAACGTGCAGCCTTATTCTCTGCTCTCACAGGTATTCGCCATTGCGACATTCAAAAGTTGAAGTGGTCGGAAGTGGAAATATTTAACGGCAATTACCGCTTGAATTTCACGCAACAGAAAACAAAGGGTGTTGAGTATATGCCTATCTCAGAACAAGCCTTTCAACTTTGCGGAGAAAGACAAGACGGAGACTTACTTGTGTTTGCAGGGTTGCCATCTCCATCTTGGATAAATCGTCCTATCAAAAGATGGGTCGAAGCAGCAGGAATAAAGAAGCATATCTCCTTCCATTGCTTAAGTCACAACAAAATCTTTTATTGATTGTATATCAACGAGTTAAGTACTTTAAAGAATGTAACTGCTAACGATTTAGAAACGAGCTATATTCTTTTTCT
>JAIJUV010000402.1 GCA_022732315.1 Prevotella sp.
AACCAGTACACGTTCATGACCACTAAAATAATACTCACGGCACGCAGAAAATCCATGATTTTCGCCAATGCCCTCAAATCGTCTTCTTGTTGTGACATACCTTGAAATTGTTTTGATTGTTGATACTTTGTCTGACTGATTACATTCCCAAGCCCTTGCGCTTCTTCTTTTTCTTCCTGCGCTGCATCGCCCGGATGAAGGCTTCCTCCTCGGCGTCCACTGCCGGGCCTTCGGGAGAGAACAAGCCCATGCCGTCCAAGTCCCTTCCGTATTCGGAAGTGGACGGAGCTTGCGTTTCTTCCTGACCCTCCGTGGTAATGGAAAGCGGAACCGGCGGCTGTCCGGCGTATGGCAGCGTGAAGTGTTCCTGCAAGGCGTTGGCGGACAGTTCCCTGCCCATGCGTGAGCCGTTCAACACGCATCCTGTTCGGTGGTCGATGAACGTGGCCCCGTAGATGCGTCCTTCCTCCGTATAGCGCAGCACGGTGTCAATACCTTTCTCCTTGAGTGTGGCAATGAACCTCTCCTTGTCATACGTGCCTTGCAGTACGGAAAGGACGGTGCGCTTCGTCATGTCGGCGAGTTTTCTGTCCTTGATTTCCGTTTTTGAACGGGCGAACTTTCTCTGTACGGCATCATAGCCGACGGACTTCCCGAAGAGCGAGGACTTGAAAGGATTGCCGACCTTGTTGCCACTGTCGTCCGTAACGGAATAGACCAGCCCATTATATTCCCGTCCGCGCACGTTGCCCCGCGCTTCCTCCACCGTCATATTATATAAGGAAAGGAGGGCGCGGTATTCGCCCATCGTCTGGAAACGGTAACGGCGGTTAAGTTCCTTTACCACATTCCCCGCCTGTTTCTTCACATCGCCCGCCGAAACATCCACTTTATGCAGCGGCATATCGGTACGGCGGCTTTTCCGTTCCGCGTCATGCAGCCCGTATTTCCGTTCCAGCTCGCGGGTTATCTGCTTGCTACGGTAAAAGTTGTTCCGGGTGTCTATGCTCCTGCCGTCCCCGTCCACCCGCACCGTCACGATATGCAGGTGGTGGCGGTCTATGTCCTCATGCTTGTACACCATATAGGGCTGGTTGCCGAAGCCCATCTTCTCCAGATACTCCCGCGCGATGTCCTGAAGCTCGGTGTCGGTCAGCATATCGTCGGGATGCGGGTTGAGCGAGATATGCACCACCGGCTTCTCCACCTTCGACCGCACGGGCATCAGGGCGAGGAAGTCCTCCATCGCCCGGCGGATGTCCACCGTTCCCGTACCGTCATTGTAGATGCGGTTGGTCGTCAGCAGCCGTCCTTCCTCCTTGTTGATCTTCTCCCCGTTGTAGGCAAGTGCGCCGTACAACGAGTTTCCTACGCTGATTTTTGCGACCATTTTTCCTGCATCTCTTTAGACAGTTCCACAATCTGGCGGCTCAGTTTCACGAGTTCGACGGTCTGTTGCTCCAGTTTGTAGAGCAACGCCATCGCCTTTTTCTCGGAAAAATGCAGCCTCAGTTCCTTCACGACTTGGTTGTAGTTCGTGCCTATTGCGCGGAATTGCGCATGAAAATCAGATAGCTTGGTGTAGTAATCCACCAGCGTTTTATCCACTTTCAGTACCTTGAACGGTTGCCCGAAGAAGTGCGCCTTCAGGAAAACCGACTTGGCGTAAACGCCCGACTTCTCGAACATGGAGAGGAAACGGTTGTGTTCCTCCTCGCTGAAACGGACGGTGTATCTGAACACCGCCGGATCGAGTTTGGGATTTCTCCCGCCTTTGTTTCTTTTTTTTTCACTCATATTACTTTGGATTTAGCGGTTTGACGGCATAAGCCGCCGCTTCATGGCACAGACACCGTAGGTTTGAGAGGCTTCCCGACTTCGGAGGGTAAGCCCGCCCCCTGCAAGGGCAAGGCGTTTTCCGGGATGCTCAAAATATTTTGAGCGGCTGAAAACATACCTTGCTATGTTCAGG
>JAIJUV010000403.1 GCA_022732315.1 Prevotella sp.
TCCTTGGTCTCGTCGGGCGATATACCATCTTTGCGTATAGTAGTTTCCTGCTGTCTCATCCAAATAGTCGGTCATCCACGAGGTCAGGTTATAGTTGGCTAGGGAAAAGAGTCCTGCCACGTTATCCTTGCCTCCAATCATTCCTAACAGGGTATTGCCGATGCTTTTATCCATAGTTTTCCACAATTCGCTGTAGTTATCCACAATATCGATGGCTGCATCGAGCTTACCTTGGAAGAGTTCGTTGAACTGGCTGCTTTGCAACAGGACATTGCCTACATTGCTCATTCCTGCTCCGGCAAGGTTGGCTCCTGTCTTGTACAGGTTGTCGATGTCGGCTTTCAGATTGTCCACCGTGAAGTTGCTTGGTACCTTCGACAGGTCATCCAGCATCTTCTTCCAGTCCACGTTGCCTATCTCCGATAGTTTCAGGATGGCTGCTATCTCCTGGTTGATTTGCAGAAAGGCGATGTTCGAGAAGGTGAGGGTACTATTTGTTACCACGCTCTCAAACTGCATGCATAGGTTTTTGGTGTCGTCGCATATCTTCATCAGATAGGTTCCCCAATACAGGGCTGTCTGCGGACTTTTCAGCATCATTCCTGCCACCGTCCATATCTTCGGCATGATTTTATTGCTCACCATGTTGTAGATACGGCGGTAATAGTAGTTCTCTGTGCTACTGTTCCAGATGCCCAACTCTGTCATTGCCTTGCGCTCCAAGAACTTGGAGGCATAGATACCGGCACTCGCCACTTCCGCAGCATTGTAGTGCTTCAAGATGTTCTGCACCTGCTCGTTGTAATATGCTTCTGCCACGGCTTCTGTTCCGTAGGCAGCAGCCATAGCAGCCACCGTCTGCTTGTCATAGTTTACGCTGTAGTACTGTGCGTCAGCCTTTACCAACACACAGACTATCAGCATTATGATGGATAGAAGTCGTTTCATTTTCCTTACCTGTCTTTCTTTTGTTATTACCAAATCCTTACACTAACATGTTAGTGTTTTTTGCTCCAATCTTGTGGATTATGCTTCAAGTTCTTTAATTTTTCCATCATACTCCAGATGCTGATAGACAGTGGAACGTAGTCCCATGTCGTGTCTGTACTCTTGCATGATATAGTTCGCTTTCCGCATAGCCTCTTTCACACGATAGTTGAATGAACAGAATGTTTTCATCAGCCAACTCTGCTGCTCCAATACCGACATCACCAACTGGTGTCGCATAAACTCCAAGTCGTCGCCTCTCAGCATTTGGCATGGATCACACAGTATTCTTGCCATTGCATGGTTATAGGCTTTTCGAGCATCAAATTCCTTCTTAAGCTTCGCCTCCATTTCTTGCAATGGTTCTGTCTCTTTCTTCTGCATACCATCCGTATCGGCAAAAGATGTAGCTTCTTTAGCTTCATTTTCCGCTATATCTTCCTCGGATATTCTTTTGGATTCTACACTTTGATGTCTTGCATCATATTCTGCATCATGATAGGCATCCAACTCTTTTTCTGTCATGCCCAGATGTAGTCCTACGTCTTCTAGAGTTTCTTTGACATGCTCCACCAACTCTGGTGTTACATATCGTATTTTCAACAGTTGTTTCTCTGTACAAGCACACAGGTCTTTATATGTCCATAATTCTGAATCATGGAAAGCCTGACGTGTTTTCTCCACCATGCTCGGACGTATATCCCATTCTTCACGATGGAAATCTATAAACCCAACAATATTAAATCTTTTCATCTTCTTCTATCTTTCAATGTTTATTTGTTTGTGTTACTTAACCTCAACACTCTTCCTGCCTGATTTACTTTTTGTGCAAAGGCGAGGCTCTTGCTAATACCACTTGCATCCCAATCTCTGCAATAGGCTTCAATGGCTTGCTGATGATTGCATTTCAACTCTCGCTTGTATAGCTTCAATGCTTCCTTCTCCGCTCGTTCCGTGGTGTAGGTCATATAGCACTCATGCGG
>JAIJUV010000404.1 GCA_022732315.1 Prevotella sp.
TTCAGCTACGAGCCTAAGGTGTTCAAGAATAAAGTAGTACGAATGAAAGCTTTGGCCGACTTCAAGACCAAGGAGGTTCTTGATAAAGGTTATGAGGAAAGATATTGGAAATTTGTTGATGGAGTCTACGATTATGAAAAAGGTTTTCTGATTCCTGTTACGACGATGGATGAATTCAAGGCCGCTGTTGCTAAGATGTTTGGTGAAGAAAAGGTAGATTTCTTTACTGATGACAGTGGCAATTTCGCTTTCCGTTCATTTAATGATATGCTGTACTTTGAGGGATGGGGAGATGAAGGTCTCATAGTTAGAGAGAATTTCTTTTATTATAATTCTTCAGATAATGGACTTTATAGAGTAGAGAAACTCCAGAAGCTAGTAGATGTTAATACTTCTAATTTGGCTTGGAAGGAGGATGATAGCCGTGAAAGCTATGAGATTACGAATACAGAGAGAATCCATCAGACAGAGGTGTATGATTATGATGTAAACTGCAATGAGAGTTCTGATGTATATCTTTCTCAGAATGTGTTTAACAATGACGATAAGTATGAGTATGTGGTGGAAAGCTATAGAGAGGTATCTGCCCCAGCAGATTCTACATCATACCCTATTGAAGGAATTGAGAATGGAAAAATCGTTCTAATCAAGGATGTACAGGATAAGTACTATGAGTCTTATCTTGTAGTAAAGGATGAGGACGGAAAGGATCTGTTCTCTGTGCCAAATAGTGGTTACAGGGATGACTTTACCATCTATCGTGCCAACGGCAAGACTTATATCAGTAATTATGAAAGCCAGGGCAGTGGTTTAGGGCAGTATGTTATCTATCTGCTCGACAAGACTGATACCAGCATCACAGAGCTTGCCCGCACCCAGGCGGTGAAGTCTGCCAAGACCTTCAATATGGCTGGCATGCTGGTAGGCAAGAATGCCAAGGGCTTGGTTATCCAGCAGGGTGACAAGAAATACTTTAACAAATAGTATCTTGATAAAAGGTTAAACTCAGCACGCCCTGTAAGGACAAAAGCATTGAATATAAATTTCTCCGCATAGTCAGTTTATTTATAAGCTGTTCGCAAATGTTCCGACTGCATTTCCTGCAACTTTTCATTGCTCATTTCGCCAGATTCCCAAAGCTTATCCATTTCTCGCTGCAAGCGATCATTCATGAACTTTACTAATGTTCGTTTCAAGTCTGCCAAGTCCTGTTCTGACTGCAAACAAGAGATAACATTGAGCACAGCCTGTTGGGCTTGATTGAATTGTAATACTTGTGTTGCCATAATTGTAATTTTTAAACATTTCATGTGCAAAGATACAGATAATTATTGATACTCCAAAGATTTTGAGAAGAATATTTTGATTTCGCAAGAAAAAATGGGGGATAATATAAAAAAGGTGGCGAATCTTTTTGTTATCTCTGATTTTTGCAGTATCTTTGCAAATGCAAAACTGCACTCGGCAATTTTGAAAGCAAGCTTTCTTTGCACTCTGAACTTCGGAGGATGAGGATGCGCCTAGCTATCTGACCCTGGGGGCTGATAAACCCATATAACTGCTGCATAAGCAAAAGTGTCGCCCGGTAACATCGAATAACAATTGGATGAAAGTGGTAGGGCGAAAGATGCCTGCGCTTGGCTTTTGCTGCAATCTAGAATTTTAGAACAATTAATTTAATCTAAGTTTGCCGGACATCCAAACTTGTATCTATTTAAGAATTATGAAGAGAACATTACTCGCTTCGGCTTTAGCAGTCATGGCTTTGGCTGCCAGTGCACAGGTTTCAGAAGTGACTAAGATGAAGGGCGATGGTTTTGATTTCATCCCGAAGAGCCTCACTACCACTGGTGTCATCACTCCTTATTCAACCATCAGAGGAGGTGATAGAGGTGATGGTCATAGCACTGAGATTAAGCCGGCAGAGTTCACGGTTTATGATGCTTCCTTTAATGTAGCGAAAAC
>JAIJUV010000405.1 GCA_022732315.1 Prevotella sp.
ACCTTTTTCCTTCATCGTGTTGACATTAAACTCGGTACCATAGTCGTGTACATCTCCGTTGGCAGTCTCTACTATGAAAGGTCGTTTCTTCGAGTCGTTGGCCACGATGAAATAGGCTTCTCCCTTGAGCTTTACCTTACGCTCGCTGCCTACGAAGTGATTAGGATAGATGAGGGTGGTATTGTAGTTGAGATGCACGTAGGTTCCGTCGTCCAGTACCATCCAGAATTCCTTGTCTTTCTTTGTTATCAGGGAGCTTTCTGTTATTTCGTCGCTTCCAAAGAAACTGCTTCCATCCTTACTGTCAGCTACTTTTTCTGCCTGTGCCAATGCACTCTGTGCATCTTTCACCTTGATGGTTTTGCCGTTGATGGTAAGTGTAGCTCCATTCATGTCATTCTGCTGAACCCGTTCTATGGCTTGATGCAGTTCTGCGGTGATGACGGCTGGTGGGGTGGAACCTTGATGTCCGAAATACATCCATGTACCCATTAATATGAGGGCGATAGCTGCTGCAGCGGCTATGCGTCGCAACCAGATGATGGTAGCAGCTTTGTCATCATTTCTATCTTCCTGTTCCTCTGCATGTTGGAGAGATGCTTTGAATGTAGCTTTTGCTTTCTCGGCATCAATGCTCTTGTAGAGATGGTAGCGTTGGAGAAAATCATCTTCATTCATGAGATGCTCTATTTTGTCTTTTAGCGACGCATCTTGCTCTACTCTTGATAAGAGCTCCTTGCCTTCTTCCTCTGAGATTTCGCCAGTCAGTAATTTACTGACGAGTGTATTGATATCAATATTCTTATTCATATTTTCTAATACTTTTGTGATAGAATTATTCTCTGTATTTACTATTATAACACACTTGGGTGCGTTTGTGGTTACAAAAATCAAGAAAAAAGTGAAAAAAAGTTGCATTTTTTAATTTTACTGCATAAAAATGCGTATCTTTGCACTCATGAGTGAGAAAAGTGATATTGAAATTGCAATAATTTGCCAATGGGATAATCAGGCCATCGAGTTGTTGTACGATAAATATTATCGTGCCTTGGTGAGTTTTGGTTGTCAGTTTGTGGAAATGACCATTGCAGAAGATATCGTGCAGGATCTTTTCTCTGTTCTATGGGAACGTCGCCCTTTTTTCAACAGTATTTCCAAGTTTTCCGCCTATTTATATAATACGGTGCATAACTCTGCTCTCAATTACCTGCGTCATCAAGCGGTACACAACAACTATCGGCAGAGTATAGTTGATAATCTGCAGGAGTTTATGCTGGTGGATGATACCTTGGATATTTTTAATAAGGAAGAAATCTATCGTCAACTCTTTGCTGCGATAGATGAGTTGCCTCCTCGCCAAAAGGAAGTCTTTCTTCTTTGCATGGAGGGGAAGAAAAACAGGGAGATTGCAGAGCAACTGGACATCTCCGCTGAGACGGTGAAGGTACAGAAGCGTCGTGCGATAGCTCGATTAAGGGATAAACTTTCTCCTATGTTAATTGAAATTATTCTTGTTCTGATAAGAAAAAGTTTTGATGCCTAATTACTTCTCCGTTCAGCGTCTTTATGCGGAACTTTCTTCTGGGAGTATAGTTTATTCATATAGAATTAAAGTGTTTTCTATATGCTTATCATATAATTCGATATTTTTCTGAGTCATCTATGAAAGATTTGTCTTCTCGGTTTTCACAATCTTTCGGTCTTCTCTTATTTCAGATATTCTCCGAAATCAGTCAATCTCATATCTCCCTTCTTCAGGAAGGTATCGTGCATGGCGAGGGCAGCACGCATGCTCTGTGGCTCGTGGCCCTTCTCGGCAAACTTCAGATACTCACGAAGCATAGGGCGGTAATCCGGATGGGCACAGTTTTCGATAATCTCTTTGGCACGGCGCAATGGGCCTTTGCCACGGAGATCGGCTACTCCCTGTTCGGTAACAATCACATCCACATCGTGCTCGGT
>JAIJUV010000406.1 GCA_022732315.1 Prevotella sp.
ATAAAGTCTTCGACCGCCTCTTTGAGGAAGCCGAGATAGCCAAGTTTACTCCGCAGGAAATGAGGGAGTACGAGACCAGCAAGATGGCATATCGCGACACCAAGAATCTGAGCAATTCATAAAAAACAGAAAGCGGAGATGTAGATTACGAATGTCACCATATAATCAAGGGTCTATACGCCACCTTTTCTTCGTGGCATATAGACCACTCAACATTCAACAATCTCTAACTTTTACAGAAACTTTTCACAGGAATCTCTTGCGGGTTTGGAAATAAAGTCGTAAATTTGCAATTGGAAACCAAAGATTAGGAATTATGGTAGAGATAAATGATAGAAAATTACCTGTAGGCATACAGTCTTTCGAGAAAATCAGAAAGGATGGATATCTTTATGTTGACAAGACAGATATCATCTGGCAACTTGCCAACAGAAATAAAACGTACAACTACCTGAGCCGCCCACGCCGCTTTGGTAAATCTGTGCTGGTAGATACGCTCGAAGCCTACTTTCTGGGTAAGAAGGAACTCTTTGAGGGCTTGAAGATTATGCAGCTGGAGACAGAATGGGTGAAGCGTCCTGTCATCAGACTCGATATGAGTCGTGCAGGCGCAGAACCGGAAACATTGCGCTCTTATCTCGACATCACTTTCGACAGATTAGAGAAGGAATATGGCATTACACCTAAGCCAACTGCCAAACTTGCTGACCGCTTTGATGCAATAATCGTGGGGGCGTATGAGCAAACCGGACAGCAGGTTGCCATCCTCATCGATGAATACGATTCTCCATTGCAGCATTCCTGGAAGACTCCTTATCACGAAGCATGTACTGCTATCTATAGAGAGGTTTTTGCCATACTCAAGGCAGATGATAAATACGAAAAGTTTGTCTTCATCACCGGCATCACCAAGTTTACGCAGATTTCTCTTTTCTCTGTGCTCAACAATCTGAGCAATATCAGCTTTGAACCTGAATATGCTGCCATCTGTGGTATCACGAAGGAAGAAGTCTTACGTGATTTCAAGCCGGAAATCAATAAGTTGGCTGAATACGAAGACTGGACTTTCAATGAAGCAGTTGCGAAGCTTACGGCTTATTATGACGGCTATCACTTCAGTCGCCGCAATATGGTTGATGTCTTCAATCCGTTCAGTCTCATCAATGCCTTGGCAGATTCTGATTTGAAGAACTATTGGGCTTCTTCGGGTGCAACCTCGCTGCTTCCAAAGTTTGTGGATGACATGGAGATTCGTTTGAAGGATTTCGATCATAGTGCCCTCTTGAGCACTATCATAGAAACTTCTGACGTAACAGGCGGTGGAGCAGAGCTGTTTCTCTATCAGTCGGGCTATCTCACGATTAAGGGTTACATAAACGGAACTTATCTTCTTGGCATTCCTAACTTCGAGGTTCGGCAAGCCTTGAATGAAATCGTGTTGCCAACGCTTGCCATGCGCAAGAATAATGACCTTCAATCTACCCAGGCATTTCTGAATGTGCACCTCAGCCTTGGCAATCTTCCCGAAGCCATGAAATGCCTGAAGGCGCTTATTGCGGATGTGCCCTACAGCAACAAGAAGCTTGCCAGCATGGATATGGAGGAGCGCTACCGACTGATTATGAGCACCATATTCAATGCCATCGGTTGCCGGGTAGAAGTAGAAAAGATGATTGCTACGGGCAGGATTGACATGGTGGTAGAAACCACTAACTTCATCTATGTGCTGGAGTTGAAACTGAGCAACAACGGTGGTGTGGATGCTGCCACGGAGCAGATGAAAGCCAAGCAGTATGCCGAACCTTTCAAGGCTGATAAGCGCAAGGTAATCGCCCTTGCCATAGAACTGGATGATATGGGAAAGGGACTGGTTGACTGGAAGGAAGTATAATAGTGCAAAAAGGGTCTATACGCCACCTTTTCATCGTGGCATATAGACCCTTGTCGTTTAATGTTCGT
>JAIJUV010000005.1 GCA_022732315.1 Prevotella sp.
ACCTCAGGATACTGTGGCTCCATCTCCTTGGCAATCTGACGCCAGAGACGAGAAGATGCCAATACGTTTGCCTTATCTACTACTGTGAGGTGCTTGTTGCGCTTCATGGCAAACTCGAAAGCGACCTTCAGGATGCGCTCAATCTCAGGACGGGTGTAGATATCTGTATCGTATGCCTTGTCGTTATCCTGATACTTCTCACCGAAGTACATACCGCCAGTTAACTCGCGGATGACAACGAAGTCAGCACCCTTCAGGAGTTCATCCTTCAATGGTGACTTGTGGAGCAGACAATCGAATGTGGCTACTGGGCGAACATTGGCGAAGAGACCCAACTTCTTACGCATAGCGAGCAAACCCTGCTCAGGACGAACCTTGGCTGTAGGGTTGTTGTCGAAACGTGGGTCGCCAACGGCTGCGAAGAGTACAGCATCAGCATCCATACAAGTCTTGAAGGTCTCCTCTGGGAATGGATCACCTACCTCATCGATAGCGTGAGCGCCGCAGATAGCCTCGTTGTAAGTAAACTCGTGGTTGAACTTCTCTGCAATGGCCTGCATAACTGCTACGCCCTGCTTCATAATCTCTGGTCCGATACCATCACCGGCGAGAACTGCAATGTTTAATTTCATCTTATTTGATTTTTTAATTGTTTTATTGTTTATAACCTTCGGAGATATTTTCGTAACCTTCGGAGATATTATTCCATATCCAGATTTCGAGGCGATACAGCCTGTTCGTCGCTCTTATCTGCCTCGTACATATTAATCATTTTCAGCGTTGCCTTGATAGCTGCTTCTGTCTGGTCGGCATCCAAGCCTCGGGTGCGCCAGATACGGTCACCTTCACGCCAGGTAATGACGGTCTGAACGAGGGCATCGGTACGACCACCAGGTGGGATGGTAACCTGATAGTTGTCGAGCTTAGGGAAGGTCTTGCCGAGCTTCACCTTGTAGATATTGCGGAGGGCTTTCACGAAAGCATCATACTGACCATCACCGGAGCTACGGTCTTCATACTCCTTACCCTCTATTTCTACCTTCACGCTGGCTATAGGCTTCAAACCGTATGAGGTTGATACCATGTAACTTACCAGTTTTACCTTATCCTCTGGAGCTCCATGCTTCAATACATCACTCACGATGTATGGCAGGTCATCCTGGGTTACAAGTTCCTTGCGGTCGCCGAGTTCGGTGATTCGCTTGGTCACCGCCTTGGTCTGCTCAGGCGTCAGTTCCAATCCCAGTTCATTGAGGTTCTGCACGATATTCGCCTTGCCAGAGTTCTTACCCAACGCATACTCACGATGTCTGCCGAAACGCTCAGGTACCAGGTCGTTGCAATAAAGCTTGTCCTTGTTGTCACCATCGGCATGCACACCAGCTACCTGGGTAAAGACGTTGTCTCCTACTACCGGAGTATTCGGAGCCACGGCAATGCCACTATATCCTTCAACCAATCGGGAAATATCGTTCAGACGGTCTTCCTTAATATTGGTCTTTGCCTCGAACATGTCTTTCAGAATCACCTGAACACTTGCCAATGGTGCATTGCCACAACGCTCACCCAGACCATTCACAGTAACGTGAAGACCCTTGGCGCCACTCAATACGGCAGCCAGCGAGTTGCTCACAGCCAGATCGTAGTCGTTATGGGCATGGAAGTCGAAGTGAGAATTCGGATAACGGCGCACCATCTGGCGCATATACTCCACACACTGCAATGGGTTCAGAATACCCAACGTATCAGGAAGAAGGAAGCGCTTGATAGGCAGTTTTACCAACTCATCCATCATCATGAAGAGATAGTCACGACTGTCACGCATACCGCTCGACCAGTCCTCCAAGTAGAGATTCACGGTGAATCCCTTGCTCAAAGCATAGTCGATGGTCTGCTTGATATGAGCGAGATGCTCCTCAGGCGACATTTTGAGTTGCTGGGTGCAGTGCTTGTAGCTACCCTTAGCCAAGAGGTTGATGACATGACCGCCGCATTCAGCAATCCAATCCACACTCTTGTTGTTATCCACGAATCCCAATACCTCAACGGAATCCAGTTTACCTATAGTCTTGGCATAACGGCAAATTCGAGCGACAGCATCCTTTTCACCTTCTGACACACGCGCTGAAGCCACCTCAATGCGATCTACATTGATGTCGTGCAACAGCATTCTTGCTATCATCAACTTCTCGTGAGGAAGGAAACTGACACCATTGGTCTGCTCGCCGTCGCGCAGCGTGCAGTCCATGATCTCAATCTCCTTGATACGGGAATTATCTCTCTTTGCGTTAACGTCCATAATTACTTGTTTTTAGCTTCCCAAGCCTCAACCTTGTCGCGGTTCTGAACGAGGAAGTCTACATCGTCCAAACCATTCTCCAAACAGTGTTTCTTGTAGCCGTTGATTTCGAAGTGCTCGCTCTTGCCGGTAGCAAGATTGGTCACGGTCTGGTTAGGAAGATCTACCTTCACCTCTGTCTTGTGATCCTTGTCGATGCTCTCGAAGAGTTCTTTCAGGAATTCCTCGCTTACAACTACTGGCAATACGAGGTTGTTCAACTCGTTGTTCTTGTGGATATCAGCAAAGAAAGAGCTGATGACTACACGGAAGCCTGCACCTGCGATAGCCCAGGCAGCGTGCTCACGGGAAGAACCGGAGCCGAAGTTCTTGCCAGCTACGAGGATGACACCACTGTAAGATGGGTCGTTCATCACGAAGTCTGGCTTTGGAGTTCCGTCGGCATTGTAGCGCCAGTCGCGGAAGAGGTTGTCGCCCATGCCCTCTTTATCGATGGCCTTGAGGAAACGGGCTGGGATGATCTGGTCTGTATCTACATTCTCCAAAGGAAGAGGAATGCAGCTTGATGTAATTACATTGAATTTCTGTTTCATAACTGTACTTATCAATTGTACACTATTAATTGTACATTATTAATTAAAAATTACATAAACTCTCTTGGGTCGGTAATCTTACCTGTAATAGCGGCAGCTGCTGCTACGTATGGACTGGCAAGGATGGTGCGGGAACCTGGTCCCTGACGACCCTCGAAGTTACGGTTGGATGTACTTACAGAGTACTTGCCTGCAGGAATCTTATCATCGTTCATTGCCAGGCAGGCAGAACATCCAGGCTGACGGATTTCGAAGCCGGCAGCCTCAACAATCTTATCAATTCCCTCTTCACGTATTTGTTTATCAACCAACCATGAACCTGGTACAAGCCAAGCAGTTACGCCATCTGCCTTCTTCTTTCCTTTAACAAGAGAAGCGAAAGCACGGAAGTCTTCAATACGACCATTGGTACATGCGCCCAGGAATACATAATCGATAGGATGACCCTCGAGTTTCTCGCCTGGCTGGAAGCCCATGTAGTTCAGGCTCTTCTTGAAACCAGCCTGCTCTTCCTCAGGAATCTCATCGAGCGTTGGGATGCTTTCGGTGATGCCGATACCCATACCTGGGTTGGTACCATAGGTGATGCGTGGTTCGATATCCTTTGCCTCGAAAGTCAACTCCTTGTCGAATACAGCGTCATCGCCACTCTTCAAGGTCTTCCAGTAAGCCACAGCCTTGTCCCACTCTTCACCCTTAGGTGCATATTCACGACCCTTGATATACTCGAATGTTGTCTCATCAGGAGCTACGAAACCACCACGGGCACCCATCTCGATAGAAAGGTTGCAGAGGGTAAGACGACCTTCCATAGACATATCCTTCACTACATCGCCACTGTACTCAACGAAGTAACCGGTAGCACCGGACGTAGTGAGCTGGCTCATCAGATAAAGAGCTACATCCTTGGCAGTAACACCCTTGCCGAGCTTGCCGTTGATGCTGATGCGCATAGACTTTGGCTTGCTCTGGAGAATACATTGTGAAGCCATCACCATCTCCACCTCAGAAGTACCGATACCAAAGGCAACGGCACCCATGGCACCATGGGTAGAAGTATGAGAGTCGCCGCAGACGATGGTCATACCTGGAAGAGAAAGACCCTTCTCAGGACCTACCACGTGGATGATACCATTGTCCTTGGTGTTCATGGCAAAGTGAGTTACGCCGAAATCAGCGGTGTTCTTTGCCAAGGTATCTACCTGCTTCTTTGAGATAGGGTCCTCGATTGGCTTATCCTGATCGTGGGTTGGAGTATTGTGGTCAGGCATACAGAAAATCTGGTCTGGACGGAACATCTTGAGTCCGCGTGCTCGCATACCAGCGAATGCCTGAGGTGATGTTACTTCGTGACAGTAAAGACGGTCGATGTAAAGCTGTGTAGGGCCGTCTTCTACAATCTGGACAACGTGCTTGTCCCAAATCTTGTCGAATAATGTATTCATAATATCCTGTTTATTATATATTTATCTGAATTATACTTTATCTTACCTTGAACTTGTTGATACAGTCGATGTAAGCCTCTACGGAAGCTGTCACGATGTCGGTATCTGCACCGAAGCCATAATATACATGGCCATCGTATTCTACCTGCATGTGAACCTTACCCACATCGTCAGAACCCTTGTCGATAGCCTGGATGGTGAACTCCTTGAGGTTCATCTCATTGGTGATGACCTTCTTGAGGGCACGGATGGCAGCATCTACCGGACCATTGCCTGATGAAGCAGCCTCGAACTTCTGACCAGCGATGTTCAAGCCTATGCTGGCTACGCTCTTCACGCCCTTGCCGGTGGTAACCTGCAACCAGTCGAGCTGAACACCATGCTTATCGGCAGAATCAGCACCTGCGAGCATCAATACATCCTCGTCGGTAACTTCCTTCTTCTTATCAGCCAACTGGAGGAACTTCTTGTAGATTTTGTCGAGCTTCTCCTCGTCCTCGATGTTCACACCGTTGACGTGGAGACGATACTTCAATGCCGCACGACCCGAACGGGCTGTCAATACGATGGCGTTATCATCCAAGCCCACATCCTTAGGGTCGATGATTTCGTAAGTCTGAACGTTCTTCAGCACGCCATCCTGGTGGATACCGGAAGAATGAGCGAAGGCATTGCGGCCCACGATAGCCTTGTTAGGCTGCACAGGCATGTTCATCAGGCTGCTCACCATGCGAGACATAGGAACAATCTTGGTGGTATTGATGTTGGTATCAATATTGATGTGCTTGTGGCACTTCAGAATCATGGCAATCTCTTCGAGTGATGTATTACCTGCACGCTCGCCGATACCATTGATGGTCACCTCTACCTGGCGTGCACCATTGAGCACACCCTGCAGGGTATTTGCCGTAGCCATACCGAGGTCGTTGTGGCAGTGGGTAGATATGCGTGCATTCTCGATGCCATCCACATGATCCATCAGATACTTGATCTTGGCACCATACTCATCTGGCAGGCAATAGCCAGTGGTATCAGGAATGTTGACCACCGTGGCACCCGCCTTGATGACAGCCTCCACCACGCGAGCCAGATACTCATTATCCGTACGACCCGCATCCTCAGCGTAGAACTCTACATCCTCTACGTACTTCTTGGCATACTTGACGGCAGCCACGGCACGCTCGATGATTTCCTCGCGGGTAGAGTTGAACTTATATTTGATGTGGCTATCGCTGGTACCGATGCCGGTATGGATTCTCTTGTGCTTGGCATACTGCAACGCCTCGGCAGCACAATCAATATCCTTCTCCACTGCACGAGTCAACGCACAGATGGTAGGCCATGTAACTGCCTTGGAAATCTCCACCACCGAATTGAAGTCGCCCGGGCTTGAAATAGGGAAGCCCGCCTCAATGACATCAACGCCCAACTGCTCCAGCGCCTTAGCCACCTGAATCTTCTCAACCGTGTTCAACTGACATCCTGGAACCTGCTCGCCATCGCGAAGGGTTGTGTCGAAAATAAATAATCTGTCACTCATATCTCTAATCAATATTTTTATTATTCACCTTATTATATATATAAGAGCCGTGATATATATATGTGATATATATAAGAGAAAAAGCCTTTCTCACTCCCAGATACGGAAGTGTAGAAAGGCTTGATATATCCCCAGCATTGAACTATACGCACACCTTATCACTTCCGCCTACATGCTGCAGTCGAAGTCGAATAATCATGATGCCTGTAATATTCAACGCTAATGCTCTCATATCTTTTATATTTTTATGTTATACTTAATTCGCTTGCAAAGGTAATATATTTCTCTGATATACGCAAACAATTTATCACTTTTTTAATAGAAAATCTTTCAAATTACCATAAAAATGCAAAAAACGGCTCATTTCCCAAAGAAATGAGCCGTTTTTATATGAGATTATTCCCTGAATGAGGGGTTTTCGTGTCAGTTTATTCCCTTTTCTGCTAGAAAGGTAACGGACCGTTAGGTGCTGGTGGCGGCAGAGGAGGCAAGGAACCGTCTGCTGCAGAACCACTGCCAGAGGGTGCACCGGCAGCACCACCATTCATCTTGGAGCCCATGATTTCTCCACCCTCCTGCACCGGAGTATAGGAATCGGTAGGATCCTGGAATCGGGTGAACTCGCCACGGAAGTTGAGAAGCACATCGCCCGTGGCACCCTTACGGTGCTTGGCAATGATGATCTGAGCCATGCCATGGAGGTCGTTACCCTTTTCATCCTGATAGATGTGATAATACTCCGGACGGTGAACGAAGAGCACCATATCGGCATCCTGCTCGATGGCTCCGGATTCACGGAGGTCGCTCAACTGTGGTCGCTTTCCTTCGAGACCCTCGCGGTTCTCCACGTTACGTGACAGCTGCGAGAGGGCGAGCACCGGGATGTTCAACTCCTTGGCAAGACCTTTGAGCGAACGGGAAATGGTGGAAACCTCCTCCTGGCGGCTACCAAATTTCATGCCGTTGGCATTCATCAGCTGCAGGTAGTCGATCATCAGAATCTTCACACCCTTCTCGCGCACCAGTCGGCGAGCCTTGGTTCTCAATTCAAACACCGAGAGTCCTGGGGTATCATCCACATAGATAGGCGCACCCGTGAGGGCACGTATTTTCTTGTCGAGACGCTCCCACTCAGCAGGGTCGAGCTGTCCGTTCAGGATCTTCTTACCCGAAATCTCACAGACATTCGAGATAAGACGGTTGACCAGCTGAACGTTGTTCATCTCAAGAGAGAAGAAGCCGATAGGCACCCCATAGTCTACCGCCACATTCTTGGCGATGCTCAGCGCGAAGGAAGTCTTACCCATGGCAGGACGTCCGGCGATGATAACCAGGTCGGAAGGCTGCCATCCGGAAGTCATCTCATCCATCTGCTGGTATCCGGTAGGAATACCGGTGAGTCCACCCTTGTTCTGAGCGGCACGCTGCAGGATATCCACGGCATCCTTGATGACGGGGTCAATCTGGGTATAATCCTGCTTCATGTTGCCCTGTGAAAGCTGGAAGAGTTCGCCCTCGGCATGCTGCATCAGTTCGTCAACATCCACGCTCTCGTCGTACGCCTGAGTCTCTATATCGCCGGCATAATGAATAAGCTGTCGCTGCAGATACTTCTGCGCCAGGATTCGGGCATGATACTCTACGTGGGCAGCCGAAGCCACTTGAGACGAAATCTCCATCAAGTAAGCCGCCCCTCCCACCTTCTGTATTTCGCCCATCTTGGTGAGCTCATCGATGATGGTCATGATATCCACAGGTCGCTCCTCCATGTTCATGGTCTGGATGGCCTCGTATATCTTCTGGTGTCGCGGATCATAGAAAGTGGCAGGTTTCAGCACTTCTGACACCACCGAAAAAGCATCGGCATCGATGAGGAGTGAACCCAGCACCACCTTCTCCAACTCCACCGCCTGCGGCTGCAGGTGGGCGTAGTTGGTATCTATCTGAGTTTTATTCGTTCTATTATTACTTCTATTACTATTGTTATCTGTCGGCATATCAACCTCGATTCTATATTTTCAAGATAAATTATCTTTCTTTTTTCTTCTTGTCATCAAATATTTCGCTTATGCCATGAATCATGTTCTCGAAATCATGCACTGCATAGTTATACAGGAGCAGCGCATCTTCCCAGGATACTCCATGCTCTTCAAGCCACTCGCGGTCATTTCTCAACATCTCATCCAGTTTTCCAGTCGATCTCTTACATGTAGTAAGGATTCTGAGCATCTTGTCGAGAGCCATTTCTGGATTGCCCTCTACCATATAAACCAGACAGTAGGAATAGCTATTGATGAATTCAGCTTCCTTGTCTTTCTGCATCATTTTCAGGAAA
Organism: Prevotella sp.; assembly: GCA_022732315.1. The sequence continues at coordinate 8,213 of JAIJUV010000005.1, forward strand.
AGACCCATGGTAGAGGCAAATATCTGCTCCAAATTCTGGTTAGGACCAGTCCCCTCCATCATATTCGCAATATCCATCTCATCAGCGAAATAGGCTCCAATGCGCTCCTTGGCTTTCTGGAAAGACTCTTCGGCATTTTCACCTTTTCTTTTCAGCAGACAATAAGAGAGCATGGCAGAAACCAATTCCAGGTCTGGATAATGATATTCCAAATCGTAACCCAGCCCGATGGCATCCTCATAATGCTTCGCCTTGAAGAGCATGTTCATCTTCTGTATTTTAAGTAATTTCTTGAAATCATTAGATAAGGAATCGCCCTTCTTGAGCAGCTCATCATAGACCTCGAGATAAGGCTCAAGCATATTCAAATCATGATAGCAATCGGCCAACATGGAATAGGCTTTCTTCATGCCAGGCTGGATTTCCAACATCTTCTTGAAATGAATCACAGCCATCATCAAATTCTTTTCGCCTTTCTTCTTCATCAAGGACCATCCTTTCATGTAATGGGTTTCCAGGTCGTTGGCTTCCATATCGTTCAGCAAAGCCCCAACCATACTTGGCACCTCGAGACGGGTGGCATAACGGGCAGCAGCGAGACGATAACTATCAAAGAAAGGATACTGGAACACAGGCGAAGCAAGCACGGCGTAACCCGGAACTTCATCTTTGTCGTCCTCAAACACATTGAAGAATTCGTCACGAGTGAAGCAGAATCTGTAGAAACGAAGCAGATTGCGCAGGTATCTGGTGCGAATCATGCAAATTTCGGTTTCAGGATCATCTGGAGTCTCATCATCAGAATCATCTTCAGCCTCATCATCCTGCTCATCGCCATCTTCAGAATCACCCTCAAACGTCTCTTCATCTTCCAGTTCTTCGTCATCCTCAAACTCATCGTCATCATGCTTAGCCATCTCTGGAACTTCAGGAATATCATCAGGATGATTCAACATCAACACGGCAAGCGCATACGCATCGGCAGCACACGAACGATTGGCAGTGGTAGTGAACATTCTGTCGGTATCATTCTTTGTGTCAATGGCAGCAGCCTCAGCAAGAATCGGCTGATTCTCATCGAATGGCAAGAACCAATTGGAAATCTCTTCAAAGAACGGATGGTCAGACAGCTTGTTAAACTGCCCCAAGAGAATATCCATGCCCTTTTCCATCATTTCCTGGGCATCGACATCCTCAGCCATCTCTATATCAATTCTCTTGCCGTCATCCGACATACGGACATTATCTGCCTCATCATCATCCTCGTTGCCGATGCCATCATCAGCCAGCAAATCCTTCAAATCATCATCAGCATGCTTAGCAATGCTGTGCTTCAAGGCACCTATCATTCTATTGGAAATACGATCTCTGAAACTATCTGAATATTCCTGAGACAACATTTCACTCTTAAGGGTCATGGCAAGCTGCTTCTGAATCTCAAGAATCAGCTTTGGATATTCTATTTCCAACTCTTCACGGTACTCCTTTTCGCAAACTCCCTTTGGCATGCGGGTTGAAGCCAAGAGTAAGCCTATCAAGGCACGCTGCTTCAGCTCTTCATCCTTAGCCTCTTCGAAAACAGTTTTCAGCAAATCAAACTTTTGGAAGCTGAATACCGTGGTACATGCCAAGGTGACGGCACTAACCAGCAACTGGGAAGTGACGGCATCAACGGTTGGCGAAAGAATGAGATCACGATAGAGGCACCATGTTTCCCAACTCCAGTTACCCGAGGTTACAATTGCAGCAAAGATAACGTGACGAATTTCATTAAGCTCTTCCTGCAACTCAGTCTGACGCTGTTTGAGTTTCTCGTCGGTCTGGTTGGTATCGATATATAACATCGCCATATCAGAAAGCTTAGATTCAAGGGTGCTCAGGAAATCTTCCTTGTCCATCTGCTCACCCTTTTCCTTCAAATTCTGAAAGACACCCGGCTTGGAACAACGGAAAGCAACCTCAAAATCACACAGATATTCATTCAATTCTCTCTGAATTCTGCACAACTCTGCCGCTCTGCCTTCTGGAGTCTTGATATCCATACCCGTGATACAAAAATCATGTTTCTTACCTTCTGCATGAAAAACAGCTTTGCCAGCCTCATGCTTCGTATAATCAATCCCCATTCCTTCGCTTACCTGAGTTAACCATCCAAGCATATAAAAAATATCGCCATCTGAAACCGAAGCTTCAGGAATTTCCCGATTAAGAAAGGTAAGGGAGGCACATAAAGTGAGATAGTCGCCATGTGACAACTCCGAACGTGCCTCGGCTAAAGCCTGCTCTACTTTTTTTTCTTTCATTGTTTCGTTAAAATTAATTATTTAAAGATTACTTGTTCTCTGCTCTTTTCCTAGCCAGCTGCAAGTCGCGCTGAAGCGGCTCCATGGCATGACTGTATTTGAGCTGAGGCAGACTTTTGATGGTATGGGCATCTAGATTATAATACTTCTTCAACAGGGTAGCGTACTTTCGAACGCCATTCTTGTTAATACTATCCACAGCAATGTCGTATGCAGTCAAGAATCTGTTTATCTGGTCTTTACGGCGACGGTTGGACTTCAACTTGGAGCGAAAGGCTATGGCACCCAGGTTGATGTTCTTGTTGCGACTGTCCATCAGCACCACATTCAGAGCCATTCGTGCCCTGGTAGCATAAGGCTCAGGCAGGAGCATGGCATCCATCTCATTGTTGAGAAGCATGCTCAGGCGAATGTTCAAATCGTTGATCTGCACGCGATACACCTCGTACTTCGGCTTCGCACTGTCGATGGCGAGGTCGGCGAGATAATCGGTGGCAGAATGGCGGGTGATGGCTATCATCTTGTCGGACAACTGCTTGAGTTCCGACACACGTGCCTTTCTATTGGAGATTAACTGCCAATAGAGATTGGTGGATACGGGATAGAAGAGCGGCACTCCCTTCTTCTCGATGCGGGCAGCACGAACCAGGTCGGTCACCGTTCCCTCTACCCAGCCACGGGCGATGGCGGTATCGCAGTCCATCTGGGCATTATAGCGATACAGATGCACCGTTACTCCCTGCTTCAGGAAGAGGCTGTCTTCGTATGCCAGATATACCGGAAGGCAATCGAGCGTAGGCATCACACCAATCTTCAGGGAAGCCCTGTCGATGCTGTCGAGGCGGGCTTTCTCCTGCTTGCTCAGCCGATGACGCTCCTGTTCGGAATGTCCACAACCCGACATTCCGAACAAGAGTACAGAAACCAAGCATATCATCAATGATAATTTCTTCATAACAAATTATTCTACGTAGAGAACGAGTCCCTTCAAATACTCACCCTCAGGGTGATAGATATTGATAGGATGGTCGGCTGGCTGATGCAGCTGGTGCAGGATGCGCACCTTTCTGCCAGCCTGGGCAGCTGCGGTAAACACAGCGTTGCGGAAGTTATCCTTGGTAACCACCTGCGAACAGCTGAAGGTGAAGAGGATTCCACCCTTCTTGATGCGCTGCAATCCCTTGACATTAAGACGGGTATAGCCCTTCAAGGCATTGCGCAAGGCAGCACGATGCTTGGCAAAGGCAGGAGGATCGAGGATGATGAGATCATACTGCTGATCGTGCTCATCAAGATACTTGAAGGCATCCTCGCAGAAAGCCTCATGGCGTGCATCGCCAGGGAAATTCAAGGCGATGTTCTCATTGGTCAGTTCCACGGCCTTGGCACTGCTATCCACCGAGTGAACAGTCTTGGCGTTGCCACGCATGGCATAGACTGAGAAACCGCCGGTATAGCAGAACATGTTGAGTACACTCTTGCCCTTGGCATAATGCTCAAGCAGAGAACGGTTCTCACGCTGATCGATGAAGAAACCGGTCTTCTGACCACGCAGCCAGTCGATATGGAACTTCAATCCATTCTCCACAGCCACATCATCGGCATCACCACCCAGGATAAAGCCATTCTCCTGGCGTAGGTCGGCCTTATAAGGCAAGGTGGTCTCACTCTTATAATAGATATTCTGCAGCTCATCGCCCATCACCTCTTTCAAGGCCTTGGCAATCTCCATGCGGCAAACGTGCATGCCCACACTGTGAGCCTGCATCACGGCAGTAGGACCATAGCAGTCGATAACCAGTCCGGGCAGGTTATCTCCCTCGCCATGCACCAGTCGATAGGTGTTGTTATCCGGATTGCCTGCGATATCCACCGCCAGGCGCATCCTGTAAGCCGACTCCAGGCGGGCGCGCCAGAACTCATCATCGATGGCAACATCGCTGAATGAGAGCACACGCACGGCGATAGATCCAATCTGATAATGACCTACCGCAATGAAATCGCCAGCGTGGGTAAACACTCTAACAATCTCACCCTCTTCTATATCATTGTCCATGCGCTGGATAGCACCGGAGAAAATCCATGGGTGGAATCTCTTGAGAGATTCTTCCTTACCTTTCTTTAAATATACGTTCTTATACATTATTATATATAGGGGTTATAATTCGTCAATCTCGTAATCGCCAGTCTGGGTGAGGCGATTGAATTCCTCATATAGGTTGATGCAGCACCAGGCATCTGTGGCAGCATACAGGCACTGGGAATCGCGGAGTTCGTTGGCCTCCCAATTGCTCAGGCGCTGCGCCTTGCTGATTTTCTGATGAAACAGGTTGGCATAGAGTTTCTGCAAACTCATATCCTTGATGCCGAAATTCTTTGCCACATCCTGCAACTCCACAAAATAACCTGCCTTGAACTCGCAGCGGCGATGCAACTGCAGGAGGTCATCATGCCAGGAAAGGCCAACCTTCGGCACCTTCGTGTCTTCCAGGAAACGGATGATGGCAGGCGTCATGCCCGTATGATGCAGACGGAATAGATAACAGCGGGTACGACTACTCACCTGCAGCAGCGACACCTGGTAGTGATGACCCTTGGAGAAGCTAGGTCGCGTCTCCGTATCCACTCCCAAAACGTCTTGTTGCAAGAGGTAATCCACTGCGGCATCTGTATCCTCAGCCTTATCTATCACAATCACCTTACCTGGGAAAAGAACCCTTGGCAAACTGTTGACTGTTTTCTTGTCAAAACTCGTGAAAATAATCTTCATTTTACATTTTATTCATTACAAGTTGCAAAATTAAAAAAAAAAGCCGAGAAAAAGGATTGTTTCTCGCACTTTTTTACTAATTTTGCAGAGAAATATTTTAAAACAAGATAAAAATGGCAAGAAAAAAGACTTCAGGCAGAGCTAAATCATTTAGCGAAGCCATTGGTTTACAATATATTTTCAACAATACCATCACCGATTTCTTCCTCGGACTCGCCCTGGTGGTGATGGCTGTGGTTCTGATCATCGCTATGGTTTCATTCATCAATACGGGTGCAGCTGACCAAAGTCTGCTAGAAAACCTAAGACCAGGCGAATGGACCAACACCGAAAAGCAGTTTCAGAACTACTGCGGTTCGCTGGGTGCCATCATCTCCTACTGGCTGATGGCAGTGAACTTCGGATTCCCAGCCTTCCTACTTCCATGTTTCGTGGTGATGGCAGGATTCCAGCTGATGCATGTATATAACATCAACCTGTGGAAATGGTTCCTCAGCATGATGATTATCATGATATGGTCGAGCATCACCTTCGCCAAGTTCCTCACCCCGCTGATGGGCAGCCTTATCTTCAACCCGGGCGGCAAGCACGGACTCTATGTGGTGCAGAACCTGGAGAACGTGGTAGGTCCTCCCGGACTCACAGCCATCCTCCTCTTCGTGGCTGTAGCCTTCCTCACCTATCTCACCACAGAGACCATCACCATCGTGAGAAAGGCACTCAACCCTATCGGATATATATCTAATAAGGTGAAGTTCGAAATCACCAACCATGGAGATTCGAATACGGAAGACATCGACCTGGCTTACCAGAACGCTGAAAGAGGAAGGGATATGGAGGAAGAAAATGCGACGGATCAGGAAAAGCCTGAGATGGACGAAGGAAAACAGGATATTCCTACTCCACAGAACAACGAGGAGAAGAAGCCGCAGGTAGTGGACCTCGATGCCAACAAGGAAGAGAAAGAGGAGAAGGAGACGGAAGGCAGCGTAGCCAATGCCGCTGTCAACCCTACAGAGCCTATAGCCACCACCACTCCAAGCGCTACCCCTAGCTTCCTGGAGATGAAAAGAAAGCAGCGTGCCGAGAAAGCGGAACGAGAAAGAATGGAGATGGAAGCTGCCGCTGCCGCATCGGAGCATGTGGGCATGGACATCTCCGTGGCATTGGGCGAAGAGAAGGCTACCAGCAACACGGTGAGCAACGCCGAGGTGCTCAATACGCCTATCAACCCGAAGGAGCCTTTCACCAAATACAAGTATCCTACCCTCAACCTGCTGAAGAAATACGACGACCAGGAGGTTTCCATCGACGAGGAGGAGCAGAAGGCAAACAAGAACCGCATCATCGAAGTGCTCAACAACTTCGGCGTGCAGATTAAGACCATCCGAGCTACGGTGGGACCTACCATCACCCTCTATGAGATTCAGCCTGCCGAGGGCGTGCGCATCTCGAAGATCAAAAACCTGGAGGATGATATCGCCCTGAGCCTCGCAGCACTGGGTATCCGTATCATCGCCCCTATCCCGGGCAAGGGAACCATCGGTATCGAGGTGCCTAACGCCAAGGCGAACATCGTGAGCATGGAGAGCATCCTGAACTCGAAGAAATTCCAGGAAACCAAGATGGAACTTCCTATCGCATTGGGAAAGACAATCACCAACGAGGTGTTCATGGTGGATTTGGCTAAGATTCCTCACCTGCTCGTTGCCGGTGCTACCGGTCAGGGTAAGTCTGTTGGTCTGAATGCCATCATCACTTCCCTGCTCTACAAGAAGCATCCTAACGAGTTGAAGCTGGTGCTCATCGACCCAAAGAAGGTGGAGTTCAGCGTATATTCACGCATCACCAATAAGTTTATGGCTGCCGTTCCAGATGAGGAGGAGCCTATCATCACCGATGTTACCAAGGTGGTGAGAACACTGAACAGTCTCTGCGTGCTGATGGATAGCCGTTACGACTTGCTGAAGAAGGCGGGAGCCAGAAACATCAAGGAGTATAATCAGAAATACGTGAACCATCGTCTGAAACTTACTGACGGTCACGAATTTATGCCATACATCGTGGTGATTATCGATGAGTTTGGCGATTTGATTATGACAGCCGGCAAGGAGGTGGAGCTTCCTATCGCCCGTATCGCCCAGCTGGCACGTGCCGTGGGTATCCACATGATTATCGCTACCCAGCGTCCTACCACCAGCATCATCACCGGTAACATCAAGGCCAACTTCCCTGGACGTATCGCCTTCAAGGTGACATCTGCCATCGACTCCAAGACCATCCTTGACAGAACCGGTGCCAACCAGTTGATAGGTCGTGGTGACATGCTCTACCTGAACGGCAACGAGCCAGTGCGTGTACAGTGTGCCTTCGTAGATACACCGGAGATTGAGCGCATCAACGAATACATCTGCAATCAGCCTGGTCCTATCGAACCGATGGAGTTGCCTGAACCAGCCAGCGAGGATGGCGGCATAGGAGGCAACGGCAGCGTGGATGCCCGCAACCTGGACCCATACTTCGAGGAGGCAGCCCATGCCATCGTTCTATCGCAGCAGGGCAGCACCAGTATGATTCAGCGTAGGTTCAGCATCGGCTACAACCGCGCCGGCAGACTGATGGACCAGCTTGAAGCAGCAGGCATCGTGGGAGCCGCACAGGGCAGCAAGCCAAGAGAGGTGCTCCTGCAGGATGAAAACCAGCTCAACACATTGCTGATGCAGCTGAGAAACTCGTAAGTAAACGCCCTGAAAGTGCAAAAGCATTTAAACCTTGAAGCCACAGAAGCGTCTAACATTTTTAATAAGCAGCGCTTCTGCGGCTTTATATGTAGTAATGAACAAAATAAACAGTAAGGATATGAAAAAGATTTTAGCCATCGCTTTCGCAGCGATGATGAGCCTCGGCACCATGGCGCAAACCGCCCAGCAGGTGCTCGACAAGACAGCTGCCGTTATCGGCAACAAAAAGGGCGCTACCGCCAACTTCAAGATGTCAAGTCCGAAATTCGGTTCGGCAAGCGGCTCCATCACCATTAAGGGCAACAAGTTCAATGCCCGTACTCCACAAGCCATCGTATGGTTCAACGGCAAGACCCAGTGGTCGTACATGAAGAAAACCAACGAGGTAAACGTGAGCAATCCTACCCAGGCACAGCAGATGTCGATGAATCCCTATACCTTCATCCACATCTACAAGACAGGATATAAAAGCACCCTCAAGACTGTGGGCAGCAACTATCAGGTGCATCTCGTAGCCAACAACCAGAAGCGCAGCGTGGCTGAGATGTATATCACCATCAACAAGAGCACCCACGTGCCTTCGCAGATCAAGATGAGACAGGGCTCCACCTGGAGCACCATCAATATTTCTGGCTTCAAGGCAAAGAACATCTCTAACAGTGCCTTCACCTTCAACAGCAAGGAATTCCCAGGCGCAGAAGTCATTGACTTAAGATAGAAAAAGCTTTATAAATATTTAAAACCAAACTAAAATGAAAGATCTTACAGCTATTCTAAAACAGTTCGACATCATTGGAACTGTAAAAGAGGTAAAACCTCTCGGTAACGGACTCATCAACGACACCTACAAGGTGACAACAGCAGAAGCCGATGCCCCAGACTATGTTCTGCAGCGCATCAACGACTCCATCTTCACCGATGTAGACCTGCTGCAGCGCAATATTGAGGAGGTTACTACCCACATCCGCCAGCAATTAGAAGCCAAGGGCGCTGACGACATCAACCGCAAGGTGCTTACCTTCGTCAAGGCCGGCAACGGCAAGACCTATGTAAAAAATGCAGACCAGCAGTACTGGCGTGTCTCAGTATTCATCCCTCGTGCCATCACCCAGGAGGCAGTGAACCCAGAGAGTTCCTACTACGCAGGCAAGACCTTCGGTGAATTCGAGGCTCAGCTCACAGATATCACCGACCGCCTCGGCGAAACCATCCCAGATTTCCACAACATGGAACTGCGCCGCGACCAGCTGCGCCAGGCAATCAAGGAAGACCGTGCCGGACGAGCAGAAGGCGTGAAGGACTTCATTGCCGACATCGAGAAGTATATGGACGAGATGTGTCTCTGCCAGCGCCTCTTCCGCGAGGGCAAGTTGCAGAAGCACGTTTGCCACTGCGATACCAAGGTGAACAATATGATGTTTGACGAGGAAGGCCGCGTATTGTGCGTCATTGACCTCGACACCGTGATGCCATCCCTCTTCGTGAGCGACTACGGTGATTTCCTCCGCACGGCAGCCAATACCATCGCCGAGGATTCACCAGAGTTCGAGAAGATAGATTTCCGCATGGACATCTTCGAGTCATTCACCCGCGGTTATGTGGAATCAGCCTCAGCCTTCCTTTCTCCTTTGGAAATTTCCCTGCTTCCTCATGCTGCCGAACTCTTCCCATACATGCAGGCAGTACGCTTCCTCTGGGATTACCTCAACGGCGACCATTACTGGAAGTGCAAGTATCCAGAACACAACCTGGTAAGAGCCCAGAACCAGTGGCATCTCTTCCTGAAGGCGAAGGAACACGAGGCAGATATGAAGACGTTCATCGAAAAACTGTAATTAAAGAAGTTAAGAAGTTAAAGGAGTTAAGACGTATGTTTTCTTGCTAAAAACTACGTTCAAAAGACTATTGTCTTAACTCCTTAACTTCTTAACACCTTAACTCCATAACCTAAAAGAAACAATGAGTAATATTTACAAGAAATTATCTGTTGGCAACCTGATGGCAATGGCGGTAACCTTGCCTATGGTTGCCAACGCAACCAACACAGCATCATCTCCCCTGCTTCCTTCAGCTCGCGATGCCCAGAAGGCTTCACAGACCGTGAAGGCTGGAGATGTTCAGATTCTCAGAATCAATCCTACGCTGGTGGAGATTGTCTTCGCCAACCAGCAACGTGTCGCCGTAGACTTCTATGGCGAAAGTGTTTTCCGTATCTTCGAAGATCGTAACGATGGCGTGATGAGAGCGCCCGAAGCTAAGCCTGAGGCAAGCATCCTGGTGGATAATCCACGCACTTCAGTAAACAAGCTGAATGTGGAGGAAAAGGACAACTCCATCATCGTTTCTACCGGAAAGGCACAGGTCATCTTCGACAAGGCTACCCAGCTCTTCAAGATCATCAACCTGGAAAACGGAAAGACCGTGGCTGAGCAGATCGCACAGGCACAGTTTACACCTGAAAAGGTAACCCTCAGCCTGCGCGAACAGCCGGATGAGTATTTCTTCGGTGGTGGCGTACAGAACGGAAGATTCTCTCACAAGGGTGAGAAAATCGAAATCGTCAACACCAACAACTGGGTAGATGGAGGAGTGGCTTCCCCTGCCCCATTCTATTGGTCTACCGCCGGCTACGGCTTCATGTGGTACACCTTTAAGCCAGGTCTCTACGACTTCGGTTCTACCCACAACGGAAAGGTAGAACTCTCTCACGAATCCAAGAACTTAGACGTTTTCTTCATGGTGGGCGAAAAGCCTACAGATTTGCTCGATGGCTATTACCAGCTCACCGGCAACCCTGTATTGCTGCCTAAGTTCGGCTTCTACGAAGGTCATCTCAATGCCTACAACCGCGACTACTGGAAGGAAACCGACAATGCCAACGCCATGGTTTTCGAAGATGGCAAAGCCTATAAGGAAAGTGCCAGCGACAAGACCGGCATCAAGGAATCACTGAACGGCGAGAAGAACAACTACCAATTCTCGGCTCGTGCGGCCATCGACCGATACATCAAGCACGACATGCCATTGGGCTGGTTCCTGCCTAACGACGGATATGGAGCCGGATATGGCCAGGACAGCACCCTGGACGGAAACATCCAGAACCTGAAGAAGTTTGGAGATTACGCCCGCAAGCACGGTGTGGAAATCGGACTCTGGACACAGTCTGACCTGCACCCAAAGCAAGGCATCGAGGCGCTTCTGCAGCGTGATATCGTGAAGGAGGTGGGACATGCAGGCGTAAGAGTACTCAAGACCGATGTGGCCTGGGTAGGCGACGGCTATTCGTTCGGACTGAATGGTGTATCTGACGTGGCTCAAATTATGCCTTACTATGGCGAGAATGCCCGTCCGTTCATCATCTCGCTTGATGGCTGGTCCGGCACACAGCGCTATGCATCCATCTGGTCGGGCGACCAGACCGGTGGCGACTGGGAGTACATCCGCTTCCACATCCCTACCTTCATCGGTGCCGGACTTTCGGGAATCTCCAACATCACCTCCGATAACGATGGTATCTTCGGCGGAAAGAATCCGATAGTGAACATGCGCGAGTTTGAATGGAAGGCCTTCACCGCAATGGGATTGAACATGGATGGCTGGGGCAGAAATGCCAAGTATCCGCATATCCTGGGCGAACCGGCAACTTCCGTGAACCGCTGGTATCTGAAACTCAAGTCGGAGCTGATGCCTTACATCTACACCGCTGCCCACGAGGCCGTGACCGGCAAACCGCTGGTAAGAGCGATGTTCCTCGACGACGCCAACCCTTATACCCTGGGCAAGGCTACACAGTATCAGTTTATGTGCGGTCCATCCTTCCTCGTGGCTCCTATCTACAAGGAGACCAAGATGGACAAGGAGGGCAACGATATCCGCAACGGCATCTACCTGCCAGAAGGCGAATGGGTAGATTACTTCAGCGGACATATATATAAAGGTGGAAGAATCATCAACGAGTATGATGCTCCTTTCTGGAAACTGCCTGTCTTCGTAAAGCGAGGCGCCATCATTCCGATGGTAAATCCTAACAACAATGTATCGCAGATAGACAATACCCAGCGCATCTTCGAACTCTATCCATACGGCGAATCAGATTACGCCCTCTATGATGATGACGGCAAGACCGAGCTCTATCGCCTGGGCGAACATGCCTCTACCCACATCCACTCTTCCCTGCAGAAGAACCGTCTCACCGTCCATATCGACAAGACCGTGGGCAGCTTCCAGGGACAGGAGAAGAATCAGGCTACAGAGCTGCGCATCAACCTGAGTCAGATGCCTAAGAAGCTGACGGCGAAGATGGGCGGAAAGAGCGTGAAGCTGACCCAGGTGAATTCGCTCGATGAACTCAACAACACCGAGAATTCATGGTTCTACAACGAGGCTCCTCAACTGAACCGCTTTGCCACCAAGGGCAGCGAGTTCGAGAAAAAGGATATCCACAAGAACCCGATGGTATATGTACATCTGGCTAAGACCGACATCACCGCCAACGATGTAGAGCTCCGCATGGACGGATATCAGATGGACGATGCCGATGCGATGCTCCACTCTACCGGTGCTTTAGCTGCTCCTCAGGCAAGCATGAAGGAAAACAAGAACGCCAACAAGGCATTCACCCTCACTGCAGCATGGGATGCACAGGCCAACGCCGACTACTACGAGATGAAGGTGGATGGCATGATTCACTCTACCATCCGCGGCACCGAGTTCACCGTAGAGAACCTGAAGCCGGAGACCGACTACGAAGTTCAGGTGAGAGCAGTGAACAAGGATGGCGTATCAGACTGGACTACTCTGCAGGCACATACCATCAAGGATCCTCTGGACGAGGCCATCCACGACATCACAGCCACCAACTCAGTAGAGGACTGGGGAGGACTGGACGTTTCGAAGATGTTCGACTTCAACGAGAAGAACTTCTGGCACACCAACTATTATAAGAAAGGTGTATTGCCATTCGATGTAACCCTGAACCTCAACGGCATTGCCAAACTCGACAAGATTCACTATGTACCAGCTTCAGAACGTGAAACCAACGGACAGATTCAGAAGGGTAAGTTCGCCATCAGTAACGATGGCATCAACTGGACAGAAACAGGAAGCTTCGACTGGAAGAACGAGGCTGCCGTGAAGGAATACCAGTTCAAGGGCAACCCAGAGGCACAGTATATCAAGATGACCGTAGAGGAAGCCAAGGGCGGACAAGGTTCGGGAACCGAAATGTACGTATTCAAGATGCCAGGCAGCAAGATAGAGAAGGCTGGCGATATCAACCACGACGGCAGAATCGACGAGAACGACTTCACCTCTTATCTCAACTACTGCGGATTGCGCAAGGGCGACAAGGATTTCGAGGGCTATGTAAGCAAGGGCGACGTTAATGGCAACGGCCTCATCGATGCCTACGACATCTCCGTGGTAGCTACCCAGCTGAAGAGCGGCGTAAGCAGCAAGCAGGTGCCAGTGGTATCGGGCAACATCAGCCTCATAGCCGACAAGAAGATGTACAAGGCAGGCGAAACCATCACCCTCACCGTGAAGGGCAAGGATCTCGTATCACTCAATGCCTTGAGTTTCGCTCTGCCATACAGTGCTAGCGAATATGAGTTCATCGGCGTAGATGTGAAAGACATGGGCAAGATGGAGAACATCACCAAAGACCGTTTACACTCAGATGGCAGCAAGGTACTCTACCCTACCTTCGTGAACATGGGCGAACAGCCAGCCGTTGAGGGAACCCACGATCTCTTCACCATCAAGTTGAAGGCAAAGAAGGCCTGCAAGCCAGCATTCAAGCTGAACCAGCTGATGATGGTAGATAAATTCCTGCGTGTAAAGAGTGAAAAATAGCCATTTTTGGGTAAAATACTATTTAATTCTGTAAATTATCCAAAATAATATTGGATTTTTTACAGAATTATTTGGTAGTTACAAAAAAAGTTCGTATCTTTGCAACCGTAAAACAAAACTTAGAGTTAAGAGCATGAAAAAATCAGAAGCATACACTAGATTGATGGAGAGAGGCATCCGCCCTTCAATGCAAAGGCTGGCCATTATGGATTACCTTATCCACCATCCCATCCATCCAACGATAGATGACGTGTACCAAGCACTGTCTAATAAGGTGCCAACCCTGAGTCGCACTACAGTTTATAACACGCTCCGCATGTTGAGCGAGAACCAGGCAGCACAGATGATTACCATCGACGAACATCGCGTTTGTTACGATGGCAACGTTGAAAGCCACGTACACTTCTACTGCAAGAAATGCGGTAAGATTATCGACCTCTTCGGTGAACAGGCGCCAAAACTGGAAGGCGAGAAAACCGTGGAAGGTAATATCATACAGGAGGAGCAGCTCTACTACAAGGGTATCTGCGCCAAATGTGCCAAAAAGTTGAATTAACTCATATACAATAACATTATAAATACATTAACATTATGAAGAAGAAATTTATTTGCACCGTTTGTGGTTATATTTACGAGGGAACAGAAGCTCCAGAGAAGTGCCCTATCTGCAAGGCTCCAGCCAGCAAGTTCAAGGAGATGGAAGATGCTGTAGATGACGACTTGACATTCGCTACAGTTCACGTTCTCGGCCAGGCATACAAGGATGGCGTTAACGAGGAGGTCATCAAGGGTTTGAAGGATCACTTCGCAGGTGAGTGCGGTGAGGTTGGTATGTATCTCGCTATGGCTCGCCAGGCAGACCGCGAGGGTTACCCAGAGATTGCAGAGGCTTACAAGCGCTATGCTTTCGAAGAGGCAGACCACGCTTCTCGCTTCGCAGAGTTGCTGGGTGAGGTTTTGGGTGACACCAAGAGCAACCTCGAGGCTCGTATCGCTGCAGAAAAGGGTGCTTGCGAGGACAAGTTCCGCATCGCTAAGCTCGCTAAGGAGCAGGGTTCTGACGCTATCCACGACACTGTTCACGAGATGGCCAAGGACGAGGCTCGCCACTGCGCAGGCTTCGCTGGTCTCTACAAGCGCTATTTTAAGTAATCCGCCAGGGTTGCCCCAAAAAGGCATCGGATTACTGGGTACAGATTGAAATATGATTACATAAGTAAAAGTATTCAACCCAAGATAAAAGGACCTGCACAGAGAGGATTCACATACCCTCCTTGCGCAGGCCCTTTCAGTCGTTTAGGGAAACATGGCAGGTGGGAAGGCCTCAGCCATGGGATATACTAGTCAAGAATATAAAAAACAAAACGCTCTGAAACGCTTTAAGCATATCATCAACTGCATCGTATGGACGATATTCTCGCTCTACGTTTTGCTCATCGTACTGTTGCATCTGCCACCAGTACAAACCTTCTTTGGCTCTACCATTGCCGACGCTCTCAGCAAGAAATTCGGAACAGAAGTGAGTGTGGGTAAGGTAAACCTTGGTTTCCTGAATCGTATCATTATCGACAATGTGAGAATGCTCGACCAGAAAGGCGACAGCATGATCTATGCCACCCGTCTATCTGCCAAGGTGGATATTCTCCCTTTGAAAGATGGAAAGATTTCCATCTCTTCTGCCCAACTGTTTGGCCTGAATGCCAACCTTTACAAGCAGGATGACAAGAGCCCACTCAACATACAGTTTGTACTCGATTCTCTGGCTTCTAAGGATACCACCAAGCATACTCCACTCGACCTACACATCGGTAGCGTAATCATCCGCCATGGTGCCATCGCCTATAACCAGCGCAACGTGGCAGACCCAAGCGGCGTGTTCTCTACCCATCATATCGGCGTAAGAAACCTATCTGCGCATATTGTATTAAACCATATAACTGACAACGATATCCATCTGCTGGTAAAGAAGATAGCACTGACGGATAAATCAGGACTTGAACTCAAAAATCTTTCTTTCAAATTCGATGCAGACAAGCAGAAAGCCAGACTGAGCAACTTCATCCTGGAACTTCCCCACTCCAGTTTGCAGTTGGAAGACCTGCTTGCTTCTTACCGCACAGACGACAAGGGCAAGCTCATCAGCGAATCGCTTCAATTTGAAGGCGGCATCAAGCCATCGCATATCACGCTGGCGGATGTGGCATGCTTTGCACCTATCCTCCGTAAATGGAATGATGCCCTGCTGCTAAGCACCCATTTCTCAGGAACCAGTTCTTCTGCACACATCCACCATCTGAATCTGAACACAGAAAGCGGCAGCGTGGTGCTCGAAGCCAACGCTAAGGCGAACAAGTGGGACAACCAATTACGCTGGAACGTGAACATCGAAAAGCTGAAGGTTTCGGATGATGGCATCAGCCACATTGCACAGAACCTGGGCAGCAAGGTGAAGATACCGAAGGAAGTGCTCCGCCTGGGCAACATCCACTATCAGGGCAACATTCATGGCAAGAACATAACAGGCAGCAAAGAGAAGAACAAAGCAGGCAGCAAGGGAAACAGGAATGCAGCCTCAACCAACCTGATTGCAGCGAAAGGCATCCTGCGCACTGACGTGGGAAACGTACAGCTCGACCTTTCGAAAAATGGAAATCTGCTGCATGCCAGCGTTGATACCAGGAGCATCAACCTGGGCAAAATTTTAGACAACAGGAAATTCGGAACCATCGCTGCCAAGATAGATGCATGCGGAACCACCCAGCATCTGATGGCTAACGGAAATATCGGACATATTATGTTCAACAAATATAATTTCCGCAATATCAAGCTGGATGGCAGCTATAACAAAGGACTCATCAATGGACTTGCTTCCATCGCTGACCCAAATATCAAACTGCAGGTAGCAGGAAAATACAATATCAAAAGAAAACTCTATGATGCCACCCTCAACCTGGAGCACCTGCAACCTGCTGTGCTCGGCGTGAAGATGGCAGACAAGGAATATACGCTGAACGATATCAAGGTAAGCGCCAAGAACGAAGGTGACGACAGCTATCTGGACCTGGAAGCACCCTTCGCCGACCTGCACGTGAAAGGCAGATACGATTACGCAACATTGGTACAAAGCATGACCAACATGATAGCCAGTAAGCTGCCTACCCTGCCAGGCATCGGAAAGATAAGCAAGAAGGTGCACAACGACTTTACCATCCAGGCGCAGATAACCTCTACCGAGATTCTGCAACGCATGCTGGGCATACCTCTGCAGATAGCAGAACCCGTATATATAGACGGAAACCTCTCGGACAACGACCGATCCGTGAATCTCTATGCCTCCCTTCCAGCCTTTGCCTACAACGGCAAAGCCTACAATGGCGGCAAGCTGCAGATGCATACCACAGGCGACACGCTGAAGGTGGATGCACAGATACAGAAAGGACTGGCGGGTGAAAACGGAATAGAACTGCACGTGAATGCAGCCGCTGCCGACAACACCCTGAAGGCTATGCTGGGTTACGACAACCACTCGGAAAAGACACCTATCAAGGCAGCACTGAATGCCGAGGCGCAATTCTACAAGGCAGACGGAGACATCTCTACTGCCCACATCGGCATCCAGCCATCCGTGGTGCATATCGGAAACAAGCCATGGCAGGTGCATCCGGCAGAAATCATCTACAGCAAGAATCATCTGCAGATAGAAGATTTCGCCATCAGTCATAATAACCAGGAGATTGCCATCAACGGACTGGCTACGCCTAATAAGGAAGACTCCATCGTGGCGCAGCTGAAAGATGTGGATGTGGAGTACATCCTGAATCTGGTTAACTTCCACTCGGTGGATTTCGCAGGAAGAGCTTCTGGAAAAGCCATCGTGAAGAGCATCTTCAACGACCCGGATGCCTATGCGCAACTTGACGTAAAGGACTTTGAGTTTGAGCAGGGTCCACTGGGCGTGCTCCATGCCAACGTGAACTTCAACAAGGAAGAGAGCCAGATAGACATCAAGGCCGTGGCTGATGACGGACTGGAACATCAGACGCTCATCGACGGCTATGTATCGCCTAAGCGCAACTACATAGACCTGGGTATCGAGGCGCAAGGCACCAACATGAAATTCCTGGAAAGCTTCTGCGGCAGTTTCATGAACAACATACAGGCATGGTGCAGGGGTAAGCTGAACGTAGTAGGCGACCTGAGCAACATCAATCTGGTGGGCGACATCGTGGCAAACGGCAAGATGCACATGAAGCAGCTGGGCACAGACTACAGTTTCAAAAACCTGAGAGCGCATGCCATTCCGGATGACATCCAGCTGCTAGGAGACACCATCTACGACCGCAACCACAACTTTGCGATAGTAAATGGAGGCATCCACCACAAGCACCTGACCCGACTGAGCTACGACATCGACCTGAAGGCACACAACTTTCTGGGCTACGACACCCATGAGTTTGGCGACAACACCTTCTACGGCACGGTATATGCCACCGGCAAGGTAGGCATCCACGGCAAGAGCGGCGAAACCATCATCGACATTGATGCCCAGCCGGAAGCCGGTAGTATCTTTGTATATAATGTGGCAAGTCCTGACGCCATCAGCGACAAGAGCTTCATCCACTGGCACGAAATCATTCCGCAGCTTGCCGACAGCATCCCTACCATCAAGGAAGAGGATGACATCGACTTCTCGTCGGATATGCGAATCAACTTCCTCATGAATACGAACGAGAATCTGACATTGAAGCTGATGATGGACGCACAGAGCGGAGACTGCATCACGCTGAACGGCAACGGAGTAATCAGAGCCAACTGGTTTAACAAGGGTTCGTTCGATATGTACGGCAACTATGTGGTAGACCACGGCATATATAAGCTCACCATCCAGAATGTACTCAAGAAGGACTTCGAGTTTATGCCGGGCGGAACCATCGCCTTCGGTGGAAACCCATACAATGCTCCACTCAACCTGCAGGCAAAATATACGGTGAATGGAGTTCCGCTGAGCGACCTGAGTATCGGACGTTCGTTCTCAGCCAACAATATCCGAGTAGACTGTCTGATGAACATCACGGGCACACCGCAGAGTCCGAAGGTAGATTTCTCGATGGACCTGCCTACAGTGAATACAGATGCCAAGCAGATGATTTATTCCATCATCAATTCGCAGGAAGAGATGAACCAGCAGGTGCTCTATCTGCTTGCCATCGGCCGCTTCTACGCACAGACCAACAACAACCAGGCAAGCGAGGATGCCGCCCAGCAAAGTCAGACATCGCTGGCGATGCAGAGTTTCCTGAGTGGAACCATCTCGCAGCAAATCAACACGGTGCTGTCGAATGTGGTAAAGAGTAACAACTGGAACTTCGGAGCCAATATCTCTACGGGTGATGAAGGATTCAACAATGCGGAATATGAGGGTATCTTGAGCGGAAGGCTGCTGAACAACAGGCTGCTCTTCAATGGCCAGTTTGGCTATCGCGACAACGCCAATGCCACCCAGAGTTTCATCGGAGACTTCGACCTGCGCTATCTCATCTATCCGAACGGCAACCTTGCCATCCGCATGTATAACCAGACCAACGACCGCTATTTCACCAGAAACAGCCTGAACACCCAAGGCTTGGGTCTGATTATGAAGAAAGACTTCAATGGCTGGCGAGACCTCTTCGGTATCAAGAAGAAGAAAATGAAGATGAAGACGATGAAGGAAAAGGAAAAAAGGAAGAGATAAAGAGCACGAAATAAGGTAGTGTCACTAGGCTCGGCAGAGCTGCCGACTGCAGTCAGCAGACGTACTGACTAGGCTCAGCAGAGCTGTTGAGCCTAGTGGCAATCTCACAGAAACTATACTCTTGAACCTGGAAAGCTATGCTTCCGAACTCGAAAAACCATGCTCTCCGACTCGGAGTGTATAGTTCCCTACATGGTGTACTAAACAAAAAAAACTCCTTTCAAACTCAAGTTGCTGATTTTCAACCAAGCTAACTTAAGTGTGAAAGGAGTTTTATTTGATATGACATTTCCTTGCGGAAGATGAGGGATTCAAACCCCCGATACCCGGAAGAGGGTATACCGGATTTCGAGTCCAGCGCATTCGGTCACTCTGCCAATCTTCCTCGACTTATTTTGTCAGATGCAAAAGTACTACTTTTTTTGCATCCGACAAAATATTTGGTTTATTTTTTAACTAACTTAACGCTAGAAGCTAATTATTAAATAGCATTACCCCCATTTATCAAATAGCTTTATCCCAACTGCTGCAGATATCTATCTGCCTCGATGGCAGCCTTGGCACCAGAACCGGCAGCTACAACGCCCTGACGATAGATAGGGTCAGCTACATCGCCTGCCGCAAACACGCCAGGAAGATTGGTGCTGGCTGTGCCAGGAACCACCTTGATGAAGCCCTGATCATCCAAATCGATGACACCCTTGAAGAGGTCGGTGTTAGGCTTATGGCCGATAGCCAGGAAGAAACCATCGATAGCGATATCAAACTTCTCCTCGTTAGCCTCACCCATGTGGCGAACCAGATGAGCACCTTGCACTCCATCATCACCAAAGAGTCCGAGCGTATTGGTCTCAAAAAGAATCTCGATATTCTCCTTGTTCTTCACACGCTGCTGCATGATTTCTGCTGCACGGAGATAAGGCTTGCGAACTATCATATACACCTTCTTGGCAAGACCGGAAAGATACATCGCCTCCTCGCAGGCAGTATCACCACCGCCCACTACGGCAACCACACGCTTGCGATAGAAGAAACCATCGCAGGTAGCACAGGCAGATACGCCCTGTCCGCGATACTTCTCTTCATCAGCAAGACCGAGATACTTGGCAGATGCACCGGTAGCAATGATAACGGTATCAGCCTCTATCTCGTTGCCACGCTCATCCGTAAGATGATATGGACGTGAACTGAAGTCAATCTTCTCGATGCTTCCGTCACGGATATCAGCACCGAAGCGAGCAGCCTGCTCCTTCATGTCCATCATCATCTGGGTGCCATCCACTCCGTTAGGATAGCCAGGGAAGTTTTCTACTTCTGTGGTGATGGTAAGCTGTCCGCCAGGCTGCATACCTGAATAAAGAACAGGGTTGAGTCCCGCTCTACCTGTATAGATGGCAGCGGTATATCCCGCAGGACCGCTACCTATAATCAAAGTCTTTACTTTTTCCATGATGTTGTTTTTATATTAAATATGATGATTGTAACAGTACTGTAACTGTAAATAGATTCCAGATTTTATGGAGAATCCAATTTCTATCGGATACCCACTATTTTATGCATCTGCACAGACAGCTGCCACTCTGGGTGAGCCTTGATATACTTGATGCACTCACTCAGGATAAGATAGTTTCTGCTGTCATTGCCTACATCGCATGGTTGCAGATAGCGGAATGCACAGGCTATGCCATGGTCGCTTACCTCGTGCTCACCATCGAATATCAATTTCAGCTCATCTACCTTTCTTACAACAAGCTCCCCACCCTCGGTGAAATCTACCTTTGGAGAACAGGTCACCCAGTCAATTCCTTCAGGAATGGCATGAGTTCCGTTGGTTTCCATGGAGAGATAATAGCCTGCCTGATGAAGAGTTGCTATAAGCTGCTCATCAACCTGCAGAGAAGGTTCGCCACCCGTAAGGACGATGAATCGGCATTCGCCACCCTCTTCCAGGCATTTGGACAAGATGTCGTCTGCACTCATCTCCCTGTAGCCACGAAAATCGGTATCGCAGAAAGGGCATTTCAGGTTGCATCCGCTCATCCGGACGAATACCGCTGGTCTGCCCATCCATCTGCCTTCACCCTGCAGCGAATAGAATATTTCGTTAACTTTATACATTTTCTGAATCTTTATGGAATCAAGTTCTCGATGCCTTTTATCTTTTCTTCGTCTATAACCACAGCCGTGTTTCCGAAACTCTCCTGCACGCTTGCCTTATAGCACTCAGGAAAGAGATTCACCAGCCATCTTCCGATGTTTTCGGCAGTTGGGTTAAAGTCGAAGACCTCGTTCAGGTTGGCATGGTCCAGTTTGCTATGCACGGCTTTCTTCACGTGCGTAAAGTCAATAACCATGCCATCCTGGTTCAATTCCTTGCCTACAAAGAAGAGTTCAATCTCCCAGTTATGTCCATGCAGGCTGCTGCACTTACTCTCGTAGCTGAGAGTAAGCGAATGCGCAGCAGATATTTCCAGTTTCTTTGAAATGAAGTAAATCATTTGTTCTATTTTATTATTATATTCTTCATGCAAAGATACATTAAAACATTTACAATACAAAATAAAACCGCATGTTTTTTGAAAAAAAAGCCGTAAATGTGCGTGTTTTTTTCTTTCTTAGAGAAATTATTGCTATCTTTGCACTCAAATTAACAGATGCATGCCTTCATGGGACTGTAAAATGATATAAAAATGATATAAACGATAAAAAAGATATATGAATACAATTAAGAAGATTGTACTTACGGGTGGTCCTTGCGCCGGCAAGACCACAGCCTTAGTCAAGGTGATTGAACATTTTTCGAGTTTGGGCTACAAGGTCTTTACCATTCCTGAGGTTCCTACCCTGTTCACCCAGTCGGGCATGAACTATCTCACCAAGAACGAGAAGTTTTTCTTCGAGGGAGAGAAGGCTACCTTCCTCACCCAGATAGGATTGGAAGACAGCTTCACCCGCATGGCGGAGACGCTGAACCAGCCGGTTATCATCGTATGCGACCGCGGCACGATGGATATCTCTACTTATCTTTCACCTGAGTTCTGGAATCGCATCATCTCTGAACAGGGTTATACCAATACCCAGCTCAGAGCCCGCTATGATGCCGTGCTCCACCTGGTGAGTGCTGCCGATGGTGCAGAGCAGTTTTATACCACAGCCAACAATGCGCAGCGTTTGGAAAAAGCAGATGAAGAAGGCTTGCAGATAGCCCGCGAGCTGGATAAGAAGATTGTTTCTGCCTGGAAGGGACATCCTCACTTGCGCGTCATCAACAACCATGAGGATTTCAACAACAAGTTGAACCGTGTGCTCAAGGAGATAAGTAATGTGCTGGGCATTCCTCAGCCTATTGAGGAAGAGCGAAAGTATATCGTGAAACTGACTGGCGATGTGCCTAATGCCATCGATAGCGACATCGTTCAGACCTATCTTTCGGGAGAACCTGGCAGCGAAATCCGTCTTCGCAGAAGAGGTTTCGAGGGAGGCAAGTTTGTATATGTTCATACTTCCAAGAAGCGTGTTTCCGACAATGAGCAGGTAGAAACAGAGCGCCAAATTAACGCAAACCTCTATGAGACCATGCTCCAGCAGGCAGACCCATACCGTTCTACCATCAGAAAGCATCGCAAGAGTTTCATCTGGAAGGGACAATATTTTGAGTTGGATGAATTCATGGAGCCTATCAAGGATCTGATGATTCTGGAAACCAAGGGCATTGCCAAACATGAGAGCGTAAAGTTCCCGCCTTTCATCCAGGTTTTAGAAGATATCACGGGCAATACAAAATACTATAATTACAATATCGCCTTGAAGCGATAGAAAAGATTGATTATAGAAAAAAAGAAGGTGTGTCATAAGTATTCTCCTATTCCTATAAAGGATAATGGAGTTGAAAAACTTATGATACACCTTTTTTTATCTGATATCAGAAAAATCTATTCGATGGCAGCACCAAACTGCTTGACGAATCTGATAGACTTTCCCTCCATATTGGCAGGCTTCTTCCATTTACCACCCAAGACAAGGATGGTGGCAGAAGAGTTGGCAGGAACCGCATCCACTGCTTCCTGAAGCTTCATGTAGTTTCCTCTGCCCTCTGCACTCACCACGTAATCGTAATGACGAACATGCTTCTTCAGCGCAGGCACCTGCTCCGCCAGGGCATCAGCCAAGGCATTAGCCACCACATGAGCACCATAAACATTATAATGAGTATTGTCCTGCTTACCCTTTGATACCTGAGGATTCTCGCCAGGCAGGAACCACATGTGCAGCTTTCTGCTGCCCTTGATGCCAAGGCCGGTTTCTATATCGTGAGTAATCTTGGTAGCATCCACAAACGGCACATTCAAAGCCTTGGCCACATGGCGGGGAGCCACCACGTAGGCTCCGTGGGTATCTATCAAGGTATCGCTGTTGATTTTCTCTTCGCCGGCGTAAGCCTTGCCACGCAACTTCTCATCGTCATCATTCTCCAAA
The DNA here is from genome assembly GCA_022732315.1 of Prevotella sp. The sequence continues at coordinate 32,090 of JAIJUV010000005.1, forward strand.
TCAGCAGAATAGTAGCAGCGGCGCACCACGCTGTTCATCAGTACAGGAATGCCACCCTTCTGTCGGGTTTCATTCACATACTTAGCAAGATGAGCATCGAAAGTACCTCCAGGAATGGTGTAACGGTTAGGGAACTTCTTCTCATCATTATGACCAAACTGGATGATGACATAATCGCCCGGTTGCATCTTGTCCAGAACCTTCTGCCATCTTCCTTCATCCAGGAAGCTCTTCGAACTTCTTCCGTTTATGGCATGATTATCAACGATAATCTGATCGTCGAAGCAACCCTGGAATACCATCCCCCAGCCACGCTCAGGATAGTTTCTGTAGTTTCCCTTCTCGGCAGCAGTAGAGTCACCTATGATGAAAATCGTAGTTTTATGACTGCTTGATGACATCAGCAAAGATATCAAGAGCACGGCTACCAGCGGCATCGCCACCAGGCGAAAGGTAGGAGGGAATATCTTTCCCAAAGAAATATTTTTATTCATTTCCATTGATTTGATTTGTAGTTTATAGCTTCAAAATGTATAATGAAAATACAAAATTATAACTTCGAAATAAATCGAAAATAAAAGATATCCGCCCCTCCATACTGAGTTTTCACAAATTCAAGCATGAAGAAAACGGATAAGCTGGGGGAAACCTTTTTCAATTACCCTCATTCCCCCAGCGTGTTATAAAGGTTATTTCTTAAAAGCAGCAACCAGCTCCTCGGCAGTAACCAGGGTCTGCTCACCGCTTTCCATATTCTTTAAAGTAACTTTGCCTGCAGCCATCTCATTCTCACCCGCAAGTACCACGAATGGAATCTGCTTGGCATTGGCATAGCTCATCTGCTTCTTCATCTTCGCCTTGTCAGGGAAAATCTCGGTACGGATGCCTGCTGCACGAGCGGCACTCACGATAGGCAGACAGTAGGCAGTCTCCTTCTCGCCGAAGTTGATGAAGAGCACCTGAGTAGAGTTCACTGCCTCCTTTGGATAGAGATCCAAGGCATTGAGCACATCGTAGATGCGGTCGGCACCGAAACTGATACCTACACCACTCAAACCAGGAAGACCGAAGATGCCTGTGAGGTTATCGTAGCGACCGCCACCGGTGATACTACCCATCGGTGTATCGAGTGCCTTTACCTCGAAAATGGCACCAGTATAGTAATTCAAGCCACGAGCCAAGGTAAGGTCGAGTTCAATCTCGTTGTTCAAGCCTACAGTCTTCAAGGTATCGAGGATAAACTTGGTTTCCTCTACACCCTTCAAGCCAATCTCAGAACCTTCGAGAACCTTGGAAATCACAGCAAGTTTCTCATCATTAGAACCTGACAATGAGATGATTGGCTGCAACTTCTCGATAGCTTCCTCAGAAATGCCATCATTGCGAAGTTCCTCGTTTACATTGTCGAGACCAATCTTGTCGAGCTTATCGATAGCCACGGTGATATCCACAATCTTCTCAGCCTCGCCGATAACCTCGGCAATACCAGTAAGAATCTTGCGGTTGTTGATCTTGATGCAGACACGCACACCAAACTTGGTGAAGACGGTATCTACAATCTGCATCAACTCTACCTCGTTGAGGAGAGAATCAGAACCTACCACGTCGGCATCACACTGATAGAACTCACGATAGCGACCCTTCTGTGGGCGGTCGGCACGCCAAACCGGCTGAATCTGATAACGCTTGAAAGGCATCTGCAACTCCTCACGATGCTGCACGACGTAACGTGCGAAAGGCACGGTAAGGTCGTAGCGGAGACCCTTCTCACAAAGTTTAGCCGCCAGCTTCAATGAACCGAGCGAATGAATATCCTCATCGCTCACCTTATTCATATAGTCACCTGAATTCAAAATCTTAAAGAGCAGCTTGTCGCCCTCCTCGCCATACTTGCCCATCAAGGTCTGAAGGGTTTCCATGGCAGGAGTCTCAATCTGCTGGAATCCATAAAGGGCATACACTTCCTTGATGGTGTTGAAGATGTAGTTGCGCTTCGCCATCTCAACAGGACCGAAGTCTCTGGTACCCTTTGGAATACTTGGTTTCTGAGCCATTTATTAATGTTTATTGTTTAATGATTAGTGATTAATGTTCAGCGCAATGTTAACCCTTCAAAGTAGACATTAATCACTAAACATTAATCACTATAAAATTATTTACGTACGATAGTCTGAGCACGGTCTGGACCGATAGAGATGACACCGATCTTGGTCTCGAGGAACTCCTCGATGAATGCGATGTAATCCTTGAACTCCTGTGGGAACTGATCCTCAGAAGTGAACTTGGTCATATCAGTCTTCCAGCCCTTGAACTCCTTGTAAACAGGCTCTACGTCTGTAATCTCGTATGGGAAGTCGGTGGTTACAGTGCCATCCTTCAACTTATAAGCCACACAAGCCTTGATGGTATCGAAGCCATCGAGCACGTCGCTCTTCATCATGATAAGCTCGGTTACACCGTTTACCATCACAGAATACTTAAGCTGAACCAAGTCGCACCAGCCGCAACGACGCTCACGACCTGTAACGGCACCATACTCATGGCCGAGGGCACGAATCTTGGCACCTGTCTCGTCGAAGAGCTCTGTAGGGAATGGACCTGCACCCACGCGAGTACAGTAAGCCTTCATGATACCGTAAACATTACCGATGCGGTTAGGTCCGATACCCAAACCGATGCAGGCACCGGCGCAGATGGTGTTAGAAGATGTTACGAAAGGATAAGAACCGAAGTCAACATCGAGCATAGTACCCTGAGCACCCTCGCAGAGGATATCCTTGCCAGAGCGGAGCACTTTGTTGATTTCCACCTCGCTGTCGATGAGCTGGAACTGCTTCAAGTATTCGATGCCCTCCATCCAGGTCTTCTCTACCTCAGTGATGTCGAAGTCTGTATAGCCAAGGCTAGCGATAGTCTTGAGATGGGCAGCCTTGTGAGCAGCATACTTCTCCTCGAAGTTTTCGAGGATATCACCTACACGAAGACCCGTACGGCTTACCTTGTCGGTATAAGTAGGACCGATGCCCTTACCTGTGGTACCAACCTTGTTCTTGCCCTTAGCTGCCTCGATGGCTGCGTCGAGCACGCGGTGAGTAGGCATGATGAGATGCGCCTTCTTAGAGATGAGGAGACGGCTCTTCAAGTCGTGTCCGCTCTTCTCCAAGTCCTTAGCCTCACCCATGAAGAGGTCTGGAGCCAAGACTACGCCATTACCGATGATATTCACCTTACCACCCTGGAAGATACCAGAAGGGATAGAGCGAAGCACGTATTTTTCGCCCTCGAACTCAAGAGTATGACCAGCATTAGGACCACCCTGAAAACGAGCAATGACATCATACTTAGGGGTCAATACATCAACCACCTTACCTTTACCTTCATCGCCCCACTGCAAACCGAGCAGGACATCTACTTTACCTGTGTTCATTTTTATATAATAGTATAAATTATTTTATTACTTTTCGTTACGCTTTCGCGTTATCTTGGCCTGGCATGAACTACACACGCCATAGATATAGAGCGCATAGGTGTCTTTGCGGAATCTCATCAACTTGGTTTCGTTCACCGCTTCAGTCACCGCGGGGGCATAAATTTCAGTCACCATACCACACACCGTACAAACCTGATGTATGTGGTTGTCTTTCGAAGAATAGCAGGCTTCGTATTTCACTCCGCTCACCAGGCTGTGCCTCATCACGAGTCTGAGTTCTATAAAGAGATGCATCGTGTTATAGAGCGTAGCTCTGCTCACTCTGAAGCTTCTCCTTTCCAACTCTTCGTTCAATTCTTCTAGCGAGAAATGCCCGCCAATGCTATACACTGCATCGAGAATAGCATACCTCTCTGGAGTTCTTCGATGCTTATTGCTCTCCAGATAGTTGTCCAAAATCGCTCTGACTTTGGCATCAATTTTCTCTGTCATAATCCTTGTTAGTTACATAAAACGCACAAAGATACTCATTATCCATGACATGAGGAAAGATTTAGAATTAAAAAATCTAAATTACATTACTTTTTGAGAGTTACAGCCCCTTTTTGCTTACTTTATCTAACATTCGAAGGAGGATTTCCTTATCATTCACCCCTCCTGCATCTTGAGCATTTCCTCGTAGATGCGCTGCACCGGCAAGCCCATCACGTTGAAGTAACTTCCGTTGAGGCCCGTGCATCCGATATAGCCAATCCATTCCTGAATGCCGTAGGCTCCCGCCTTATCGAAAGGTCTATAATGAGAGATGTAATAATTGATTTCCCAGTCTGTGAGCTTCTTGAAAGATACCTCAGTTGTAACCGAGAAATGGCGCTGCCCGTCTTTGGTAGTGAGACATACACCCGTTACTACATGATGAGTTTTCCCGCTCAACATTCTGAGCATACGGACGGCATCGTCGGCAGTTTTCGGTTTACCCAGAATGATACCCTTTCCTTCCTGGTCGTTCTGCTCATCAGCGGCTGGTGCGATGACTACGGTATCAGCCGTGAGAATCAGGCATTCCTCTGCAGAAGACTCTTCTTCATTTAGAAGAGAACGATAAGCCTCCGCCTTTTTCTGGGCGATGAACTCTGCCACCTGATAGGCATCCAGATCATCCGGATAACTTTCATCAATGCCATTCAATACCTTTACTTCGAAATTTACATCCAGTCCTGCCAGCAGTTCTCTGCGGCGTGGCGAATTGCTCGCCAAAATTATCTTGTACTTCATCTGTTTTTTACTTTGAACTTTATTACCTAAATCTCTACCATCCGAAAGCCTTGGCGCTGGAGAGCCAGTGACCCTGGGCACGCAACACCTGCTCCACGATGTCGCGACCTACTCCATCGCCACCCTCGCGAGAAGAGATATAACGGGAAATCTCCTTGATGTCTGAACAGGCATCAGAAGGACAACATGGACAGCCGCAGCGGCGCATCACTTCATAATCAGGGATATCATCGCCTACATAGATGATTTCCTCATCAGAAAGCTGATACTTTTCCAGAAAGGCATCATAGGTATTGATTTTCACGGCACATCCCATAAAGATGTCCTCTACACCTAAACCTTCATAACGCTTGCGGATAGCCTCGGTGGTTCCACCTGTCAAAATGACGATGCGCAAGCCCACCTTCTGGGCTAACTGGATGGCATAACCATCCTTGATGTTCACCGTGCGAAGAGGTTCGCCGGTACTGGCGAGCGTGATAGTCTGGCGAGAAAGCACGCCATCCACATCAAATATAATCGCCTTTATCTTTTTTAAATCGTAATTTATCATAATATATGCATTAATTCAACTCGTGAATACTCTTGCTCATGCAGTCGTAAATCTTCTGGAAATAAGGCTGATTCTCCAGAAGCTGTATCTGCTTGCCAATCACATTCTCATCATATCTCACGGCTGGTCCGGTCTGGGCTTCCTTCGGAGTCATCCCGTGAACCTTGGCGGCAGTTTCGTCGATGAGCGGAAGCATCACGTCAAACGGGATGCCATGCTGCTGCAGAAGTACCTGACTGACGGCATAGCAATGGTTGGCGAAATTGCAGGCGAAGACCGCAGAGAGATGCAGATATTTCCTATCTTCGCTGGAAAGCTGAAACACCCGATGGCTTATCTGGCCAGCCAAGCCCTCTATCTGCTTCAGCGCAAACTCATCATTTGCCTCTATAAAACAAGGAATGATGCTGAAATCCACCTCGCGCTGCTTTGAGAATGTCTGCATCGGATAAAGCACGCCATAATGCAGCGCCTTTCCCCGGAAAACCGACATCGGCATGGAACCAGCCGTATGCAGGAACACCTTCTTTTCGCCCCCACAGAGCTGCGAGATAAGCTGCTCCAGTGCACTATCCTTCACCGAGAAGATATACACATCGGCATCATCACGCACCTGCGCCATGTCCGTGAGCGGCTCCGCATCCAAAAGCGAAGCCAGGGTTTCTGCCGACTGCATGGTGCGGCTGAACACCTGAACCATATCGTGTCCGGCAGCATGCAAGGCCTTGCCAAGATGGGTAGAAAGATTACCAGCTCCTATCAAAACTATCTTCATAAATCTATTCCTTTTCTTTGAAATAAATTAAACTTCTATCATTTTATGTGCAAAAATACTAAAAAACAACGATACTGGGGCAGAAAAGTTGTTTTTTTATAATTAATTTATTATTTTTGCAGAGCGAATATATAAGTGGTCATGTAAATATGAAGAAGAATTATGAAATAAAGGTATATACGAAAAGCGATGAACTGCCCCCACTTCTGGCGGGCAATTTCTTTCATAGCCTGGAGCTCTTCGAGATTAGCGAAGGAGTATCAGGAGATACCCCCTTCATGGCTGTAGCAACCGAAGACGGGAGAACGATAGCTCAGATGCTTGCCGTGCTTCACACCCACCGCACCTGGTTTCCACCTTTTATATATACGCATGCGCACGCACATGGAGAAGGCATCTATCTTTCTGCAGAAACAGAAGAAGAACTCTTCCCGCTCCTTCTCCACGCCCTTACCCGCAAACTTTGCAGTCACCACTGCCTCTACATCGAATTCTCGGAATTGCAGAAGAAAATGTTCGGCTACCGCCATTTCCGGCGCTTGGGCTATTTCCCTGTGGCATGGCAGGAGATATACAACTCCCTTCACAGCATGAATCCCGAAGAAAGACTCACCGACAGAGCCAGACGGCAGATTGAAAACGGAAAAAACAAGGGATTAGAGTGCCACGAGACCCACAACCAGGAAGAAATCAGGAAATTCTATCAACTCTACCGGAATTTCTATCGCTTCAAGCCACGCCGCTACGTGCCCCCTATGGAATACTTCGAATCTCTCAGCCAGAGCAACGAGGCAAAAGTCTTTGTCACCACTTACGAAGGAAGAAGATTCGGAAGAGGAGGCAAAGAAACGGGGACGATAGACGGAGAAGATTTCCATGCAGCAGGCAGCCGGAAAATCGTGGGAGGATGCACCCTTGCCTTCAGTAAAGACGATGCCTATCTCTGGCATCTCGCCTCACGCCGAAAGCGCTACATCTATCTGCATCCCGACACGATGACAGTATGGCACGCCATCAGCTATGCCTATCAGCATGGCTACAGGCACATCCACTTCATGGACGTAGGCTTGCCCTGGAAGCAGAACCCCTACCGCGAATTCATCCGCAGTTTCGGCGGCAAGCCCGTAGCAAAATACCGCTGGTTCAGATGCAATATCGGCATCATCAACCGACTGCTGAAATGGATTTATAAGCTCTGAGCATGCTCGGAGCTTTCCATTGCCTTTTCGAGCAATCTTACACCTTTTTCCGTGCAGAGACCCCGAATCACGATGAGGAAATGATGAGCAAACAAATCCTTCATCGAATACTTGCGATAAAGCTGCCTATGCATGATTTCCTCCATGCTCACATTGGCCGTATCTATCAGAATTTCATAATTCACGTCGGCACGGAAGAACCCTTCTCTCACTCCCGCCTCGAAGAAGCGAAGGCTGTCATCACGTTCCTGGGCATGCAACTCCTGCAAAAACGTTACCACACGCGGCATCCTGTGGATTTCCTCATAGAAAACCACACCCACCATCTTGTTCACCTTCATCTGCTGGCGATAAACATAACTGATGACATCAATCACATTCTTCGCCTTCGCCGAGGCATAAGCCTCCACATTCCGCTTCATCTCCTCATGCTTTGCCTTGATGCCCGCAATCAGCATCTCCTCCTTATCGCCGAAGATTTCATAAACCGTACGCTTAGACACATGGAGTTCCACGGAAATCTCATCCATCTTCACTGCCTTCACCCCACGCTTATAAAACTCGGGCATGGCAAACGCAATGATCTTATCACGCAATTCCAGTTTATTTTGCTTATTTTCTACCATTTCTTTAACTTGTTAATTGCAATATCTATATGACATTTTCACACCTAAACAGGATTTTTTTGTGCAAAGATACAAAAAAAAACAAAAAACCATCTTATTTTCATAAGTTTTTTATTACCTTTGCACAAACTTTTAGGAAACGCGCAAGTTTTGCGCCAATCTGTAAGGAATTAAATCTTTAAACCAATATATTGTTATGGTAAAAATCACGAAAGAGGCGGCTCTTGAATATCACGAAAGTGGCCGTCCTGGTAAGATTGAGGTTAAGCCAACAAAACCTTATCACACACAAACAGACCTGAGCCTTGCTTACTCACCTGGCGTGGCATATCCATGCCTGGAGATTCAGCAAAACCCAGACGACGTTTACAAGTACACAGACAAGGGTAACCTGGTTGCTGTAATCAGCAATGGTACTGCCGTGCTCGGACTCGGCGATATCGGCGCCATGAGCGGCAAGCCAGTGATGGAAGGAAAAGGACTGCTGTTTAAGATTTACGGTGGCGTGGATGTATTCGACATCGAAATCGACGAGAAGGACCCAGAGAAGTTCTGCGAGACAGTGGAGAGAATCGCTCCTTCATTCGGCGGTATCAACCTGGAGGATATCAAGGCTCCTCAGTGCTTCTACATCGAGGAGCGCCTGAAGAAGACCCTCGACATCCCAGTGATGCACGATGACCAGCACGGAACTGCCATCATCTCGGCAGCAGGTTTGAAGAACGCCCTCGAAGTAGCCGGCAAGAACATTGCCGACGTGAAGATCGTTGTGAATGGTGCCGGTGCTGCTGCCATCAGCTGTACCAAGCTCTACGTAGCTCTCGGCGCACAGGTCAAGAACATTGTGATGCTCGACTCTAAGGGCGTTATCACCAGCGACCGCGAGAACCTGACAGAGCAGAAGAAACTGTTCGCTACCGACCGCCGTGACGTTCACACACTCGAAGAGGCTGTAAAGGGTGCCGACGTATTCGTAGGACTCAGCAAGGGCAACGTGCTCTCTAAGGACATGATCCGCTCGATGGCTGCCAGCCCTATCGTATTCGCACTTGCCAACCCTGTGCCGGAAATCAGTTACGAGGACGCTATGGACAGCCGTCCTGACGTATTGATGTCAACAGGTCGTTCAGACTATCCAAACCAGATTAACAACGTAATCGGTTTCCCATATATCTTCCGTGGTGCACTCGACGTTCACGCCCGTGCCATCAACGAAGAGATGAAGATGGCTGCCGTTCATGCCATCGCAGATTTGGCCAAGCAGCCTGTGCCAGATGTAGTTAACGACGTTTACCACGTAAACGACCTTACATTCGGCCCTAAGTACTTCATTCCAAAGCCAGTAGACCCACGTTTGATTACCGAGGTTTCTGCTGCCGTAGCCAAGGCTGCCATGGATAGTGGCGTGGCCCGCACTCCTATCACCGACTGGGAGAAGTACAAGCAGGGATTGCGCCAGTTGCTCGGTCAGGAGACCAAGCTCACCCGCAAGCTCCATGATACAGCCCGTCTCCACCCACAGCGCGTGGTATTCGCCGAGGGTGGTAACCCAACCATGCTGAAGGCTGCCGTTCAGGCTAAGAACGAAGGCATCTGCGAGCCTATCCTGCTGGGTAACCCAGACCGTCTGAACCGTGTGGCTAGCCGCTTGAAGCTCGACCTCTCTAACATCGAGATTGTGGATATGCGTGCCGACAACGAGCAGGGTCGCCGTGCCAAGTTTGCCAAGCACCTGGCAGAGAAGCGTGCCCGCGAGGGATACAGCTTCGAGGAGGCATACGATAAGATGTACGAGCGCAACTACTTCGGCATGTCTATGGTTGAGCAGGGCGATGCAGATGCATTCATCACAGGTCTCTACACCAAGTATAGCAACACCATCAAGGTGGCTAAGGACGTAATCGGCATCCGCGAGGGCTACAAGACCTTCGGAACCATGCACATTCTTAACACCCAGAAGGGCGTATATTATATTGCAGACACATTGATCAACCGTCACCCAGACGAGGATATCCTTACCGATATCGCCAAGTTGTCTGCTGGCACCGTAAAGTTCTTCAACGAAGAGCCGGTAATGGCCATGTTGAGCTACTCTAACTTCGGTACCGATGCCATCGGTTCTCCTGTAAAGGTGAAGAAGGCAGTGGCAGAGATGCAGAAGGAATTCCCAGAGCTCGCCATCGATGGTGAGATGCAGGTGAACTATGCACTCAACAAGGATCTTCGCGATGAGAAGTATCCATTCTCACGCCTCAAGGGCAAGGATGTGAATACATTGGTATTCCCTAACCTGAGCAGTGCGAACGGTGCCTATAAGCTTCTCCAGGGCTTGAACCCTGAGGCAGAAATCATCGGCCCTATCCAGATGGGCTTGAACAAGCCTATCCACTTTACTGACTCAGAGAGCAGTGTACAGGATATCGTAAACATCACAGCCGTGGCCGTAATCGATGCTTACGTAGAGAAGATCAAGAATCAGAAATAACATTTGGTATTATAGCAAAAGGTTAGTAATAACCTCATATCAATGATTTTTAGTTTATTGAGGCAGGAGTTTGTGAAAATTCCTGCCTTTTTTGTTTCTGTAGCCTTTTTCATGTTTCTGTAGTCTTTCTCATGTTTCTGTAGTCTTTCTCTTGTATCTGTAGCCATTCTTTCATCTTTTTATGTAAACGATAGTTAAATATCGCATTTGTGCTCCCACACACTTGATATAGAGCAAAAAAACATGGCTAAATATTTGGCAATATGGAAAATAAGCCTTATCTTTGCAGCAGTTATCCTGAAAACAATCTTTTTACCTTAAGAAGACTAATACCTATTGAAGATTTGGAGCGGTAGCCTGTGAAGGTCATCGCTTTTTTTGTTAATAACCTCACGTCTTTTTTTGTTAATACCCCACGTTTTTTGTTAATTCTTCCTAAAAGAAGAAAGATTTTCATTCCCCTATTCTCTTATTTCAAAGAAAGTTAGTAATTTTGCACCCCGAATGCTCATGGATTGGGCAAATATTACAGAAAAAGTTAAGTTCGTTGGGGCTCGGTCAAGATCCGGCACGAAGCTGGACGCCTCGCGGAAAAACCCGTTTATATAAATAATTAAATGTACGCAATCGTAGAAATTAACGGTCAGCAGTTCAAGGCTGAGGAGGGCAAAAAGCTCTTCGTACATCACATCAAGGATGTTGAGGCAGGTCAGACTGTTGAGTTCGACAAGGTTTTGCTCGTTGACAAAGACGGCTCAATCACTGTCGGT
>JAIJUV010000075.1 GCA_022732315.1 Prevotella sp.
TCCTTGTGCAGGATAGGTTCCGACTCCTTCTCTCCGCTATAATGGAGGGAACAGAAGATGACTTTAGGCTGGTAGTTGCTCTTCTTCAGCGTAGCCGGATTGAAGGTAATCAGTCCCATCGGGGTACCTACCGAGATGTTGTTGCTTGCCGGATCGTGGTAAGGACGGCTTTGCGAGAACGACATGTTGAAGTCGAAATCGTTAGGTCCGAACACATTGCACTGGCCCGTTTTCGGGTTTACGCAGTCGATACTCGATTCTCTGATTACCCAGATTCTTCCCTGGTTGTCTTCTACCATGCCCTGTACGATGCCTTCGTTAACATCGATGGCATGGAAGTATTTCATCTTCAGGTTGTCTTGCAGGAGCGATTTGCTCACAATCTCTTCCATCACGCCGCCCTGTTGCGAGATATACATCTTTCCGCTGGTATGCTCCATGATGTTGTTCACATCGTTTGCTGCCAGACTTGTTGTATCGTTCGGTATGTAGTAGGTCTTGTGGTATTTGATCTTTCTTGCGTTTGTAAAGGCATCACTGAAGGTGATGAGACCATCTGTAGTACCTACGAGAATGGTTCCCGTAGTGGTGCAGCAGATGCGGCGTATGCGGTCGTAGTGCTGTATCTCCCAAGGCAGTCCGTTTCGTTTACTGATGAAGCTGATACTGCCGTCTGCCGCCTCGTTAACAAGTGCCAGCCCACCTCCGTAGGTACCTATCCAGATGCGTCCGGTACGGTCGGCTACAATGTCTTGTATCTTGTCGAACGGCAGCGATGACGGGTTGTTGGTATCATAAACAAAGTGTCTTACCTGCATTTTATCTATCAGATAGACACCATTTCCGTTGGTTCCTATCCATGCTCTTCCCTTGATATCGAAGTGGATAGAGAAGATGCCCGTTTCGGCGAAGTTTACCTGCTGTGGCACAATCTGTCCGCTTGGCGACAGGTATCCGATGCTTTGGTAGGATGCGTTGAGTACCTGGATTATACCATTGTAATAACCAGCCCAGATATGTCCGTCTGGCGATGCATTCACCGAGAACACTTCGTCTTCGCCCACATCCAGCTTGTTGATAATGTAAGGGTGATATTTGAAGACTACCTGTGTCAGGTCGTGAGAGCCTGTCAGCCAGAGGATTCCCTGGTCTGAGAGTACATATTTCGTAATCTTCGGTATGCGGTAGTTGCCCGATGAATTGCTTCTCAGCAGGTAAGGCACCAGTTTTCCTGCCTTGCGGTCAAAATAACTGAAGGTTCCTCCTCTTGGCACTACCCAGAGGGTCTTGTTTTCGTCTTGTGTGATGAAATTGCTTTCGCAGGTTGTGCGGTCCATCGGGTCGTCCTGATCGGCAAAGAGCCACTGCTTCTGTCCGGTCTTCGGGTTGATGAGGGTTACTCCCATACCGTCTGTAAATGCCCATACCATACCGAAATCATCGGTATAAATCTTCTTTACCTCTGCCAGAGGCTGACTCGGGCTCTGTACGTTGATGATATCAAACTTGAAGGTGCGCGGGTTGTAGATGATAACACCCAGATTGGTTGCCAGCAGGAGTTGGTAACCTGTATTTTTCAGTTGGTTGATACGGGTTACGCCTTCTGGCATTGGTATCATGGTGAGTCGGTTCTGCAGGTCATATTTTGCCAGTTTACCGTCTTCAGTTGCCAGAAACTCATCTTCTCCCACCCCTCTGAGCCATTTGAAAGGCAGTTTGCTTGGAATTTTCGAATGATATATGTATGCGCCTTTGTCGGTAAGCACCCATTCTCTTCCGTGTATATCTCGATGGATGTACCATACATTTCCGCTTCTGAGTCCCTTTTCTCCTACTTTGATGAGTTCTATGTTCCGCTCATCAAAGGTTTTTCCTTTTGATCGGATGATATATTTTCCATCTTCTGAAGTAAACCATGTAGCTCCGTTTTTCAATGGGTATACCTGGCTCACGCGCAGGTCGATGTTGAACAGTTCGTTGAATTTCTGTCCAACAGCAAAGAACCGGCAGAAGTGGGTATCGTATACGTAGAGCTGGTTGTCGTATGTGATACACCACACGTTGTTGTTATAGGATGGTTCTATTTTCAGTATACGGTTGGTTGACAGAACGTCAATATCATCAGGGTTATCTCTGAATGTATGGAAGCTGTAGCCGTCATAGAACGACAGTCCGTTCCATGTACTGAACCACATGAGGTTGTCTTTACCTTGTTTCAGGTCTGAGATGGTATTGGCAGCGAGTCCGTCTGTGATAGAGAATTTTCTCACATCGCAGTAGGGTACAGCTGCTGTCATGATGGTAGAGAGCAGTCCTAATAGGGTGATATATAATTTTCTTTTCATCATTTTTTATTCGTATACGTTTATTAATCGCAACAAAGGTAGTGAAAATTATTGAGAATACGTATTTATCAGGTGTATTTTTTTATGTTTTTGCATTAAAATATTCCACTTTTCATGTTATAGGGGTAATATTTGGTTGATTTGCTGGTGGTTCCTTCTTATGTTATGCCTAACAAAAAACTCCCCCGATAAATGAATATCGGAGGAGCAGTAGGGATATGTTGTTTTGAATTTGATTACTTCTGAATCATCTTCTTTCCGTTCTTGATGACTACACCCTTGTAAGCCTTGGTTACCTTCTGGCCTGCGAGGTTGAAAACAGGAGCGTTCTTTGCAGCTTCATCTGCTGTAATGTTAGTGATGCCGGTAGTTTTACCATTCAGAGAAATGAGAATGTTGTCTTTATCAAGCTCATAAGTAGTGTTATACTTCTTAAGCTTACCATAAACAACAACTACGTCACCCACCTTGATATCATCTACAGAAGTGAATTTCTCACCCTTGAAAGAAAGACCACCATAAACCTTCAATTCATTTCCTGTTGTACCATCGTCAGAAATGTAGTAAGAAAGGCTACCGTATGTAGCATTTAACTCTTTACTAGCCTGAGATACAGTACCCTTAACATATACACTTTCGCTCAGACCTTCACCTGCATCAATCAGTTCCTTTGCCTTAGCAATGGTATAAGCGGTTTCTGCTGTATTTGTGATGTCCACGATTATAGGAGTATCGCCTACCTTATAATATGCAATCTTAGAAACCTGAATCAAACCATTACTTGATCCAGCTTGGCAGTCAAAGACAAACTTATAGTAATTGTTTGCTGCAGATTTGGTTGGCTTGAAGATCAGGTCTCCATCTTCAATCTTGGCAGAGATTTCTTCAGTTACATTCTTGCAATCTGCATCAGTTGCTACCTGCAACTTGATAGAATTGATCTTATCTTTAGTAATCTTGTCGATGGTCAAGACAATATTGCTGATTGGCTGATCAATAGCAGGTGAAGTGATGGAAGCTACAGATGCGACTTTCTTTCTTCCGCATTTGATGAATTTCCAACCATTCCACTGGTATGTATTGAAATTCTCAATAGTCCAGACATCTTCTCCAATTGTAGCCTTCCAGGTTTTGTCATAACCGTTTATATCCTTGCCTTCAGTACCTTCGTCAGGGAAAGTCAACACTTTGTAAGGAGTTGTTCCTGCAAACGTAACGCTAGCTACGAACGCCAGAACCAATGATAATGAATAGCGTAAAAATTTGTTCATAACTTAATAATTTTAAAGGTTTAACGTATAATTAATAAACTGTTGAAACTCATTTTGTGAGCGCATTCTTAGAATTTGCTTTGTGCTAAAAATATGTTCTTTGAATAATTACTTATTTATGATGCAAAGATACGAAAAATATCGATACGAAGTGTTAAGAAGGTGTTAAATCTTTGATACAGAGAAAGAAAGACCATCAAAACCGAAAGAAATACCACTCTAGGCAAAGAGAAATATCATCAAAAAAACTGTTGCTTTTGAAAGAATAGGGATTTCCCCCTCAGTTTGTATCCTTTTCCCCTTTGATGCAGACGAAAAATCCACTACCTTTGCATCGGGTTCAAGAAAGAATGCTGTTCTTCAAGAGCTCAAAAGTATAGAAGATATAAGAATATAAATAACTTAACTGATAAATTGATATGAAAAAGTTTACTACTCTTCTCACAATGGCTTTCATAGCTTTGATGAGTATCTCATTCACCTCATGTGATGATGACGATTACTGGTATGATGATTATTATTGGTATGATGACTATAATCATGGTGGCTGGGGATGGAACCAGAACTACTGGAATAATGGTTCTAACAGTTCTCAGAACAATTACCTGCTGTCTGAGGCTCAGACCCTTATTGGCGACTGGAGAGGCTCTGTGCTGCTCTCTGAACTTGCAGAGGATGGGCAGTCACGTGACAATTACAGTTTCAATGCCGAGATGACGTTCTATCAGGCGGGTGATAAGGTTAACTCGCTCAGCGGTAATGGTGTAGAAGTGGATTATGCCGATGATGGAAGCAATAAATCCCAGACCCTGAAGTTTACCTGGTATATCGATAATAATGGTGATATTTATATCCGTTATAATGATTCTGGTGCTACCTATGTAATGGATGCTGGTGCTAAGCAGTATGGTTTCTATCTGGGTGATGAAAAGGGCCGTGATGTGTTCTATGGTTATATGATAGGAACAGGTGCAGCTAAGGGTGATGTGATGCAAATCGATTTAGTGCGCTACGATCCGAGTGGAGCCCGTAAGAAGACCCGTTCTGCTGCAACCGATTCCGTAGCTCCTAGCTTCGGTAAGGCTACCGGCAGGGCATTCATGCCACATGCTATCAAGAAGTTGCCGAGAAGATGATGATATAAACAAAAGAAATCCGCTCTCTCATTGATTTGAGAGAGCGGATTCTTTTTGTTTCTTATTTACCAGCCCCAGTGATTCTTGATGGCTTCTATATCTTTGTTTTCAACTTCCTGCTCGATATTATCAGGGAGATTACAGAAAAAGTCGATACCGGTTCGGTCTTCCAGCGTCTTGATGTTTACGATATAGTTGACGAGTTTATCGTTCTTGGAATCAAATACCTTGTCCTCGTGAAGGAACCAATAGCCGAAGGCATTGTATGTAAACTTGTCTGTGTCTTTATTATATTTCTTTTCCAGGAATGCTACAAAGAAATACTTTGGCACAGGGATATATCCATCATGAGGTTGTTTTACATACTCCGATGGTTTAATATGGCTTCTGTTTTTAACATATTCTATTACGTTTCCGTTTTCGATAGTGCCACCCTTCACTACGAAAAGAGTATCTCTTCCTGAGATATTTTTCTTTAAGTTCTGCTGTTCCATAGCAAACCAAATACCTTTAGATTGGTTAAAGGTAGAATATTGTGGCTGCATATTGGTGAAATAGAAAGTCTGTTTGTTTGATACAGCTGAAACTTGGCGCTCATGAGATGCTATCAGGTGTCCGCGATCATAACCTGAGTTTTTGTATGGTGTTTCTGCAAATTCTGTAATTCCTGGGTAATACTTAGCCAAGTCTGGATCATTGATAAAATCTCCTAAACGTCCCACGTTACCTCCTTTGTTGCTTTCACAATAGAAGTAGCAAGTCCAGCGCTGTGCTTGAAGATTGTCATCCCATTCAGAACTGAAGTTAACTGCATTATCTGCCATGTGAGTAACCACGTAGCTTGAACCTCCTTTAATCTTAGGAAATTCCAAACCATTGATGGCATTCTTTACTACCTCAGGCATAATGGCTGTAGGCATGTTCATATTTTGGTTAGCCTTGTTGGTAGATACTCCTGGAGTATTATCTCCAAGGATGCTGCCTCCAGTACTTCCACCTGTATTACCTCCAGTATTTCCGCCGCCAGTATTTCCGCCACTGTTATTACCACCATTTACCTGATCAGGTTTTGTGATTTCCAGCGAATCGTCAGTGCCGCAGGCAGAGAACGTCATCGCAGCAACGAGCGCGAAGATAAAAAACTTAGTATGCTTCATAATTCTCGATAATGTTTATTAAGTTAAAGATTTTGTGCTTTCTATATATAGAGATATGTAGAAAATCGATTGTATGAGGAATTGTAGTGAGAGAAAAAAAGTGCATTCCTACGTATATGCAACTACGCTGGAATGCACTCAGTATCTTTGCGATAATAAATATATCCTTATAAAAAAGGTATATTATTACTTCTTCAATTTGCCGTAACGGTTCATGAAGCGGTCTACGCGACCCGCTGTATCAACGAGCTTGCTCTTACCTGTGTAGAATGGGTGAGATGTGCTAGAGATTTCAATCTTAACAACTGGATAAGTCTCGCCTTCGAACTCAACAGTGTCGTTAGTCTTGCATGTAGACTGAGAGAGGAACATATCGCCGTTAGACATATCCTTGAATACTACAGGACGATAATTCTCTGGATGAATACCTTTTTTCATTTTTCTTTTTTATTTTTATTGGGTTATTAAAATTAGACGTCATGGGGATGCTTGCTGCATCATTTCGTGTCCCTTATCGGGGCATGCCCATTATAGCCTGTTATCAATTTCAGGCTGCAAAGTTACGCTTTTTTCCTGAAACCACCAAATATTTCTTCTTCTTTTTAAGAAATATTTCAGAATTAGAGGGTTATGGACATAAAAATCCCCATCGCCCGATGAGGGGAGATGGGGAAATAAAACTCTTTATGTGATGCTTAAGGTTTTGTACCATATATCTTGTCGCCAATCTTTGCATAGGTGACGTTCTTGATACCTACCATGCCAAAGTACTTGTCTATGTCTCCATATAAGATAATCTCTTGCTTGAAATTACCAGGGTTTGCACTAAGGTTGACACCATCACGTACGGCACCCTTAGGTAACTGTACAGGTATGCAATTTGATACATTGCTTTCTGTTGCACTTGCGGCTATTCCTATATTTGTTCCAGATGCACTTTCTGTAGTAAATGTCAAAGTTGTAAAATCTTTGCCTGGAGCACTTCCGATGATGTATGCTTTGATATATACTCCTTTAGTCACTGGGTCAAATCCTTTTGCAATGACTTCTGTAACACTGAAAGGTTTGGCTTCTGTTCCGTTGTTTGCAGAAGGTGTGTCAGGAGTTGTGCTGCCACCATCCTCAATCTTAACGATAGAGCTGGTCTTGTCAACCTCCATGATTTCGTTATTATTCTTATCAACGAACTTCATGATCTTACCCAGGATAGTAACCTTCTGACCCACCTTCAAATCTTCCTTAGAAGCGAAGTCCTTGCCATTCAGTCCCTTACCAGAGTAAACCTGCATGTCCTTGCTCTTGCCATCGTCTGAGATGTAATAGGTGATGCTCTTGTATGTCTCATTATAGAAAGCAACATCTGAGATGATACCTGTCAGGTAAACCTGTGTAGTAGGCGCTGTGCCAGCCTTGATGGCTGCGATAGCTTCTGCCACGTTGTATGGGTCACTGAGAGAACCCTTACCAGTTGCTGGAGTATCAGGAGTTGTAGTTCCTGCGTTCTCGATAGAGATGATGGTGCTGTTCTTGTCGATTTCATTGACAATAGTGCCATCATTCTTCGTGAATGCCTTGACGATTCCTTTTACTACTACGGTCTGACCAACTTTCAAGTCATCCTTGGAAGAGAAGTTTGCACCATCCTTGCCTTTGCCAGAGTATACTTCGATAACCTCTGAAGAGCCCTCGTCTGCGATGTTATATGACAAACTGCTATAGGTTGCGTTGAAGAAAGTTACAGCTGTAATCTTACCCTTTACGCATACAGCTGTAGAAGGTGCTGTACCTGCCTTGATGAGGGCGATAGCTTCTGCAACAGTATATGGATTGCTTTCAGAACCCTTTTGGTTAGGATCTGTGTTCTCTCCTGGAGCCTCCGGCTGGTTAGGCAGTGTATAAGGCTCTGGTACGTCCTCACAGCTGTTGAATGTGAAGGCAGCCATTGCCGCCATCAAAACTGAAAATATATACTTTTTCATATTATTGTCTTTTTAAATATTGTTACTATTTTGATAATCAGTAATTACTTGATAGAGATGAGATTGCCACCCTTAATCTCCTTGGTGCCGTTATAATCAAGCAGGGTGCCTGATACAACCACCTTCTTGCCTGGTACAAGGATACCCTTGGTTTCCTCTGTCCACTTTGCACCATCGATGTTGAAGCAACGGAATACCTCAAGAGTCTTGCCTTCTGTATCCTTACCGTCGTCAGAGATAACGAATGTACCGTTACCATACTGGCCTGTATCTACATCTTTCACCTTTACGATGATACCGGTAGCATAAACCTTAGCATCGCCTGCTGTACCGGCATTGATCTTCTCTAGTGCCTGAGCCACAGTATAAGGCTTCTCCAATGTACCGCCTGTTTCTGATGCCTTCAGATCATCCGTGCTGCGAAGCACAATTTGCCAGGTGTCATAGTCTTTGTTGTGGTAACGGGTGAAGATACCGGTGATATCGAATACACCCTGTGGAATCACCTCGTTGGCAAACTTAGAATAACCCGAGTTGCGCACTACCAGATTGTTTTTGTTGATTCTCTTGCCCGTTTCGGCATCAATCAGTTCCAGGCTCGTATTGGAATCATCTGGCGCCCATACGTTTGTGCCGTTAGCTGAAGCAAACTTCACCTTCTTCAGGGTCATCAGCTTGCATACGTTAGCCTCCATATAGGCATTGTCAGTAAGCTTTGTCAGGTCAAACTCCTCTGGCTCTACCGTGCTAGCATCCGCCTCGCCAGGGTTCAGAATCTTGAAGTGCTGGTTCCATACGGCACGTTCTATCTTGCCCATACTCAGGCTACCGTCAGAAATCTTGGTATTCACACCGCCAATCTGAGGCAACTTCTTGTAACTTCCTATATAGAGATCCTTCAGATTTACGAGAATCTCCTGACCTACAGGAAGATAACCCGACAGTCCGCTTCCGTTGATGGCTATGATGATAGCGCCGGATGCATCCTGTACGCTCACCTGGTTGTAGATATTGCCACTGACATCATTGCCCGTTACTACCGCCTTGATCATCATGTCCTTCTCAATCTGCTTGTAGCTGCTGTTGGCGATAACCGTAGCAAACTGGGTCTTCAGGTCAGCTATGCTGATCACATTCTTCTCCTTCAGGCTGTTGTTGCCATATGGAGCTGCAGGCACCTTATCGGTCAGGTCAGGGTCAGCATAGCTGTCGCCCATACACGAACCCAGGGTAAGTGCCAGGAATGCCAATGCTATGAATTTTATCTTTTTCATTGTTCTTTCTTTTTATTGTTATAGAGAAACGGGATTGCTCCCTGTTCTTTATTGTTAAAGAGAAGCTGTTCTTTAGAATCTGTAAGATACCTGGAACATGCCGTTGGTACCCCAAGCATAGTACTTCTTAGGATTCTTAGAGAACTGGTAGTAGCGTGGATTCTTCACCTCGTCGTTGCTGTCCAGTGTATAGCTTGAACGTGAGTTCTGCTCATATCCGCCTGTTACGATGGTCTGGTTGTTCAGCAGGTTGGTAATCATGAGGTTGAAGTTGAGTGATCCCTTCTTCAGTCTCACGCTCTTTCCTATGCGCAGGTCAACCATCCATCCTCCGTGGCCCTTTTCCTGGGCTACAGCGTCCTCTCTCCAGCTTGTTTCATCTTCCGTCATCACTTCTGGGAAGATTTCAGGGAAGGCTCTGTGCGCCTTGTGGCGGTTATTCAGCGTGCTATCATATCTGTAGCTTGGAGAATAAGAGAGGTAGATGCGGTCGTAGTAGTTGGCATTGAGGTTGACGAACCATCCGCTTACGTGGGCATCGAGACCGATGCTTCCCACTGTGAGCGGTGTGCCACTCTCGCGCATATTCATCACGTAAGCCTTTTCTGGTGGATTGATCTTAGCATCCTTTGAGCGCATGTATACGGCGTTTACATTGTTGATGTTCTTCGCCTCGCTCATAGCGCCCAGAGTCTTCAGGTCGAGCCATGATGTGAGCTTGATCTTAGCGCCCACCTCTACACCATAGTATTCCTTTTTCAGTCCGGTCATGCTCACGTAGGTGAATGAGTTCTCATCATCGTTGTAGAAGTTCTGCCATTCGGTAACGTTCTCCAACCGGCTGTAGTAACCGCTCACGTTGGCGCTCAGCCATGCGTTGCGGTACATGTAGCTGAATTCAGAGCTGAAGATGCGCTCGTTCTTGAGGTTTGTCACGAAGTCGTTGCTGATTTCAGGCGCGATGAAGGCTGTGTTTGCCATTGGTGCACGCAGTTCGTATCCGGCTCCTATACTGAAGGCATGTCCTCTGCCCATATCCACGTTCAGGCTTCCCTTAACGCCACCGTCCAGGAAGTTGGCTGTGCCGCTCTTTCCCTGGCTGTTGTTAGGTGCCATACCGTTGCGCATATAGCCTCGGCGGTTCATGCCGGTATATCCGATACGTCCGCTCAGCATCGCCTTCATATTGTAGAATTCGGCTGTATAGGTGCTCCATGCGTTTGCCTTGTTCACGTCGATGCGATAGTCGTAACCGAACTTGTCGCCCTCGTAAACCAGCTTGCCTGTGCTGTTAGGACCGGCTGTGTTCAGGTCGTACTGCACACGTGGGTCGGTCTTAGGATAATCGCCCAGGGCATAGGTGTTGATGTTGTGGAAGATGGCACCGCCCAGCATGTCTTCCAGTGTCTGATAGTGCTGGTTGGTACTCTTTCCGAGCATGATACCCGTAGCCAGGTTCGATTTCTTGGTCAGCTTGGTGTTCAGCACGGACGACAGGCTCAGGGTGAGGTTGTCGTTGTGCTTAGCCTGAACATAGTATAGCAGATCCTGTCCGTTCTTGGCTGCCTGCTGGTTGGCATAGTACAGGCGGTCCCAGTTAATCTGTCGGTTCTGCTTGCTTGCCTGCCAGTAGTTTACGGCGTTGTTCCAGTTTTCCCAGGTATACATGTTGTTGCCGTTCTTGTAGTCGCCCCATACATAGTAGTTGGCAGATGGCATGTTCTTCCAGTAGTCTGGCTGTGGATTCTCTGCGTTGTTGTAGTTGAGCTTGGTACTCTTGTACATAGAGTATTTTCCGAACACCGATGTGGTGAGCTTCATCTGGTCGTTGATTTCCCAGTCCCATGTAGCGATAGCCGAAGGTGCAAAGTCGTTCACTACGCGTGAGTTTCTCTTGTGTCCGTTCTGGTATCCCCAGTATGGGTTATAGTAGTAATCGTTAGCCAGCCAGTAAGCCTCGTCAGTAGATGCTCCCTGTGTGCTTCTTTCTGTCGGGTTACCCCATGTAGAGAAGCTCAGCGAGTGGCCGTTCATCCACTTCTTCTG
>JAIJUV010000407.1 GCA_022732315.1 Prevotella sp.
CCACCTGGGGAGTACGATCGCAAGGTTGAAACTCAAAGGAATTGACGGGGGCCCGCACAAGCGGTGGATTATGTGGTTTAATTCGAAGCAACGCGAAGAACCTTACCAGGGTTTGACATCCTGCTAACGAAGTAGAGATACATTAGGTGCCCTTCGGGGAAAGCAGAGACAGGTGGTGCATGGTTGTCGTCAGCTCGTGTCGTGAGATGTTGGGTTAAGTCCCGCAACGAGCGCAACCCCTATTGTTAGTTGCTACGCAAGAGCACTCTAGCGAGACTGCCGTTGACAAAACGGAGGAAGGTGGGGACGACGTCAAATCATCATGCCCCTTATGACCTGGGCTACACACGTAATACAATGGCGGTCAACAAAGGGATGCAAAGCCGCGAGGCAGAGCGAACCCCAAAAAGCCGTCCCAGTTCGGATCGCAGGCTGCAACCCGCCTGCGTGAAGTCGGAATCGCTAGTAATCGTGGGTCAGCATACCACGGTGAATACGTTCCCGGGCCTTGTACACACCGCCCGTCACACCATGAGAGTCGGGAACACCCGAAGTCCGTAGCCTAACCGCAAGGAGGGCGCGGCCGAAGGTGGGTTCGATAATTGGGGTGAAGTCGTAACAAGGTAGCCGTTCGAGAACGAGCGGCTGGATCACCTCCTTTCTAAGGAGACTTCAAGTTTTGAAAGATAAGCTTGTAACGTCCTAAGGTCAGGGTGCTGAAAACTTTCGTTGTTTAATTTAGAGGGCGCAGGCGATGAAGTCTGCGGGAAGCGAAGATAGCTTGGGGATATAGCTCAGCTGGGAGAGCGCCTGCCTTGCAAGCAGGAGGTCGCCGGTTCGATCCCGACTATCTCCACCAACAGGATATGGGCCCGTAGCTCAGCTGGCTAGAGCGTACGACTGATAATCGTAAGGTCGGTGGTTCGAGCCCACTCGGGCCCACCACAAACTTCCACGAAGATGGGGGTTTAGCTCAGCTGGGAGAGCGCCTGCCTTGCAAGCAGGAGGTCAGCGGTTCGATCCCGCTAATCTCCACCAAAACGGGCCCGTAGCTCAGCTGGCTAGAGCGTGCGACTGATAATCGCAAGGTCGGTGGTTCGAGCCCACTCGGGCCCACCAAACAACGTTTGTTGTTGGATTTGAAGACCTGACTGAAAGGTTGGATCTTCAAATCTGATCGCAAAAGTGATCGGACAATGTACCTTGAAAACTGAACAATGCAACAACAAAGTGAAGTAAGGCAACAGAGAGGTTCTGTGTCTGAAAAGACACAGGAGCGTATAATTTAATTGTGGAACATCGTATAGATGGGTAACGATTACAATTTCTCTAAAGAATTGCCTGCATAATTCACAACGAGAACAAGCGAAAAGCTTTGTTTTCGATTGGTCAAGCTAATAAGAGCGCAAGGGGAATGCCTTGGCATCAGGAGCCGACGAAGGACGTGACAAGCTGCGATAAGCTACGGTGAGGAGCAAATATCCTGTGACCCGTAGATTTCCGAATGGGGCAACCCGGCTGGACAATATCCAGTCATCCTGCATTGAATCAAATAGGTGTAGGAAGGGAACCGCCTGAACTGAAACATCTAAGTAGGGCGAGGAAAAGACATCAACCGAGATTCCGCAAGTAGTGGCGAGCGAACGCGGAAGAGGCCAAACCGGAGGATTTATTCTCCGGGGTTGCGGACAGCTATACGGAACAATAGTTTAGCCGAACGGTCTGGGAAGGCCGGTCACAGAGGGTGAGAACCCCGTAGGCGAAAGACGAATTGTTTCAGGCTGGATCCAGAGTACCGCAGGACACGTGAAACCCTGTGGGAAACAGGGGGGACCACCCTCCAAGCCTAAATACTACCTGATGACCGATAGAGGAGCAGTACCGTGAGGGAAAGGTGAAAAGGACCCCGGGAGGGGAGTGAAAGAGAACCTGAAACCTTGTGCTTACAAGCAGTCA
>JAIJUV010000408.1 GCA_022732315.1 Prevotella sp.
TGAAGTTGGCAAAGGAGGGATATTTCGATGGCACTCTCTTCCATCGTGTCATCAAGGATTTTATGATTCAAGGCGGCGATCCAGACAGCAAAGGCGCTCCTAAAGGCAAGATGCTGGGCACAGGTGGTCCTGACTATACCATCCCTGCCGAGTTCGTTTATCCACAACTTTTCCACAAGCGTGGTGCCTTGAGCGCAGCCCGTTTGGGAGATGAGGTAAACCCAGAACGAGAGAGCAGCGGTAGCCAGTTTTATATTGTATGGGGAAAGACCTACAAGCAGAATGAACTGAAGCAGACGGAAAAGCAGATGGGCATGCAGATGGAGCAGAACATCTTCAACCAGCTTGCCAAAGAACATCATGATGAGATTATGAACTTTCGCCGTAACCGCGACCGTGAGGGCCTGATGAAGCTTCAGGACGAACTGGTGGATGAAACCAAGAAGCGCTGCAAGGAGCAGGGTTATCCTAAGTTTACCGAAGAGCAGCAGAAGGCTTACACTGAAGTAGGCGGAACACCTTTCCTTGATAACCAATACACCGTTTTCGGTGAAGTGGAGGAAGGACTTGACGTGGTAGAAAAGATTCAGAACTGCGAAACATTGCGTGGCGATCGCCCAAAAGAGGATGTTTCTATGCAGATTTCAGTCATCGAGGAATAAGAAATCTCCATAACGCTCCGCCGGACAGTAAATCCGGCGGAACGCCTAATGAAAACCTAAATAAATATTATATAAGTAATAACAACTATTCATTCGTATTACATAAAAAGACAAATCAATATGGAAAAAATGAAAAGCAAAATGGTAAAGAGTATCATGATGCACTTAGCATTGGCTAGTTCTAACTACAGCTATGCTTCGTCATTTTTTATTCCGCCTTCGTCTTTCTATCCGCGATATACATACCTGCCAGAATGCAGCAGGCAC
This sequence comes from Prevotella sp., assembly GCA_022732315.1. Next base: position 930 of record JAIJUV010000408.1, read on the forward strand.
CTGCAAGGAAGTAAGGAGTTATCTTTTCGTCTAATACCAGAGAGGCGAAAATCATAGTGGTGATAGGGTTGAAATAAACCCAGTTGGTAGCTTTCACGACTCCCAGCTTAGAGATACACCAGTTCCAGGTAAGGAAACATATCATGGATGCCAAACAGCCCAGGAACAAGAGATTACCCACCACCTGAGGCTTCATAAATACATCCCATGCCGGCCACCCAGGGATGATAAGATAATAAGGCAAGATGGTAAGCACACCATAAAAGAATACCTTGCGGGTAATAAAAGCAGCGCCATAATCGCCCGATACCGATTTCATCAGGAGCGAATAGACAGCCCAGCTCATACATGCCGTAAAAGCCAAGGCATCGCCTACAGGCGACAGATGCAGCACGAATCTGCCATTCAGCACCACGATAATCATACCTACAAAAGCAAGCAGAGAGCCCAACAGCTGTATCATGTTGATACGCGAAGAATGGCGATAAACCAGACGTACCAGCAAGGTAGCAAAGAGCGGACAGGAACATACGATGAGCGAAGTATTGGTCGTTGTGGTATAATTCATCGCCTCGTTCTCGCTCAAGAAATAGAGTGAACCGCCCGTTATTCCCAGCATCGCCATTTTAAACTCATCTTTCCAGCTATCAGCAAACATCCGCTTATGATTCACCATCAGCATCAGGATGTATGCAATACTGAAACGGAGCGTAAAGATCTGTGCCGGCGAAAGCCCGTTCAGCATCAGCACCTTGGTAGAAACAAAGGTGGTTCCCCAGATGGCCACGGTGATGAAAGCCACAAGATGATATAATAAATTGCTATTATTCTGTTTCATTCTATTTTTCTGATTTTTGAAATTCAACTGCAAAATTATAACTTTTATTCGAAATGAGCAAATTGTAAGCAAGAAAAGCAGAAAAAGACAATAAAAAGCGAAATTGGAACAAAAGAAAAATGCGTTAAGAAAAGTTACATCAGCATTTTTCAGTGTTCACACTCTGCCACTTTTCATTCGCGCA
>JAIJUV010000076.1 GCA_022732315.1 Prevotella sp.
CCACCAGGAATCGAACCGGGGACACAAGGATTTTCAGTCCTTTGCTCTACCAACTGAGCTATGGCACCATTTTCTTTTGCGGTTGCAAAGGTACAATAAAATTTTAAATTGAGCAAGAGAAAACGAAATATTTTCTCTTGCTTAATGTATTTTAACTAAAAACAACCCCGAAATGGGGTGAATCAATCTTTCGAAGGATTCTTTGAAAGGCTTTGCTTGCGCTAAGCTAATCTTTCAAAGGATTCCATCCCTGTGCCTTGAGCTCGAATTCCTGGCCATCGCGGGTGATGAGGAACTTGCCTAGGCTTTCCTTGGTGATGTAACCAATCTGCTTCACTCCTTCCATCGCCTCGATTTTCTCGTGGTCGCCGATAGGAACCGTGAAGAGAAGTTCGTAATCTTCGCCGCCATTCATCGCACAGGTGGTGAGGTTCATGTTGAATTCCTCTGCCTGTACGGCTGTCTGGTAGTCGATAGGAATATTCTTCTCATATACACGGCAACCGCAATGGCTCTGCTCGCAGATGTGCATCAGTTCGCTGCTGAGGCCGTCGCTGATATCCATCATGGCTGTTGGGCGGATACCGGCTTCTCTCAACTGAGCCATGATGTCGCCACGTGCTTCTGGCTGGAGCTGACGCTGCAACAGATATTCCTTTCCGGCAAAGTCGGGCTGGAAATTGCGCATCTCCTGCAAGTCCTTGTTGAGAGCGGCAAGCTTCTGGCTATCATTATTTGCCTTAGCCTCTGCCATCTTCTTGCGGATGTCTTCCACCTGTCCGTAATACACAGCCTTTTCGCGTTCCAGGAGCTGCAGGCCCATGTAGGCTCCGCCCAGATCGCCCGATACGCAGATGAGGTCGGTTTCCTTGGCTCCGCTGCGATACACGATATCTTCCTTGGCAGCCTCACCGATGCAGGTGATGCTGATGGCAAGACCGGTGAGCGAAGAAGTGGTGTCGCCACCTACGATGTCAACTCCCCATTTATCGCATGCCATTCGCAAACCTTTATAGAAGTCGTCAAGGTCTTCCACCTTGAAGCGCTTGCTCAGGGCAATGCTTACCACCATCTGGCGTGGAGTGCCGTTCATGGCGAAGATGTCGCTGATATTGACCATGGCACTCTTGTAACCCAAGTGCTGCATGTCGATATAGGTAAGGTCGAAGTGTACACCTTCCATGAGCATGTCGGTGGTCATGAGCACTTCCTTGTCTGGATAGTGCATCACCGCACAGTCGTCGCCCACACCATAGACGGTAGAGGCATTTTTGTTTTCATATCCCTTGGTGAGATGGTCGATGAGACCGAATTCACCTAACTTAGCTATATCCAAGATAATTTATAATTTATAGTTTATAGTTTATAGTTGACAATTATGATCTGCGAATCATCTCTCGCATAATCTCCGTCATCTTTGGCTGGGCAGCATTGGCTGCAATCTGCACTTCCTCATGGCTTACCTCAACAGGTACGTCGAAGCCACCGAGGTCGGTGATGATGCTGATGCCGAATACCTTGATGCCGCAATGGCGAGCCACAATAACCTCTGGCACAGTGCTCATACCTACGGCGTCGCCACCGAGGATGCGATACATGCGATATTCGGCAGGAGTCTCAAAGGTAGGACCCTGTACTCCTACATATACACCATGCTTGGCATTGATACCCTTCTCCTTGGCAATCTCGTCGGCAAGGTCGCGGAGCTGCTTGTCGTATGCCTCGTGCATGTCTGGGAAGCGAGGACCGGTAGGGAAATTCTTGCCATGCAGTGGATGCTCTGGGAAAAAGTTGATGTGGTCGTCGATGACCATCAGGTCGCCAATCTCGAAGTCTGGGTTCATACCGCCTGAAGCGTTGCTTACGAAAAGGGTCTCGATGCCCAACTCATACATCACTCGCTCTGGGAAGGTAACCTCCTTCATGCTGTATCCCTCGTAGAAATGGAAGCGGCCTTCCATGGCCATGATATCCTTGCCACCCAACTTGCCGAAAATCAGCTTGCCGGCATGACCTTCTACTGTAGAAACCGGGAAGTTTGGTATCTCACTATATGGAAACTCGTAACTATCAGTTATTTCTGAAGCTAATTGTCCTAGGCCTGTTCCCAGAATGATGGCAGTCTTCGGACTTGTGGTCATCCTTTCTTTTAGCCAGGATGCTGTTTCTTGAATTTTTTCGTACATAGCTAATAATTTTTTCGTTAAAGTTATTTTGTTGATCAAGCATGAAACTTACCTTGATAGGCAGTTCGTACATGCTCTTTTTCACACTCTCGTAGAGTCCTTCTGAGTCTCTCAGTCTCACGGCATCCTTTTCTGTAGTGATGATGATGCGAGGTTGAGGCATTGCCTCGAAGGTTTCGTTGATGCGGTCTATATCCTTGCTCTTGAAGTGATGGTGATCGCCGAAGGATAGTGACTGCATATCCTTGACCATCGGCTTGAGATCGTGCTCCATCTGCTTAGGCGATGCAATGCCCGTAAGGAGAAGTACGTGATAATCTTTCAATCCTGCCAGATTCGGGTCGATGATTTCTTCCTCTTCTGTAGTCTCGATTTTCTGGGTAGGCAGCAGCTCTCCCGTAAAAACTCCCTTAGGTGTATCGTAGTCGATGCACGTGAAGTAGAGTTTCTGGAAAGGGTAGAGGTTCATTGCCTTGGTGAGCACGCGGAATTCCATCGGCTTCAGATCCTTTGGACATTTCGTGATGATGACGATGTCGGCTCGGTTCTTTCCGCTCAGAGGTTCGCGCAGTCTTCCTGCCGGAAGCATCTTGTCGTAGATGATGAGTCGGTGGTAATCTACCAGCAGGATGTTGATGCCCGGTTTTACGTAGCGATGCTGGAACGCATCATCGAGCAATACCACATCCACATCTTTGGTGGATTCGTCACACTGCAGGTTGTTGATACCCCTTACTCTTTTTGCATCTACTGCCACATAGATGTCGGGGAATTTCTGGTGCATTTGGAATGGCTCGTCGCCAATCTCAGGCATTTCCGTATTTTCGTCGGCAAGTACATAGCCGTGGCTCTTGCGTTTGTAGCCACGAGAAAGCACGGCAATTTTTCCCTTGTCGTGTAATAATCTGATGAGATACTCCACATGCGGAGTCTTTCCTGATCCGCCCACGGTGATATTGCCCACCGAGATGACGGGGATAGAGAAAGCCCGGCTTTTCTTCAATCCGATATCGAAGAGCCAGTTGCGGAATCTCACGATGCCACCATATATCCAACTGAGTGGTAGCAGCCAATCGTTGATCTTGATAAGATCGCCTTCTGTTCTCATTTCACTCTCTCCTTTATTTCTTATACCTTATTATATATATACACACACTTATTGGATGTTCAGTACGAAAGGCATGGCTGCCTGTACTGGTTCCTTTTCCTTCATGTTGCGAATCAGCATGAATGGTTTATAGAGGTCACCCAATGTAAGGCGCAACTGCTCGTCGAGATAGTTGCCGCTATTGTCTGATACTTCTTTCAGCAAAAGGGTGGTCCAATCTTCCGGTAAAGGATATTCCATCATGCCATAGTCTGATACCTTGGCTAGTTGGGCTGCCTTGGCTACGGCGTCGTTTAAGCTGCCGAAGCCATCAATCAGCTTGATGTTCTTGGCATCTGTTCCCAGCCAGACGCGTCCCTGCGCAATCTTCTCCACTTCGTCCACCTTCATCTTTCTGCCATCAGCCACACGCTGGCGGAAGAGGGCATAACCACGGTTTACGTAGGCTTGCAGGTTGGCAAGTTCGTCGGCACTCCAAGGACGGGAATATCCGGCTCCTGTATAGCCGCTGTTACGGTTGGTCTTTACTTCATCATACTTGAAGCCCAACTTCTTGGTCATCAGTTCGCTGATGTCTGGCAGGGCACCAAAGATACCGATGCTTCCCGTCAGGGTGGTAGGCTGTGCCATGATGTAGCTGGCTCCCATGCTCATATAGTAAGCACCTGATGCAGCCATGCCTCCCATGGAAACAACAACTGGCTTTTTCTTGTTGAGCTGACTTACGGCACGCCAAATCTGTTCGGAAGCATAAGCATCTCCACCACCCGAATTGATGCGGAGAACCACTGCCTTCACGCCCTTGTCATTACCCAAATCCTCCAGGTCTTTGATGACATCGGTGCTCACAATCTGCTGTTCGTTGCCGTAGATGCTAGGAATAGCTGTGCTTACGATGCTTCCCTGGCAGTAATAAACGGCAACCTGTTCGCCCATCAGACTACTATCGTCGATAGTTGCGTTCACATCATTCATAGATGCCTGGCGAATCTTCTCGTCTTCTTTCAGTCCGAGCTGTTTCTTCACCACATTTTTAATCTCGTCATAATAGCAGAATCCATCCACCATCTTGCGTGATTTCAGCTGTCTGGTATCGTCAAACACCATCAGTCCGTCGGCATAGTGATTCAGGGAATCCTTGTCGATGCCACGGCTCTGGCTTACATCGGCGAGTACTTTCTTCCAGAGTCCGCTGATATATCGGGTTACCTGCTCACGGTTGGCGTCGCTCATCTTATCCTCGGTATATGTTTCTGTGAAGCTCTTGTATTTGCCCACCTTTACCACGGTGAAGTGAACGCCAAACTTGGCTGCCACATCTTTTATATATTGTGACTGTGAAGCGATGCCATGCCAGTCGATATGTCCCTCTGGGTTTACATACACCTTGTTGGCGATGGAAGCGAGGTAGTAGGCTCCCTGTGAGTAGCTGTCTCCATAGGCGATGATCCACTTGCCGCTTTTCTTGAAGTCGGCCAATGCTTCACGTATCTCCTGTAGGGTGGCGTAATCAGTGGCAAGATCACCTGTTTCCAGGTAGATGCCCTTTATCTTATCTTCGGTCTTAGCCTTTTTGATGGCTGAGAGAATATTGTTCATACCCAGGTTGTTGAACTTGTCGTCGCCTGTAAGTTGTCCCAACCAGTTGTCTTCTGCTCTATCGTCGATTTGACCTTGCAGTTTCAGTACCATCACTGAGTTGTCTGCCAATGAAGGCTTGCTGCTGCCATTGAGCACCATGCCCATCAGACAGATGAATCCTAGGATCATCATGATGATTCCTGAGGCGAAAATACCAATGATGGTAGCTGCTACGTTTTTGAAAAACTGCTTCATAATTCTTATAGTTTTGTATTTTTCTGCAAATTTAGTAAAAAAGAAGCAAACTGCAAAGGGTTTTGAACAAAATAACCGAAAATTGGCGAAAATATAACATTGTATTAACGAAAAAATGCGTAACTTTGCACTCGTAACTTAAAAATTAAATACGTAATGAAAAGATTTTTAGCTTTGTCATTGGTGGCTTGTGCCTCCTTGACGATGTTTGCGCAATCAACAGCGCGCAAGTTCGTACTTAAGAATAGTGCGGATGGTAAGAGTGAACTCACCTGCTATCTGCCACAGAACCCTAGCGGTCGAGCTGTGGTAGACTGTCCTGGAGGCGGATATTCTCATCTCGCCATGGAACATGAGGGACATCAGTGGGCTGAATATTTCAACAAGCAGGGCATCGCCTACTTCGTTCTGAAGTATCGCATGCCGAAGGGCGACCGCAATATCCCGCTCGGTGATGCCTACCAGGCGATGCGTACCGTGAGAGACAGTGCTGCCGTATGGCATATTAATAAGGAGGATGTGGGTATCATGGGCTTCTCGGCTGGCGGCCATCTGGCTTCTTCGGTAAGTACCCATGCTGAATATGATGTACGTCCTAACTTCTCCATCCTCTTCTATCCTGTGATTTCGATGGATGAGCGCATCACCCATAAGGGTTCCTGCGTCAACTTCCTGGGTGAGGAACGCAAGACCAATCCTCAGCTGGTGAAGGAATGGTCTAACGACAAGGCTGTCCGTCGCCATCTCACTCCTCGTGCCATCATCCTGATGTCGAGTGATGATGAGGTGGTTCCACCGGTAACCAATGGTGTGGCTTATTATTCTGCGATGAGAAACGAGGGCAACGAGTGTACCATGCATGTTTATCCAACCTGCGGTCATGGCTGGGGCTTCCGTGATGCAGCCCATGGATTTCCTTATCATGAGCAGATGCTGAATGACCTTACCTGTTGGCTTAACGGTTTTAAGGCTCCAAAGGAGGATGCCATTCGTGTGGCTTGTATTGGTAATTCCATCACTGATGGCTTTGGCATAGGAATGGCTCCGGTTAAAGGATATCCTGCTCAGTTGCAGAAAAAGTTGGGTGATGGCTATGAGGTGAAGAACTTCGGTGTTTCTGCCCGTACAATGATGAACAAGGGCGATCTGCCTTATATGAACGAGTTGGCTTGGAGAGATGCCAAGGCTTTCAACCCTAACGTAGTTGTCGTCAAGTTGGGAACCAACGATACCAAGACCCATAACTGGGCGAAGGGGGCAGAGGAATATAAGCAGAGCATGCAGGCGATGATTGATACCTTGAAGGCATTGCCAAGCAAACCAAAGATCTATCTCTGTTCTCCGATTCCTGCCTTGAAGGATAGCTGGACCATCAAGGATAGCGTTATCGTGAATGGGGAAATGCCTATCATCCAGAAGCTTGCCAAGAAGAATAAGTGCAGTTTCGTGGATTTGCATACCGCTTTCACTTTTGCAGACATGATGCAGCGTGATGGCATTCATCCTACAGCCAAGGGTGCCGGTAAGATTGCGGATATTATCTACACGGCATTGACTACTCCAGAGAAGGAGTTGAAGGCGGCAGCAAAGGCAGCTGCAAAGAAATCTGCCAAGAAGAAGAGTGCTAAGAAAAAGTAATCTTGACAAGGTTGTCAGTATAAATACGTGCCAAAGTGTCAGTCTTGATGCTTTGGCACGTTTTTCGTATAGGGCGTGGGTGTTGAGAGTGCATGCCACCATTGGCTACGCTAGAGACAAAAGATAAGAATAATAACAATTTAAAAATATAGAATCATGAACATTAAACCATTAGCAGACAGAGTGCTGGTACTTCCTGCACCAGCTGAAGAAAAAGTAGGTGGAATCATTATCCCTGATACAGCCAAGGAGAAGCCACAGCGCGGTAAGGTAGTTGCTACCGGCAAGGGTACCAAGGATGAGGAGATGATTCTCAAGGAAGGTGATACTGTTCTCTACGGTAAGTATGCTGGTACTGAACTTGAGTTTGATGGTACTAAGTATATGATGATGCGTCAGAGCGACGTACTCGCTGTAGTGGAGGAGTAATTGATAATTAATAGTTAACAGTTAATAGTTAATAGATAAGAAAATGGCTAAGGATATTAAATATAATATGGATGCCCGCGACCTCTTGAAGAAGGGTGTTGATCAGTTGGCAAATGCAGTGAAGGTAACTCTCGGCCCTAAGGGCCGCAACGTGGTAATCGAAAAGAAGTTTGGTGCTCCTCAGATTACTAAGGATGGTGTTACCGTGGCTAAGGAAGTAGAGTTGGAGAATAAGTTTGAGAATACCGGTGCTCAGCTTGTTAAGAGCGTAGCCAGCAAGACTGGTGATGATGCCGGTGATGGTACAACAACTGCTACTATCCTGACTCAGGCTATCGTAACAGAGGGCTTGAAGAACGTTACTGCAGGTGCTAACCCAATGGACTTGAAGCGTGGTATCGACAAGGCTGTAGCTGCTGTCGTTGCCTTCATCAAGGATCATGCTGAGCAGGTAGACGACAACTATGATAAGATTGAGCAGGTGGCTACTGTTTCTGCCAACAACGATGCAGAGATTGGTAAGCTCTTGGCTGACGCTATGCGCAAGGTTTCTAAGGATGGTGTCATCACTATCGAGGAGAGCAAGAGCCGTGATACCAACATCGGTGTTGTTGAGGGTATGCAGTTTGACCGTGGCTACCTGAGCGGTTACTTCATGACAGACGCTGACAAGATGGAGTGTGTAATGGATAACCCATACATCCTTCTTTATGATAAGAAGATTTCTAACTTGAAGGAGTTCTTGCCAATCCTTCAGCCAGCTGCTGAGAGCGGTCGTCCATTGTTGGTTATTGCTGAGGACGTTGATTCTGAGGCTTTGACTACATTGGTAGTTAACCGTTTGCGTGGCGGTTTGAAGATCTGTGCTGTAAAGGCTCCAGGCTTCGGCGACCGTCGCAAGGCTATGTTGGAGGATATCGCAGTGTTGACTGGCGGTGTTGTTATCTCTGAGGAGAAGGGCTTGAAGTTGGAGCAGGCTACTTTGGATATGCTGGGTTCTGCAGACAAGGTAACTGTTACCAAGGACAATACAACTATCGTAAATGGTCATGGCGAGAAGGCTAACATCCAGGATCGTGTAGCTCAGATTAAGAATGAGATTGAGAATACCAAGTCTTCATACGATAAGGAGAAGCTTCAGGAGCGTTTGGCTAAGCTCGCCGGTGGCGTAGCTGTACTCTATGTAGGTGCCAACTCTGAGGTTGAGATGAAGGAGAAGAAGGACCGTGTTGACGATGCACTCTGCGCTACCCGTGCAGCTATCGAGGAAGGTATCGTAGCTGGTGGTGGTACCACTTATATCCGTGCTCTCGAGGCATTGAAGGATATGAAGGGTGACAACGCTGATGAGACAACAGGTATCCGCATCGTAGAGCGTGCCATTGAGGAGCCTTTGCGCCAGATTGTAGCCAATGCCGGTGGCGAGGGTTCTGTAGTAGTTAATAAGGTACGCGAGGGTGAGGGTGACTTCGGTTACAATGCCCGCAAGGATGTTTACGAGGATATGCGCAAGGCTGGTATCGTAGATCCTGCCAAGGTAGAGCGTGTAGCTTTGGAGAACGCTGCTTCTATCGCAGGCTTGTTCCTGACTACAGAGTGCGTATTGGTTGACAAACCAGAGCCAGCTCCTGCAGCACCAGCTGCTGCTCCAGGCATGGGCGGCATGATGTAATCTAGCAGAATATAGTAGGTAATTCTACAGATTCGTGCAAACAAAGCATACTCTAAAGGTGCTGGTTTGCAAAGTGAAAATAACAAATAGGGGTGATTCTCAATGAATTATCCCTATTTTTGTGTTTAATTTGTTTATAAGCTGCAAAAAAAAGCAAAATTGTTTGGAGGTATTGGGCTTTTTTTGTACCTTTGCAATCGAAATAGAAATAGTACTGATAAATGCGACCGCAAGGTCGATAAAGATATTTTTTTTGATTTGTTTTAGTAGATTAGTTTTTAAGTAGTTTGTTTTTGAAAATCGGTTGTCGTGAGACATCCGATTTTTTTGTGTTTATAGGCATCCTGCGTTAAAGGGAGTTAAGGATTTGCGAATACATCGTTTTCCTGCTAAAATAAATTCTCTTTCTTTCCACTAAATCAGAATTTTATTGTATCTTTGCACCACAATAGCATTTTTATAGCATGAATAATATTGATTGGAAAAAAGCTTTGGTCTTTCTGATAGTTATTGGAGGACTGATTTATATAACAAAGGCTGAGTTGGGAATGACTAATACAAACTCATTCTTAACTACGCTAGGTGTGCTGTTGATTCTATTTATCGGCGACAACTTTGCACAGAAAATAGATGATGACAGAAAACGTCGTAAATTGAATAAGAATGGAAAAGCTGATTAATCTTTATAAGCAATGGGCTGGTGAAGAACCTGTCGATGTCATCAGATTGGCAGGACAGGGCAGCAACCGCCAGTATTTCCGCATCATCAAGCAGGATGGTGATACCGTGATTGGTGTCATCGGAACCAGTCGTGATGAGGATCATGCGTTCATTTATCTGGCTAATCATTTCACGCTTCGACAGTTGCCGGTGCCTAAGGTGTTGGCTGTGAGCGAGGATCAGCTCTGCTATATCCAGACCGATTTGGGCGGAACTTCCCTCTTTGATGCCATCAAAGGTGGACGGGAAGCTGGTGGCAGGTATAACCAGAAGGAGAAGGAACTCCTGAAGAAAACCATTCGTGAGTTGCCTAACATCCAATTGCGTGGCGCTCGTGGCCTGGAGTGGGAGAACTGTTATCCGCAGCCGGAGTTCGATGTGGATAGTGTGCTCTTCGATCTCAACTACTTCAAGTACTGTTTTCTGAAGCCTACCGATCTGGATTTCCACGAACTGAAACTGGAGGCAAACTTCCGTCTGTTTGCGAAGGACCTGACATCCGAAAAGATGGACTGCTTCCTCTATCGCGATTTCCAGGCACGCAATGTGATGCTCGATGCTGAAGGCAATCCGTTCTTCATCGATTTCCAGGGAGGCAGAAAGGGACCGTTCTACTACGACCTGGCTTCTTTCCTCTGGCAGGCTTCGGCTAAGTATCCGTTCAAGTTGCGCCGTGAACTGGTTTGGGAGTACTATCAGTCGTTGAAAAACTATACTGAAGTGCCATCCATCCGCCATTTCGTGAATCGTTTGAGCCTGTTTGTGCTCTTCCGTACCCTGCAGGTGTTGGGTGCCTACGGATTCCGTGGCTATTTTGAGCGCAAGAAGCATTTCCTGGAAAGTATTCCGGCTGCCATTCAGAACCTGCGCGATTTGCTGAAGATGGGCGAGAAGGTGTTCCCATATCCTTATATGATGGATATGCTGCGCCGACTCACCGAGTTGCCGCAGTTCAAGCGTATTGAGAGCGTGGCTGTTACCCGTGCAGATGGTTACAAGATTACGGATAACAACATCTACCGGGCTCATCCGCAGGATGGTCCTGCCACTTATTCCAAGTATGACGGCAAGGGCCCGCTGGTGGTGCGAGTGTTCAGCTTCTCCTTCAAGAAGGGAATTCCGGAGGATCCTTCAGGAAATGGAGGCGGTTATGTGTTTGATTGCAGAAGCACCCATAATCCTGGAAGATATGAGCCTTATAAGAAGTTGACCGGTTTGGATGAACCTGTCATCCGATTCCTGGAGGATGATGGAGAGATACTGCAGTTCCTGGAACATGTCTATGCGTTGGCTGATCATCACGTAAACCGATATATCCAGCGCGGATTCACCTCGCTGATGTTCTGTTTCGGTTGCACCGGCGGTCAGCATCGCAGTGTCTATTCAGCCCAGCATCTGGCAGAGCACATTCACGAAAAGTTTGGCGTGGAGGTGCGAATTTGCCACCGTGAGCAAGAGATTGAGCAGGTTTTGCCTGCAAAACAATAATATTTAGCGTGCAAATTTGGCTATCTCGCAAAAAGTTAGTAAATTTGCACGCACATTTTAAAATAGCTATTTAGCAATGATGCAAGCAATGATATTCGCAGCA
>JAIJUV010000077.1 GCA_022732315.1 Prevotella sp.
ACGAAAGCTGGAGCAAAAGCATCTACCTTCTCGCATGGCTTTACCCATGGCAGGAGCTGCTCGTAGTGCATGCCTTCGAGGTCGGTACCCTTCATGTGGTCGATAATGCGCCATGGGCACTGCTTCTTCTCCTTGTCGAATGGCAGGAGATCGCCCTCCTTGCACTCCTGGTCAGCCTTCAGATATGAACCTACCAAAGCCTCAGCCATCACGAGTGTCATAGGCTCGCCATTGTAGAGGTTGTAGGTCTCGATGGCTACATAGTCAATCTTAGGACCCACACAGAGAGCCACGTTTGATGGCAGAGTCCAAGGTGTAGTGGTCCATGCGATGAAGTATGGCTTGCCCCACTTGGTCCACTCTGCCTTAGGATCCTTGATGAGGAACTGGGCTGTGGTGGTAAGGTCCTTGACATCGCGATAGCAGCCAGGCTGGTTCAACTCGTGAGAGCTCAAACCTGTACCTGCGCCTGGAGAGTATGGCTGGATGGTGTAACCCTTGTAGAGCAGACCCTTGTTGTAGAGCTGCTTGAGGAGCCACCAAAGTGTCTCGATATACTTGTTATCGTAAGTGATATAAGGATGGTCGAGATCTACGAAGTAACCCATCTTCTCGGTCAACTCGCGCCACTCGGCGGTGAACTTCATCACGTTCTCGCGGCACTTGTGGTTGTAATCCTCGGTAGAGATATACTTCTCAGAAGCCTTGTTGTCGATATCCTTCTTGGTGATGCCGAGTTCCTTCTCGACACCGAGTTCAACAGGGAGTCCGTGGGTATCCCATCCCGCCTTGCGGTGAACCTGGAAGCCCTTCATGGTCTTGTATCTGTTGAATGTATCCTTGATACTACGTGCCAACACGTGGTGAATACCCGGGTGGCCATTAGCTGATGGAGGTCCCTCGAAGAAGATAAACTGAGGGCAGCCTTCACGCTCGTCGATAGACTTGTGGAAGATATCGTTTTTCTCCCACGCTGCTAGTACGTCATTGTTTGTCTGAGTGAGATTCAGACCGTTGTGCTCGGCAAATTTCTTAGCCATATTATCTATTTTAATTTTATATTGTTTTTACTTTTGGGCGCAAAGTTACAAAAAAAATATGTTTTTCCCGAATAAAGGGGTGATAAATTAATAATTTTTCTATTAAAAATCCCGATTTGAGCACCAAAATAGTATCGGATGCTCAAATCGGGAATCAATATTCTATTAAGGCTGGCTTGAAAACTACAGGTTTTCCGCCTCCTGCAGCCAGATGGTGGATGCGGCATCGCTAGGCATGCGCCAGTCGCCACGAGGACTGAGGCTCACGCTTCCCACCTTCGGACCATCAGGCAGACAGCTGCGCTTGAACTGCTGGTTGAAGAAACGGCGAACAAATGTCTTGAGCCATTTCTTGATGGTCTCCTCATCATAGGAATCAGGATCGTTGTCGCTGATCTTCACACGCTCCAACTGGGTATCGATAAACGCTTTCTTTGCTAGCATGTAGATCTTGGCTGGACGGAAACCGAAGCGCAGGAAATAATAGAGGAAGAAATCGTGCAACTCGTATGGTCCCACCAGGTCTTCCGTCTTCTGCTTGATATTACCATTTTCATCGGCAGGAATCAACTCCGGACTGATAGGCGTATCGATGATGTCGCGCAGGGTGATACGGCTCTGCTCATCTACCCCACTCTCGGCAACATGGTTCACGAGATGGCGGATCAGGGTCTTAGGGATGCTGGCATTCACGCCATACATGCTCATGTGGTCGCCATTATAGGTGGCCCATCCCAGAGCCAGCTCAGAGAGGTCACCTGTACCTATCACCATACCGCCCATCTTGTTGGCAAGGTCCATCAGAATCTGGGTACGCTCGCGTGCCTGAGAATTCTCGTAGGTTACATCATGCACGCTGGCATCATGACCGATATCCTCGAAATGCTGGGTCACCGCCTTGGCGATGCTGATTTCCCTGATGGTAATGCCCAGACTCTTCATCAGCGAGATGGCATTATTATATGTTCTATCGGTGGTTCCGAAACCTGGCATGGTAACACCCACAATGCCACGGCGGTCCATCTTCAGCTTATCAAAAGCCTTCACGCAGACGAGCAGGGCAAGGGTGGAATCCAATCCGCCGCTGATACCCACTACTACCGTCTTGGCATGGGTGTGGACGATGCGCTTGGCAAGACCCATCAACTGGATATTGAAAATCTCCTCGCAGGAGGCATTCATATCGCTGCTTGTAGGAATGAAAGGATGCGGATTCACCTCGCGCTCCAATACGAATTCACGCTCGTTCTCAGTAGGCTCAGCATCGATGTTTCGGATATTGAACTGTCCGCCCAGAACCGAATATTTGATGTTGCGCTGGGCATTGACGTAGGTGGAATTGGTGCGACGCTCCGAACGGAGTTTCTCTACATCTACCTGCGCAATAACCATCTGAGGGTCAAGAGAAAAGCGTTCACTCTGTGAAAGTAAAGCTCCATTCTCGTAAACCAAAGCATTTCCGCCATAAACCACATCCTGCGTGCTCTCGCCGAAACCGCAGGAGCTGTAGATGTAACCCGTCATGGTGCGGGCACTCTGCTGACTCAGAAGGCTCTTCAGATAGTTGTGCTTTCCGATGAGTTCATCGCTGGCAGAGAGGTTGAAGATAAGATCGGCACCAGCCAGCGCCAACTTGTTGCTAGGAGGAGCCGGAGCCCATACATCCTCGCATATCTCCACGCCAAACTGCACGCCGTCGAAGGTGTGGAATATCTGCACATCCGGTGTCAGTTTCACCCTATGTCCGGCATAGCGAACCTCGCAATCGCGCAAGTCCTGCGCAGAGGCGAACCAGCGCTTCTCGTAGAACTCGCTGTAGTTAGGCAGATAAGTCTTTGGCACGATGCCCAAGATCTGTCCGTGCTGAATCACGATACCGCAATTCAGCAGCAGGTCGCCTACCACTACCGGAGCACCGACAATAGAGATGATGTCGAGCTTTCGGGTGAAATCGAGCAGCATCATCACTGCCTGCTCGGATGATTCCAGGAGCATCTGCTGTCGGAAGAGGTCCTGACAGGAATATCCCGTGATGGATAATTCCGGGAAAGTGATGATCTCTACGCCCTTGCCTTCCGCCTGGGCTATCTGGTTTTCTATCTGTTGGGTGTTGAAGATGACATCGCCCACCTTGACGGCAGGGATGGCACTTGCCACCTTAATAAATCCGTACTTCATGTTACTTTGAACTTTGAGATTTGAACTTTGAACTTTATGATTACTTTTATCGGATAGTAACCTGTGTGGCACCATATCCATACTCCTGGAAGGAAGCATCCTGATAGGTGCAGCTCTTATAGCGATAGTTCAGCTCGTGGATGAGTGCCTGGCGCAATACGCCCTCTCCCTTACCATGGATGAAGATAATCTTCTGTCCCTTGTTTTTCTTGTTCTCAGCCATCGTCTTCTTGAAGATATCCATCTGATAATGAAGAATATCGGCAGAGTTCATTCCAGCAGTTGTTTCAAGCACTTCATCTGCATGAAGATCGATGATGAGGGTACCGTCATCCTTCTTACTCTTCTTCTTGCTGGTGTTGGCTATCACCTTCTCGTCCTTGTACATCTGCTCTTTCAATCGCTTGGAATCAATGACCAGCGGACGGGCTACCTCGTCGTTCTCTACAATGGTGAAGAGATAGGCTGGCGTCTCGAAGAAGTCATTCTCCTCGAAGAGATGAAGCTTGTAGAACTTCACCGGGTCGAGGCGGAACTGAACGTCCGTGGCTGGCTTCAGAAGGAAAGGCTTGTCCTTCTTATAGGCAATCAGCTGGATGGCGATGTGCTCCATCTCGTTCAGGGCTTCACGACCGAATTCCTCGATAAAGAGTTTGGTGTTCGGCTCGATTTCGCCTTCAGCCTTCAGGGTCCATGCATTGCCCTCGGCTACGAGATAGGTGTAGCGCAGATAGTAGTTGCTGTCGTTCACCATATACGATTCGAAGCGGGTATTGGTCACGTCCTTGATGTCGATAGGCACGAAGGCGAGGTAAGCGCTGAGCTTGTTGCCGCCCGTACGCTCCTGAATCTGCTTCACGAAGGTAATCTCGCGGTCGGCAGCATCATATTCCTCTACGTTCATATCCACGTCGTTCTCGTGCTCGTTCAGGATAGCCTTGATGCTTCGGCTGTCCTGATGCAGTTCGGTGTTGGCATGCTCCTCCGCTCTCTGCTTGGCATCCATCTTGGCAGAAATCATCTTGCCCATGGCATAGTCGTCCTGTTCCACCACTACCACCTCGTTGATAGGCATCGGAATCTCGAATCCGTCTTCATCCTCCACCAACACGATATTTTTGCCCTGGAAGCCGGCCACCTTTCCGCCGCCCACTTCACTCAGGAATCTTACTTTATCACCTTTCTTCATAGCTATTTTATTTTTTATTTTTATCTAATCATTTATTTAGCCTTAAGGATAAATATTTTTAGTCTTAAGGCTAAATATTATTAGCCTTAACTCAAAATATATTTCCCCTTAAGCGGAATCACTCTTTCTGAAACGAGGATACATTTTGCAAAGATACAAAAGATATTGCAAAATAGGGATGATTTTAATATTTTTAATGCTGCCAGGAAAATATTCTATAGGAAATGAGCAGGAATTGGGATATTTTTTATATCTTTGCATCAATATTATAATGATATTAGTATTATCGACTCTTAAACAATATTGATTATGATTACATTTCCATGCGCCAAAATAAATCTTGGCTTAAACATAGTAAGCAAGCGGGCTGACGGCTACCACAACCTGGAGACCGTGTTCTACCCTATCCCGCTTACCGACGCCCTGGAAATCAAGCTGATGGGCGATGAATTTCCAAGCGAGGTGCCTTGTGACTTGAAGATTACGGGCAACGCTGTAGATTGCGATGAGCAGAAGAACCTGGTGGTGAAGGCATACAATATGATTGCTGCCGACTTCAAGATTCCTCGCATCCATGCTCATCTGGTGAAGCGCATCCCTTCGCAGGCCGGAATGGGTGGCGGATCGGCTGATGCTGCCTACATGATCCGTCTGCTCGACGAGCGCTTCCGCCTCAACATCGGAATACCGGAGATGGAGAGATATGCTGCCAAACTCGGTGCCGACTGCGCCTACTTTATCAGTGCCGACCCTGAGGATGGAGATACAGCCTGCTATGCTGAGGGTATAGGAAGCGAGCTGATGCCGGTGAGCGGTCCTGGCGACAACATGAAGGGCTACTACATCGTGGTGGTAAAGCGCGACGACATCGCCGTAAGCACCAAGGATGCCTATGCTGCCATCACCCCGAAGCAGCCTGCCAAGTGCTGCCGCGACATTGTGCGCCAGCCTATCGAGACGTGGAAGGATGAGCTCATCAACGATTTCGAGGCTCCTATCTTTGCGATGCATCCCGAACTTGCCGAAATCAAGCAGAAGCTCTACAATCTGGGTGCCGTATATGCAGCCATGAGCGGAAGCGGAAGTGCCATCTTCGGCATCTTCAAGCATAAGCCAGCGAATATCGAAGAGCAGTTCGACGGAATGTTCTGCAAGGTATTAAAACTTTAGATTTAAATAATGATGAACGAAGAAACACATCAGAAACTGATGACCATCAAGCGAAGCTTTCGCTTGTTGATGAACGGTCCGGGTTCGCAATCCATGCGCGACAAGGGCTTGGGATATAAGCTGAATTGGGGTGTGCCCTTCTATGAATTGAAGAAGATGGCGCAGGAATACGGCAAGGATTACGACCTCGCCATTGAACTTTGGAAGGAAGACATCCGAGAGTGCAAGATTCTTGCCACCCTCATCATGCCTGCCGACAGGATGCTTGCCGAGATAACGGATATCTGGATGGAGCAGGTGCAGAGCCAGGAGATGGCAGAGATGCTTGCCTTCAACCTGTTGCAGCATGTGGAGTATGCGCCTGTCATTGCCTATCAATGGATAGCCAGCGACAAACCGCTTTACGAAATAGCTGGTTTCCAGCTTCTTGCCCGTCTTTTTGCGAATGGCAAAGAACCTAACGACCGTGGTATCAATGAGTTCCTGGATCAGGCTGCCGTTGCCTTCCAGGGTGACAACATGGGTGTGAAGCATGCAGCCGCCAATGCAGTGATGCGTTTCTGCGATTTCGGAGAAGATTTCGAGAATATCGCCAGAGGGGCACTCAAGGGTATCTTCGAGATATAATTTTATCTGCGGAGTTTTTATTCATCGGATCTCACGCGGAGTTATCGGAGACATTCTTGCTTTTCGGATTACGCACGGATTAAACGGAAAGCGACCTGTTCGGTCGAGTAACCGGAACTGCATGATGTATAGTCACGCAGATTTCGCAGATGACGCAGATTTTAGGTCAAAAATCTGTGTATATCTGTGGAATCTGTGGGACACAAGTGGAAGCTGTGGGACATAAAAAGAGTCAATCAAAAAATCTGCGTTATCTGCGAAATCTGCGTGACCTTATAACATGAAAAACTTCTGGTATTCGTTTTCGAAATTCGGAGTGAAAACACCTTTTCCGATATTTTCCTTGATTTCTTCCTTACTCCAGAATCTGCCGCCAGCCAACTCTTCCTGACTCGGCTTCACCTCGCCATCATACACACAGCGATGCACATATACCAGTTCCTTTTCTCTCTGACTCTCAAACACATAGTGTCCTAAGCTCTCCGGCTCGAAATCCATGATACCCAGCTCTTCCCTTACTTCACGATGAAGTGCCTGGTTCACGCTTTCGCCCAAATCCACATGTCCGCCACAGGCAGTATCCCACTTATCAGGCTGAATATCCTTCCATGCCGGACGGTGCTGGAGATATAAATCTCCCTTACTGTTGAATACATGCAGATGAACCACAGGATGCAATATCTTGCATCCGTCATGGGCATGACCGCGGGTAATGGCACCCAGGATATTGCCCATTTCATCTACTATCGGAAATTCCTCGTTCTTATTATCTGTCATATTTATTATTTATAGCGTTCCGTACTCCTCAGAATAGCGGAGCATCTGGTCGGTATAGCTCTCCTCGTAATCGAGATTTACATCGATAGGATTGCCCTCCTCGTCAAACACCAGCGTCATCTTCGGATTGATAAAGCCCTTGTATGGAGCCAGATTCAGCTTCTTGTATCTCGCCAGAATCTCGCGATGCAAGGCTGGGTCGATGTTCACGGCATACTTCTCCACCAACTGGCGGGCAGCCTCATAATCACCCTCGCTCTTGATACGCTGAATCTCAGCAAGCAATTCTCCAAACAGATGGCGGAGCTTCCCGTAATCATTCACCTTCACATAGGTTCGGGTGGTTACGATATTTCCCTCAGAATCCTTCAGAGCATCCTCGGCAGAAGCATAGCTCACCTCTTCCGTCACCAGTTCCACGGCACCCTCGGCATGCTCCAGCGTCCACCAGGCAATGAGGGCACGGTTTCTCATGTGCGCCTCCTCAATCTTGTCGCCCTCCTTGATGCGGATGGTCTGGGTGAGCAATCCGTTCATCAGATAACCGTAATACTGCGCCTTGTAAGCCTCGTCGTTAGGAGTCAATCCCAATTCCACCAGCTTGTGGTCGGCTACATAATATAATCCGAAAAGGTCGGCTCTCGCCTCCTCTATCGTGTTGCCATACGCCTTCAGGGCATCAGCATCGGTACCAGGCAGAAGCTGACCGCTACCATGACCCAGGCACTCGTGCAAATCCGTATGCAGGTCGTCGGTGATATCAGCATACTGGTTCATCAGCGCCACGGTCTCCTCGTCGATAACAAATTCATCTCTGAATCCGTTGCCCTGCGCTGCCTTGTTGTAGGCATCGGTCAGGTTGCCGATGGTCACACTCTTCGAACCGTGCTCCTGGCGAATCCAGTTGGCATTAGGCAGGTTGATGCCGATGGCGGAAGCCGGATATTCCTCACCGCCAAGCATCGCCGCACAGATTACATTGGCTGTAACGCCCTTCACCTCCGGCTTGCGGAAGCGGGGATCCACAGGCGAATGATCCTCAAACCACTGTGCATTCTTGCTGATGGTCTGCGTGCGCTGGGTGGCCTCCAGGTCCTTGTATTCCACGATTCCCTCCCAGGTACCTTTCAGTCCCAGCGGGTCGCCATATACCTCGATGAATCCGTTGATGAAATCCACCATGCCCTCGTGCTGCTGCACCCAGGCGATGCTATATCGGTCGAAATCCACGAGATTACCCGTGCGATAGAACTTCACGAGCAGGTCGATAACGTGCTTCTGTCCCTCATTCTCGGCATATTTCTGAGCCTTGAGCAGCCAGGATACGATTTCCCTGATGGCCTCACCATAGAGTCCATCTTCCTTCCAAACCAGTTCCACCATCTCGCCGTTGCGCTTGGTGAGCTTGGAATTGAGACCATAAGATGGCGGAGTGGCGTCGTCGGCATCCTTCATCTTGGCATAGAACCGCTCCACTTCCTCCTGGGTCACATCCTCATAGAAGTTGCAGGCAGAAGTCTGCACCAGGTCCTCGCCATCCGTCTGGTTCACGCGCTTCGGCATCACCTCGGGGTCGAAGATAATGGGTACCAGCAGTCGGAGCAGGTCTTCCTTGCTCTCTCCACGCTTCAGCGGCAGTTCCGCCTCGTTGATGTTCTCCATCAGTTCATAGAAGAATTCCTCAGAGAATCCCGGCTTGAATTTCTCGCAGCCATAATGGTGATGGATGCCGCTGACGAACCATACTCGCTTCAGATAAATCTCGAAAGCCTTGAAATCCTCGCTTTCGCAGATATCTTTTCCAGAAGACTCTCCGCTTTCGCTGATATCAGATGCCAGCGTCTCTGCTTTCTCTCCTGTTCCCTTATAGTGGCGATAGATTGCCTCCAGGGTCTTGCGGATGCGCAGGTTGTACTTTCCCTGCTGATCGAACGTGATGTCACGTCCCATCAGCGTAGCCATTGACAAGCAATAGATATACAATTTCTGGTTGAGCGACAATTCGTCAAAACCCTTCAGTTCGTAACGAAGCATCTGGATGTCGGCGAAGCGCTCTTGGGTGTTTACATTACATTTTGCCATGTTTAAAACCTTTATTCTACCGCAAAAGTACGACTTTTATTTCAATTTTCAAACTTTTCTGCCCACTTTTCTCAATTTATATAAAGAAATGTAATAAATCTCCCGTTTTTTTCGTAACTTTGCAGGAATATCCAACGAAAAAGAAGAAAAATAGTTAAGAGATATGCAAATCAACGAGATATTAAAATCGTACTTCGGATACGACTCCTTCCGACCGAATCAGGAGGCCATCATCCAGGAAGTGATGCAGGGCCACGACTGCCTCGTGCTCATGCCTACGGGCGGAGGTAAGAGCCTCTGCTACCAGGTTCCGGCGCTGGCGATGGAAGGCACTGCCGTGGTCATCTCGCCCCTCATCAGCTTAATGCACGACCAGGTGGAGGCACTCAAGGCAAACGGAATCCCTGCCGAGGCACTGAACAGCGGTAATGACGTCACCGACGATGTCATCATCCGTCGACGATGCGAAGCGGGCGAACTCAAACTGCTCTATGTTTCTCCCGAAAAACTCATCAGCGAGATACCTTACTTATTCAGTAACATCAAGATCTCGCTCTTCGCCGTGGATGAAGCCCACTGCATCAGTCAGTGGGGGCACGATTTCCGTCCGGAGTATTCCCAGCTCGGACTCCTTCACGAGAAATTCCGTGGCATTCCGGTGATGGCGCTTACGGCTACAGCCGATAAGATTACCCGCGAGGACATCATCAACCAGCTGCATCTGAACGGACGAACCTTCGTGAGCAGCTTCGACCGTCCCAACCTCAGTCTCTCTGTGCGCCAGGAAAGCACCAAGAAGGAGAAGCTGAAGTTCATCTACCATTTCATCGCCCGTCGTCCCGAAGAGGCAGGCATCATCTACTGCCTCTCGCGCAAGAACACGGAGATGGTGGCAGAGGCGCTACAGTCGCATGGCATCAATGCCGAAGCCTATCATGCCGGACTCTCCGCCCAGCAGCGAGCCTCGGTGCAGGAGCGTTTCAAGATGGACCAGATAGAGGTGGTCTGCGCTACCATCGCCTTCGGAATGGGCATCGACAAGGGCAACGTGCGCTGGGTGATTCACTACAACATGCCGAAGAGCATAGAGAGTTTCTATCAGGAGATAGGCAGAGCCGGAAGAGATGGCGCACCAGCCGACACTGTATTGTTCTATTCGATGGCAGATATCATCACCCTCCGTTCGTTCTGCGAAGAAAGCGGACAGAAAGCGGTGAATCTGGAAAAGCTGCGCAGAATGGAAGAATACGCCGAATCGAGAGTGTGCCGAAGGAGAATCCTCCTGAATTATTTCGGAGAGACGGCGGCGAAGGATTGCGGTCATTGCGATGTGTGCAAGAATCCGCCCCATACCTTCGATGGCACCGTGCTCACCCAGAAGGCGCTGAGTGCCGTGGTCCGTGCGGGCGAAAAGATTGCCGTGGGCACCTGCATCGAGATATTGAGAGGGATGATGACGCCTGCCGTGGCTCGCAACCACTACAACGAACTGAAAACCTTTGGTGTAGGCAAGGACGTGAGCGTCCGCGACTGGCAGGCATACATGCTCCAGATGCTGCAGATGGGTTTCTTCGAAGTGGCGTACAATATGCATAATCAGATGAAAGTCACGCCATTAGGCTGGAAGGTTCTCAAGGGAGAACATCAGGTTTCGCTGGCGATTGTTGAGAATGAAGAGCGTTCTCCTCGTCCGCAAAGGGTCAACAGACCATCAAGAGGAAACAGCATCCCTGTGGTTCATGCCGAGCGTGTGATTTTCGAGGATGAAATATCAAACGTAGAAGATAAGAAGCTTTTCGAATATCTGCGTAAGATCAGAAAGAATCTTGCCGATGAGCAGGGCTATCCTCCATACATCGTGCTATCAGATAAGAGTCTGCACGAATTAACCAGGATGAAGCCTACCACCCTCCAGGCATTCGGTCTCATCAGCGGTATCGGAGAATTCAAGATCAAGAAATATGGCGATACATTTATCAAAGCCATCAAGAAATATACAGGCAAATAAAAAATAAGACACTGAAGTTTCGCATGTGGTTCAAGTACGGGCTGAAGGCCCAAAAGCTCCTAGCCCAGGGCATCGCCCTGGGTATAATGGCAATCAGCAAGGCGCCCTG
>JAIJUV010000409.1 GCA_022732315.1 Prevotella sp.
GACAGACAGTTGAACAGTGTAGACTTACCCACGTTTGGGAGGCCTACAATACCACATTTTAATGCCATTTTATCTTTAAACGTTTAAATTTCCGGTGCAAAGGTACACATTATAAATGAAAGATACAAAGAAATCGTTGAAAATTAACTAAAAATCATAGATGACGGAAGAATCAACGATGATAAACCGACAGAAACGCTTGAGGAAGCGCAACGATATAGGTGAAAACGTTGGAATATACGGGAGAGGTGCCTGAAAAATATGACATAAGTCCTTGGGATATATAGGATAAGTTGTTGGAAGAGATAGGATAAGTTGCTGGAAGAGATACCTTCTGCAATCGCACAACAGCTGTTGTGCGATTGCACATCACCTGTTGTGCGCATGCATAACAGCTGATGTGCGGGCGTAGTTCAGTTGTTGTGCGATGAATTTCTTAGAACCAAGGGCGACCATTTTGCTGACACCATCTTGACCAGCTGTCTGCTTATTGTTCTTTGCCATTGTTCTTTTGCTTTAAATATATTGGATACAAAGTTACACATTATAAATGAAAGATACGAAAAAATCGTGGAAAATTATCTAAAAAAAGGCATTCACGATGCTGGTGAATGCCTTTCTGATGATTACTATGATAAGTATTTGTTATTTCAAGACTACTTTTTTGCCGTTAATGATGTAAACTCCCTGTTTTGGAGCAGAAATGCGCTGTCCCTGAAGATTGAAGATTACTTTCTTGGTCTTGATGTCACTGGCAATCTGGCTAATGCCGTCGGTTACGCTTGCTACAGCTGTAGCTGATACCTCCTTGGTTGCCTGATTGAAGGTGAAGGTAACATCGTAGGTTCCGGCTTCTTTGATATAAATGGAAGCATTACCTTCTGGGTCATTCTCGTCACCATAGTTTTCTGCCCATCCATGGTTTGCACAGATCTTATATTTATAAGTACCTATAGCGAGGGTCAGATTGGTCTTGGTCAGAATATATGTGACGTTATCTTCCTGTTTGATCATGTCGTTTTCTGTCGCTTTCGGCTTCCATTCTACTCCGAGAATTTCGGGTGAACCGGCTACAGTCCATGTCTTTTCGCCGATAACAGCACCACCTGTTTTTTTGGTGGTTACACTGACTTCGTGGCTGGTTTCATTAAACTGGATAGTGACGTTATAGGTACCTGTCTCTTCTACCATAAAGACATAGTTGGCGCTGGTTTTAGGGTACGATTCGCCCCATGAATGATTCTTCACGACTTTAAGTTCGTATTTCACATTTTTTTCAAGAATGCAGTCGGTTTTGGTGAGCTCCCAGATACCGTTCCCTTTATCGGTCAGGTCATTGCTGGTATCCTTTTGATCCCAATGAGAACCGAAGATTGTGCTAGAACCTGCTGCTGTCCAGACATCTTGTGCCTGCAGAGTTAGTGTTACGAAACAAAGCATGATAAAAGTAAAAATAGTTCTTCTCATAATTGTTGTGATTTAAATGTTTATAATTAAATAATGATTAAATGATATCGTATTATTGTTAAAAATGCGTGTATGATAATTATTGGGTGCAAATATACGAATAATTTCAATAAGTTCCAAATTTTTTTGAGAAAAACTTTGATTGATAGATGAAAAATCAGGAGAATGTGTCTACAATATAGATATATCCTCCTGAATGATAGTATTCCTTTTCCATAATCTTTTAGATTACCCCCTTCCACAATCCGTGGAGGTTGCAGTATTCTCGAGCCGTAACATCCTTGACTTCATGCTGAGCACCTTTAGCAAGAGGTATCATTTTCCCAACGCCGGGAAAATGGTAAGAGATTAGAGATTTTTTTCGAATTGTTTCAATACATCGCATCGGGTGGTGTATTGATCCACAATTTCCGGATGCTGATGGCTGAACTGGCTCCATTCCATCATCGCCTGATATTGAGCGGATTGTGGCTGTA
>JAIJUV010000410.1 GCA_022732315.1 Prevotella sp.
ATTCCTATGAAGCATCGCATGTCGCTGGTCACGATAGTATATCATGTTGGTACTGCGGATTATCCTGATATGGATATTAGTGAACCACAAGTGTATTCAAAAAACAACAGTGTTAGATTTTTTAGCGACCCACACCAGGGGAAATTTGTAATGGGTACACCTTCTGGCAATCCTGATTGGGTAAAAGCCTGTAAGCATGACGATGGTATGTTTTCTGCAATCGTTATCCCTGGTTCATACAAAACTGACGAGATTTTCGTGAAATTCAAGATAGGCGACCAAAACTTCCATGCAAAAATGAAGTCAAATACGGAGTTTCAAGAGGGCCATCGCTACACCTACAAACTCGATGTAGGAAAAGATAAAGTGGAACTAACCCGAATCAGCATAGATAATATGACTGGATGGACAAACGAAGATGAACTCAAATAATAGGAGGAAAGAATATGAAAAAGATATTTCAATACATCATGCTGGCTGTCGTTACTATAGTAATGGCGTCATGCACAAGTGATATAGAAGAAACAACCACAACAACAGGCAAGAGCAACGTACAGTTAGTTGTAGGTGAATTTCCGGTATTCGGAGATTCACAGACTCGTGCTATTGGTACACCAGATGAAGGTAAAACTTCATGGGCAGAAGGAGATGAGTTGCTTCTGGAGATGACCAGTAAGACTTTAGGGACTAAGTATGCTGCTTTTACATATAATGGCAGTAGCTGGGAATTGACAAGTGGAGAGCTGTCTTATAAAGAAGACGAAGTGCCAACCTTTCCTCATGTATATTATGCCCCTAATTACAAATGGGAAGCTGGCGAATTAGTTTTGAAAGAAGGTAAGGTTGCCGGAACCGATGAATATATTGAGGGAACAGCACAAATAACCCCTAACGGTCAGAGTATAACCGTAAATTTTTCCGGAGCAACACGCAACTATTCACGCTTGCGCATTGCTACAAATCAAGATGGTTCTGTTACCGTTATTGCCAAGTTTATCACTCCAGCCAACACTAGAGGCTATTCTGATAATACCTACACTCTTACGCCTGATGAAAAAGGCAATGTGTATTTGTACGGTAAGTTTTTTGAGTATTCGTCAATCGTTGTGAAAAATGACGATGTGACTTTGGCTGATTATTTTTTCCAAAAAAACATTGATGCCAACAAGAGCTATGCGCTGGATGCGACTGCTATGTCTTTGGTAGGTTTGAGTACAGAGGAAATGCAAAGTACTATCGAGAAAGAACTAAATAAAGGGAAGGCAGACATCCGTCTTGTTCTTTCTGACGATATGACGAATGATGATATGGAGGCAATAAAAAGTGTCCTTGGAAGTGCCAAAGATGACAATATCAATCTTACCATTATGGGATTAAAGAAGGTTTGGAATTATGCTCTTTCAGAGATTCCACATGTAAAAAAACTAAAGTTAACGGATGTCGAAGAAATTGGAGAGTATG
The DNA here is from genome assembly GCA_022732315.1 of Prevotella sp. The sequence continues at coordinate 1,462 of JAIJUV010000410.1, forward strand.
CTATTTGTAGCAATAAGACACTTCAAGTATTTGAGGCTCCTAAACTTAGGACTATTCATTCTGGAGCATTCTTGGATTGTCCAGACCTTCAAACACTAAGGTTTGGAGCAATTGAGTATGCCGAAGAGCTTGTTTCTCAAATTTTCGATCAAGGAACTAAATATAGAATTGATTTGATTCTTTCTTCCGACCAAAAAGAGCTGAATGAAGACCGATATGGTAGCTTATGGGAAGCTTCACAAACACCTTATGCAGATTCTGCCTACCATACAGATAAAAAATTTATAAACAATCATTTTAAGTCTATAATTTGTGGTCATTCTAAACATTAAAAGCTGTAAGAGGATTATGTATCAACTCCTAAGTTGGGCAGGAGTATAAGGTGCTCAGCAAACATATATTCACCCGCACTTCAGGGAAACAACAATGGTCTATATGCCACGATGAAAAGGTGGCGTATAGACCCTTGATTATATGG
>JAIJUV010000411.1 GCA_022732315.1 Prevotella sp.
GTTGTATGCTCGGCACGAGCATTGTCTAACGGGTGCAAGTCCCGAGTAAGCCCTAATAGCGGGAATTACATAGCCAAAGGCAAGGGTGTTCATCGTGAGGTGAAATCTGAAAGAAGCCGGTGGCAAACATCTGACCTAACGTACAGAAACTTCATACAAGGCATATGACCGTGGGTAAGGTTGCAACACAGACCGAAGCCCCATAGCTATTCGGAACGGTCGGTGTAAATGAGGTAGGTATAAGATGGAAAGACAATGCCCTTATCCGAGGAGGTCTCACGGACGCTTCAAATAGTTTTTTTTTTTTTTACGAAAGAAGCGGAGTAAAGCTTGCCGTGAGAAGTCAGCAGACGCCATAGTAGTGCAATAGTCGATAACGTTGCACGAAGGGCTGAACCTAACAATTAAACGATAGTAATTGAAACATACCTCATGAAGGAAAGAATGCAGAAAACATTATCCCAAGTTAATGGCTGCCCCCAAAGAGATAGGTCGGAAACCGAATGGTATGGGGGAGTGCAGACCTTCATGTGGATGTGTGAAGACAACATCGTGGAAGTACCATTCGACAAGGAGCACCTTTTCGAGCAAATCCTCAGTCCTTCCAATCTCAACCGAGCCTACAAGGCTGTTATGAGAAACAAAGGCTGTGGTGGTATCGACAAGATGTCATGCGAGCAGTTGCTCCCATGGCTCATGACCAACAAGGATGTGCTCATCCGTTCCTTGATGGACGGCTCTTACCGTCCGAACCCAGTGAAAAGGGTAGAAATACCCAAAGACAACGGCAAGATGCGCCTGTTGGGAATACCTACAGTAGTAGACCGTGTGGTGCAACAAGCCATCCACCAAGTACTGACTCCCATCTATGAGAACCAATTCTCCAAGACAAGCTACGGCTTCCGACCGAGAAGAGGATGCCATGATGCACTGCGTGGAGCGCAAAGGATAATCAACGAGGGCTACACCTATGTAGTAGACCTCGACCTTGAACGCTTCTTCGATACCGTGAGCCATAGCAAACTCATAGAAATTCTCAGCCGTACGATAAAAGACGGCAGAGTGGTTAGCCTTATACACAAATATCTCCGAAGTGGCGTAATGAACAAAGGCTTGTTTGAAGCGAGTGAGGAAGGAACTCCCCAAGGAGGACCGCTAAGTCCGTTGTTGAGTAATATCATGCTCAACGAATTGGACAAAGAACTTGAACGCAGAGGACTTCCCTTTGTACGCTATGCAGACGACTCGATGATATTTTGTAAGTCCAAGAGGGCAGCAATGCGAGTGAAGGAGTCTATACCCCGATTTATAGAGAATACTCTATATCTCAAAGTCAATAAGGAAAAGACTGTAGTGTCGTATGTACGTGGAGTGAAATATCTAGGCTACTCCTTTTATGTGATGAAGGGCGAATGCCAACTCACTGTGCACCCAAAATCCAAAGCCAAGATGAAGTCAAGGTTGAAAGAATTGACAAGTCGCAGCAATGGATGGGGATATGCCAAGAGAAAGCAAAAGCTTAAAGAATACATAAGAGGGTGGGTCGGCTATTATCATCTTGCTAATATGAAACGTCTCTTACTTGATACTGATGAATGGTTAAGACGTCGAATACGCATGTGTATATGGAAAGCTTGGAAGAAAGTCAAGACAAAAGTGGCAAACCTCATCAAATGTGGCATTAATAAATACCAAGCATACGAATGGGGTAATACTCGCAAGGGCTATTGGCGAATAGCTGACAGCCCTGTTCTAAAAAGGGCGATAGATAACAATAAACTACGCTCCGCAGGGTATGCTACTTTAATGGAGGCATATCTCGAATGGTATCCAAAATAGGAACCGCCGTATGCGGAACCGCACGTACGGTGGTGTGAGAGGTCGGAAAACGAAAGTAGGAAGAAAACTGCTTCGTTTTCCTCCTACTCGATT
>JAIJUV010000412.1 GCA_022732315.1 Prevotella sp.
TTTGATTATGGAGGTGTCATCGTGAACATTGATGATGCCTCTGTTGTAAAAGCCATGGAGAGCCTGGGCGTTACGGCGTTCAAGCGACTAATCCATGTCCGCAAGATCAAGAGACTGATGCACCAATATATTAATGGTCTGGTGGCGGAAACAGAAACTTTGCAAGAGATGCTGAGCCTTTGCCGCAAAGGAACCACAACCGAGGATATAGAAAAAGTCCTGGAAGAGTTGTGTGGCAATCTGCCCGTGGAAAGACTGGAGGCATTGGTCAAGCTTCGGAAGCGGTACAAGGTCTATCTGCTCAGCAACATCAACGACACGCTTTGGCAGAAATCAGTCAGTCTGATGAAGCAGCTGGGATATTCCACAGACGAGCTGTTTGATGAAGTGTTCCTCTCATACGCCATGCGGAAGGAAAAACCATCCGTCGAAATCTATGAAGAGATGACGCAGCAGACTGGGTTGAATCCTGCCACCACCCTCTATTTCGATGACCGTGCCGAGAATGCCGAAGCAGGTAAGCGTTTCGGTTTTCAGAGCGTACTGGTAAAGACCAATCATCTGGAAGAGCATCAGAAATGGCAAGAAATTATCAAAAATTGATAATAATAAAATAAAGAACGAAGCTTATGAATTTTCCAGAAATATATTCAGCAACAGGCATGATGGAGCTGATTCAGAAGATCGGCTTCCTCCCTCTTCTTGATAGTGGCATTGAAGGCTTCTCTGCCGAAGACATCGTAGCGGAGGATTGCCGATATGTAACATTTTCTGAAGGCGGTTGGGACTGGCCGCTATGGAAATGGAAGGGCGAGATTGTGCAGGAAATGCCGTGTATGTACGGAAAGTTCTTCAACAAGAAGGCTGGATTCATCAGTCAGGAATGGTGGCCGGACTTCTGCAACTACAGAAGAAGCAGATACCCTCGTCCAGATGAAGAATCAATAGAAGGAGCCATTCTCAGTACGCTTCAATCTACTGGCAGTCTCATAACGAGAGAACTTCGGGCAGCCTGCGGTTTTACAGGAAAGGGAATGAGAAGCAAGTTTGACGGTTATCTCACCCGACTGGAAATGACGACTTACATCGTGACCGAGGATTTCATCTATCCTCGTGACAAGCACAATCACGAATATGGCTGGGGATGGTCGCTGCTGAATACTCCCGAAGATCTCTATGGCAGGGAGGTTTGCCAATGCAATCGCACTCCCGAAGAGTCTTATCAGAGGATTTTCAAACATCTGAAAGAAATCCTGCCTGATGCTTCGGATAAACAGATTATTAAATTAATTGGATAAAATGAGAAAGGAATCAAGAGCAATGGATAGTGGGTGGGCATTGGAAGTAATGCACAAGGCTCCGTATATAACAGTCAGTTTTATTGACGAAGAAGGCAAGCCTTATGGTTTACCCCTGTCACTCGCATCAGATGATGATGTGAACTGGTATTTTCATGGTGCTTTCTTCCTCAACACATGGATGCTTTCGACCAGAGCATCGCACGTTCCTTGTCACGCACGGCTGTAGTTCGCATCACACTTACTGAGCCGGCAAGCGCAAGCAGTATGATAAAGAAGGCGTGGAAATGAAATATGGCAGAATGGAATAAGCGAACATAAACATAATGATTATGAAGAAGCCGTGGGCAACGCATGGAAATATGATAAATTTCGCTAAAAAATTGGTTATTTCAAAATAATTGGTGTATATTTGCATAAAAATCATTAGAATGGAGAATTATGGAAGAAAAATTATCGCTATATATTTGGTAAACGGTCAAACAGCTCTGCAATATCTTATGAGCATGAGCAAAAAGTACAGGCAGATATCGACCGAAGCGATATTCGAGTGTTTGAGACTGGGATATCCCCTCAACGACATGGAAATATCAGGCAAAGCTCGCGAGCTGCTGAGGAAGAGGAATGTAA
>JAIJUV010000078.1 GCA_022732315.1 Prevotella sp.
CCCAAGACCCAAGCCCCCAAAATCATCTTATTTCTGTTCATAAAAATACTCAAAAGAATCTACATCTATATATCCTCCGGTAGCCTTTGTGGCATAGTTGTAGATGGCAATACGGGTTCCCATGAAGAGGCGGCGATAATCATACTGCATCTTGAAATCCTTGATGGCAGGAATCCAGGTCTTTCCGTCTATACTATATAATAAGGTGGCGAGATCCTGATGAAGACGGAAATCGCAACTCATCTTCAGATAGATGATGCTTGATTTCGTTGCCTTATCCTGCTTCAGATTCAAAGGCTGGCGATACACCTCCTCACGCTTCACATCAGTCACTGCCTTCTCCTTATCCGTCAGGGCTACACTCTCCTTGGTACCCACCACAAAGAGTTTCTTGCCTTCCTTTACGATAGAAAGCAGGGCCGCATCACCCTGGAAAGCTGACAGACCAGCCACATCGCCATCTTTCATCTTGCTCACATCCATCTTGATGATTCCCTCGCAGGCAGGTCCCTCGGTACGGGTACTGATGGTATTGGGAGCCAGGAAGATGTTAGGAACAATGCGGGATGTCTTCAGGCGGAGCCAGCCCTTGCGCTCTGTGAGCGACCAGGCATTATCCACAGGATTGTGGTTCCACTGCCACTGCAATTCCAGTTTATCCTTCGAGAAATCGTCGCTATACACGAGTCCCTTACCGTCGTAGCCCAATACAGGCTTCTGCATCTCGGCAGGAATATTGCCCTTCTCATCGGTCAGCATAGGCCATCCGTCCTTCCAGGTACATGGCTCAAGCGTGAGCACTCTGCCCACACCACCACGGTCTTGGAATACGATGCCATACCAGTTGCCATCCTTATCATCTACAATCGTACCTTGTCCCACGCCGTTGAATCCGGCAAACTCCGTTTCCAGAATCACCTTCTTTTCGTAAGGACCCGTTATCTTATCTGCACGAAAACAAACCTCACGACGAGGGTGTCCCTGTGGCCACGAAATCATCAGGAGATAATACTTGCCGTTGTGCTTAATCATGCGGGAACCTTCGAGCAAACCTTTTTCATCAGCATCACGCTCAAAAAGTTTGCGATGGCTACCTGGAACCACATCCGTCAGAGATGCATTCAGCTGCACCATCTCTCCCGTTCCATAAACCACGTATGCCTTATCGTCGTCATCGAAGAAGAGAGCGGCATCATGAAAATGCTGCAAACGGCTGTGGACAGTCCATTTGCCCTCGATATCATCGGCTGTACAGATATAAGTCTCTCCACCAGGATTATCATTCGGAGCAAAGAGCGCATAGAACTTGCCACGATGATACTGCAGCGATGTTGCCCACTGACCACGACCATACACCGTACCCTCCTTCATGTCATACTTAGGCGAATCGGTAAGTTTAGGGAAGATATAGTTCACGGTTTCCCAGTTCACCAGATCTTTCGATTTCATGATAGGCGCACCCGGCATCAGATGCATGGTGGTGCTTACCATATAGAAGCTGTCACCCACACGGATTACATCCACATCAGGCACATCAGCCCAAACCACAGGATTGGCGAAATTCTTTTCAAACTTCCACCAGTCGAAATTGAAGAGTTTGCTTCCCTTCAATCCCTTGAACACGAAGTATATATCATGCTTTCCTGTCACTTTCTTTAGCATTTGTGCCGAGAAAGTCTTCCACTTTTCCCAGCCACCGGTCCTGGTCACGTCAATCTTTGCTACCAGTTCACCATCCTCCTTGTCGAGATGCACTTCCAGCGAACCGCCCAGGGATGAGCAAGCTGCAGAGATGGCAAGCTGGTCTGGTGACTCGTTGCCGAAGTCCACCTCGCGTACCTTTATATAATCCCCGGTATGAATCTCAGAAATATATACACCTGTTTCATCCGTCTGTTCCGACTTCACCCCCTTGGAGTAAGCGATGGTCTCAGCCTCATTGCGCTTGAAAGGATTGAGAGTACCGATAGGAGATACTCCCTCCTGTGTATGATGGATGATAGGGAATGTGCCATCAGCATTATACTTGAATTCCTCTACGGCAACACTGCGTCCGAATCCACCACCCAGTTTGCCTGTATGATAGAAGAAATAAGATTTGCCCTTGAAATCGGTCACACCACAGTGGTTAGTGAAGGAACCCGTTTTCTCCAATGGCATGATATTGCCTTGATACTTCCACGGTCCGAGCGGTTTCTTGCTCATCGAGTAAGCGATATGCTCAGGCACTCCACCTGCAGCATAAAGCATATAATAGTTCTTGCCACGCTTCATGAACCAAGGACCCTCGGTATAATTATCTTTATATTTCACGGTAGAGTCACGATTCTCCACGTCAGGAGCACCAAAGCCATCCACGGTCATGTGGATTCTGCCCACCTGTCGTTTGTCATCAATGGCTTCCTTAGGGTCCACTCCGCCCTTCAGGCTAATCATGTCGTCATTCAACTTAGCATAATAGAGATGAGGATTGCCCCAATAGAGATATGCCTGCCCATCATCATCTATCCAGACCGTAGGGTCGATATTATCCCACTGACCATTATCAAAGAGAGGTTTGCCGAGTGCATCCTTGAAAGGACCCGTAGGCGAATCGCTCACGGCAACACCGATGGCGATACCACCACTCAACTTGGAGTGGGCGCAGATATACCAGTAATATTTACCATTGCGCTTGATGGTTTGTGCCGCCCAGGCACGGTCATCCGCCCAAGAGAAGGAAGAGAGGTCAAGTGGAGAACCATAGTCGGTCCAGTTTACCATATCGGTGGTGGAATACACACGCCACTCGTTCATCCAGAAAAAGTCTGCCCCATCCTCATCGTGTCCGGTATAGACATAGAGGGTATCCCCATCCACCATCGGTGCAGGGTCAGCGGTCAACTGGGTTTGTATGATTGGATTCTGCGCATTCACTGTTGCGCCCAAGTTCATACACAATGCCGAAGCAATCAAAAACTTATTGTTCATTGTTTATTCTAAATTATTAGTTTCTATTTTTGAGTGCAAAGATAGCAATAAAACAGACATTTTACTTTGCTGTATGTTACAAATACTTTGGCAAATCAACCATAGTGTAAGAAAAAAAACGGTGCATCTCAAAAAGAAACACACCGTTTTACATTTTTACCTACAAGTTTTGCCCGAAATAGCTGTATCTGTTGTTGTCTGGATTGACATTCACTTTACCTGCATATTACCTAATTAATCATACATCAAAAAATCTAAATTTATAATTTTTCGGATTTTAGGATATAAAATCATCGACCACTTGTGCATAAAAAGAGGTTGAGCATCAAAATACTCAAGCAACATATTAATTTCCGGATTATTCTGCTTATAACATATTGACACCGAATCTCCCTCCTCTGGTTCCCTACCATACTTGTGTTCCCATGCCCCATAACGAGACACACCTTTATATTCCTTCCCCTTAATGCTAAAAGAATAATTTATATAATGATTACCTCTTCCCGTATGAACGTCATAGACAACTCCTTGAACCAAGGAGCATTCCTTTTTAAGTTCCTCTCGAGCATATTCATCACGATAGAACGAAGGCGATTCATATAAAAACAATAAAACCGCATTCATCAAAATAAGTAACAACGCACGCCACAAAACAGACAACCAATAACAAAACCTTTTATATAATTTTATAACAATTTTTCTCATAATAACATTTCGCTTGTACTAGATTGACTACTTTTTTTCATTTAATAAATAGATTCTTCTTACCAACATATTTATACTAAACTTTGGTTCATAATATAAAAGATCAAGCGGCATATGAATATCAGGATTATTTTTTTTGTAACATACCAATACAGAGTCTCCATCGTCAGGAAACCCTCCATGCTTACTTACCCAACCATAATAGGAAGATTCACCTTTATACTCTTTTCCTGCAATTACAAAAGAATAATAAAAAGTTCTATACTTATTGTTAACACCATAGATATATCCCCTTATTATTAAATGTTCCTTTTTAAGTTCATCTCTATTAGCCTCAGCTTGATACATAGCAGGAAAATCCATTACAAACCGAATTATCCAAATAAGTACAACAGTCAATAGCAAACGCCAAAGCATTGACAAAACAAGATGTTTTGCATTAAGGATTTTTTCAAAATTTGCATTCATAACATTATTCTTTATTTTTTCACATCAGTATATACATCGTAAGCAACTTCCACACCTACATATACCGTAATCTCAATTATTCTTTCAACATGTGTCATATAAAAATTATTTTTCTAAACCAAAATACGTATTTTTACAGTTTGGCTGTAAATTTACAAAATAGATTGAAACAAGGCTTCGGTATATGTTCCAAAAACCTTGTTTCATGTTCCAGCACTCTTTCAAAGTCCTCAGAAAAGCATGTTTAAGACATTTCACCTACAAGTTTTGCCCGAAATAGCTGTATCTGTTGTTGTCTGGATTGGTATGAAGAGCGCCCTCACCTCACGTAAGGACTCTCTAGCATTCCTAGATGAGTAGGTTTATACCCGCCAAGATTGATGAGTATTTTCTCAAATACAATACCAGGCTGCATAGGACGAAGCCTCAAGGTATGTTCAGCCTTCCCCGTGTTTCCTACAGCCATCCTCACCTTCTTCTCGATGATGCGCGATGCGGCTGTAGGATACATCAAGTCGTACTTATGCTCCCAGTTCAGATTCTGATTCAGCCCTACAATCTCTTCCTTGCCACCATCCAGCGACACTGCCACATAATGACCGCCCAGCACAAAGGGCATCACTGCATCGGTAACAAGATGTACATCCACCGAATCCATATCTGCCTTAAATCTCATTTTATAGGTAAGATACGCTCCTGCTGTTGTCTGGGTATATGGGAAGAGAGCTATACCCGACTTCGTTCGTCCTAAACCAGGGATGAGTCTCCACTGCGACTTCTCTGATTCAGCAGGTGTCAGTGAGAAGAGATGCTCTGCCTCCATCACCACCATGCCGCCATCTTGCTCGAACACGTAGCCTGTACTAGGCTGCGTAACGGCAAAAGGGGTACTCTGCTGAATGCGATATACCATAGGCATAACTTGATGCTGCGGGGCATGCCAGTTTTGATAGCCGATATGCACTTGATCCATCATGTGATTCCACTTGCCATTGGCGATATGGTGATTATAATTGTCGCAGAGCAAGGAGTCTCTCTTGTAACATTCCTCCACCCTATCTGCCCATGTATTAGCCTCAATACGTCCCTCACGATAGAGTTGCTTGTTCATCGCCAAAGAGTAATACATATCATAGAGATTTGCCATGCCTTGTATTGGGAAGAGAACCAACTCTTGATAGGCATCTTTCGCAGTCTCATCCAGGGTGATATACTGACGCAGGGCTCGTGCCTCCAAGGCCAGGAATTCATCCCGTACGCCCTTAAACTCTCCCGTCTGCAAATTGTATGTCTTGTCATCCAGCAATTCGGCTTGCACCCTAGACGCATATCTTCCATAGCTCATCAAGAGACGAGCAGCCTCTTTCGCTTCTTTATCACCAAACTGCTGGGCACAGAATCCCTGTGCATATTGCTCCAGGTTGCTGGCATCGAAGGCATCGGGATTCCATGCCATGTTCATAAAAAAGTCGATGGCAAACTCATGGGGCTTGATATCACCGACATTGAGCATCCAGAGTTTATCCACACCATGTTGATAAGTGGCTTGCAACTGCTCCCACATCTCGGCGATATGCGACATGGTGAGCCACTTGCTGGCTCTTGGGGCACCATAATAGCCCACGTGATAATATATACCATAGCCGCCCTTGTGGAAATTTTTCTTTCTATCAGGAAGTCGGCGCACATGACCGAAATTGTCATCGCAAAGCATCACGATGACATCATCGGGCACCTTAAGTCCCTGGTCATAATAATCGAGCACCTCACTGTAGAGTGTCCAGACCTGTGGGGTCTCGGCGGCTGGTTTTCTGGTGACATCAGCTATGATTTTTCGCTGTTCCGAAATGATTTGTTCCATCAGCCGGAAGTTAGCCTCTCTACTACCTGCATCGGTCATCGGACGGTCTTCGTCACCTCTCATACCGATGGTCACGAGCTTGTCGTAACCCTTGCTATTCTCGATTCCCTCTCGGAAGAAACGCTTGATGGCATTTTTATTGGTCAACCAGTTCCATTCACCATTGCCATAGTTCTTCTTATGTCGAATCCACTCTTGCTGCGAGCGTTGCATCGGCTCATGATGCGAGGTACCCATCACGATGCCATATTCATCAGCCAGTCGGGCATTCTCCGGATCATCCTCATTGAAGCAGTTGCCCTCATACAGTCCGTTCTCATCCTTCAGGATAGGTACCAAAGGCTTGTATTCCTTGAACGAGCCCCACATGGCAGGCCAGAGGCAGTTTGCCTTGAGGCGAAGGAGGAGTTCGAAGACATGGGCATACATCTGGCTGTTCATGCCCCCAAACTTATTTCTAGCCCAGGTGGTCATACAAGGGAACTCATCATTGATGAAGAAACCACGATATTTCACCTTCGGCTCTCCACTCTCCACAGAGCATGGCTTGGCAAAGACCTCCTCATGCTTGGCTATCGGCGCATCCGCCCACCAATACCAAGGCGACACCCCCATCTGTCGGGAAATCTCGTAAATGCCATAGATGGTGCCACGCATATCGCTACCAGCCACCACCAAGGCACGCTCCATACCCTTGGCAGGATGATCAATGGTCTTGATGACAAAGCTCTCCCACTTGCCCTTGAGCGAACGCTCTGGCAAGATGCCTTTCTTGGCAAAGCGAGTAATAGCTTCACTCACTCCGTATGTACCAATGAGGATGGGATAACGCACCACATCCTCGCCCTGGCAGCACACTCTGGGTGAACGACCCGACACGGTATAGATATCCTTACGCAGGTCTTCCGCTGCTCTTTTCACACCTTGTTTTTCGTGAGCATCCATACAGATACCAGACATCTGAGAGGCGGTGGAAATAGGGAATGCTCCTCCTTGCTGTCGGAAGCTGATAAAGGAATCAGCCATTGCAGTGAGGGCAAACATCACAAAACAACAGGCTAAGAGAGGCCTTGACCATGGAAAGTTGATCTTCATTTGAAATTTCATACTGTAATATTATTAAAATAGAGAAATTATGAAAAATAGAGAAGAAGGGGATTGCCCCACCTATTCCCTTTTTTATGCAAAGGTACAACTTTGCTCCAAGAACAACTTTTCTCCATGTTCCAAACACTTTGGCGTACATTCCCACATCAACAAAAATATGATAAATACTGCCCAATTAAGTCAACATCTAAGACTAAAGCGCTAACATGATGACCAGCCATCTTACCATTAACATAGATCACCTTTCTATATGTTGCAAAAACATCGCAAATTTAAACTTGTAACAAGACTATATGTTTAAGGAACATACGAAACATCAATTATATCATTATTTTTATAACTTTGCAAGCACAAACACATTATAATATATAGCAATATGATAAAAATCAAAAATCAGTGCATGGGATTCATGCTCACAGCCATCCCATTGCTTTCGCTCAGCACTCCTTGCATGGCACAAAATCCATATCTCCCACTTTGGGAGCATGTGCCAGACGGAGAACCTAGAGTATTCGAAGACCCTGACAACCCAGGGAAGTACAGAGCTTACATCATAGGCTCTCACGACACATCCTTCAAGTCTTACTGCGGATCAGACATACGCATGTGGTCTGCCCCAACAGAAGACCTCACCCAGTGGAGAGACGAAGGTGCCATTTTTTCCTATCACATCAACAATCAATGGGACACCATGTTTGCTCCCGATCTGGTAGAGATAAAACGAAAAGATGGAACAAAAGATTACTATCTCTATCCTCACTCCCGAGGATACAAGCGTGTGAGAATGGTCTGCAAAGGCAAGCGACCTGATGGTCCTTTCACTCCCATCAACCTCAATGCAGATGGAACGGAAGAGCTGCCAGGCAGCATCCTCGACTTCGACCCTTCCGTATACATCGAGAATATCACTGACCCAAAGGATCCAGATTACGACACAGGATTCAGAGCATACGGCTACTGGGGATTCCAACATTCATCAGCAGCGCAACTCGACCCTAGCACCATGTACTCGCTCAGACCAGGTACTGAGCTCATCAAGTACTCGCTGCCAGCTTGCGACGCACAAGGCAACGTAAGAGACCCTAAGGGAACAACCTACCCTATCATCAAGGGACAGAAGCCTACAGATTTCAACTTCTTCGAGGCATCATCCATCCGAAAAGTAGGCAACAAGTATGTGATGATTTACTCAGGCTATTCCGGAAAGGAATACGGATTAGGCAACACCAACTCCACCTTGCGATATGCCTATGGAGACACCCCATTAGGTCCATGGAAGAATGGTGGTGTATTGGTTGACTCACGTGGAGTGGTTCCTAACGAAGACGGCACCAAGTTAATCACCAGCAATGCCGCCCATAACACCCATGGCAGCCTACAAGAAATCAACGGTCAATGGTATGTGTTCTATCATCGCCCACCACGTGGATTTGGGTTTGCCCGTCAGTCTGTCGTTGCTCCTGTTACCATCCAATGGGATAAGAAATCTGTGGAAAAAGGCGGAAAAGTGGTTATCAGGGCATACGATCCATACAACAAGAAAGGCATCTGGACCGCCAAAGCATCCGACAACACAGAATACACGGGAGCAGAAGTCACTTCGGAAGGATTCCAGATATACGGCTTGAATCCATACCACTACTATTCTGCAGGTATCGCCAGCTATCTGAGCAACAACCAAGCCATGCAGGATGCCTGGGACGTATGGAACAACCACATGCCTGTAAACATGAACGCTGGTGACATCGTTGGATTCAAGTATTTCGGATTCGGCGGTCTCAGCAAAGCACAGAAAGGATTGCAACCTTTTGAGGAAACAAAAAAAGGAAACGGCACCCAACTTAATATCTTTGTGAAGGCAAAAACACAAAAGAGCTTCAAGATCAAAATAATGATGGATGGTCCATGGGCAAACAAGACATGGAAAGGCAAACTGCTCGGTGAGCTAACCGTGCCTACCCAGATTTCTGCACAAGGAATCCAAAAGTTGACACTGGACGTAGCTGACAAGGTCGATGGTATCGGCAAGAAACATGCCATCTATCTCATCGCCGAAGGTGAGGGCAAGCAACTTTGCGAACTGGAGGGCCTCGGATTCACCAAGAAGGGCGAGAACATGGAATGCCCAGTATCGCCTACCATCGAAATCAAGATGAACGGCAGAAAGCTCAATGTTCCTACCATTCCAACGAGAATGACCAATGAGAATGGCAACTTCGGTTACAATGAGTATGATGTCATCGCCTCTTTGCAAACAGGCGAGAAGAGCGCACCACGCATCACTGCATCATCCGACAACAAGGAGGTGGAGATAGAGATTCTTCAGCCTAAGACCTTGCAAGACAAGGCTTATGTGAAATGCACCTACAAGGGCATCAGCAAGAATTACACCATCCACATCAAATAATACATTCAATACATTCTAAAAAAACGCTTCGCACCAAACAAAGTGCGAAGCGTTTTTTGGATATTTAAAACAGAAAAGCTGACCTCGCAACATGCGAAAATAGCGTATGCATCCGCAAGTACTTCGTTCATGCCTCCATGCTCATTGCCTGTGATCGCATTGATGGCGAGAGCCGACAGATAATGTCCGCCCACATGTCCGTCCAGTCCATCCCAGTTGGGATAAGAAGGCTACCCAATCCTCCGCCAGGTATATTCGTGGTGGAACGTAACTCCATAGCGCATGTGATACTTATGACAAGCATTCACCCACTCACGGAGCAAATCGCGCTTCGGACTGATATTAACAGAGTTCCATGGCTGATACTTCGATTTCCAGAGATCGTAATTATCGTGATGAACTCCTTGAATCATCAAGAAGCGGGCACCAGATTTCTCATGCCATCGTTACCCATAGCTACTTTCAGAGCCTTTCCCTTATATATAATCGTATTCTTGCTTCCGTCAAGGAGTTCAATGTTGAACTGTCTTTCCTTCACCATATTCCTGTAACTTCCCTTTCTCGCTGAAATTTCCAGGGTTTTAGCCTTGTCATTCCAATGCAGACGATAGGTGGCAAAGGCATTCTGCTCATAGGCATAGCCATCACCGGCATCCTCATAGATTTCAAAGTCGGAATCTGCTCCAGGATATATCTTAATAGTATAAGGTGCATCAGGCTGCTCCCCAGTGAATTGCTGGCATACAGTAAATGGGATGATGCTGCCTGCTTTCACATAGAGAGGAGAATGCTCTATAGGAGCTGCCGCCTCTATCCATCTGCCTCCATCCTCATGCTTACCCGTCCAATAGTCATACCAGCCTGCATCTGTTTTTGGAAGGTACATCTTTCTGCTTGCCTCGCCATACTGCATTAATGGTTTAGTCATTGGTGCAACAAGGAAAGATGGTCCCATCATAAACTCGTCCTTTATATCATGGACAATGGAATCAGAGGCAAAATCGAAAGCCAAGGCACGTGTCATGGTGTAGCCTTCTCTTGTCACCTTCGAAGCCAGCGAATAGGTATATGGCAACAGCTCGTAGCGCAACCTGATATGGTTGACTATACTCTCATAGAAAGGTTCGCCCGGATTGCCGAATCGCCATACCTCTCGGGGAGTATCAGTACCATGACTTCGAAGCATAGGCAGGAAGGTGGCAAACTGGAACATTCTCGTGTATAGTTCACGATAAGCAGGGTCGTTGCACCCCTTAGGGAACTCGCCTTTATAGAACCAACGGTTCCATTTGTCAGGACCTACGAAGAATGCACCTACATCAATCGTCCAATAAGGACATCCCGTAGCCATGAAATTCAAGCCTGCGGGAATCATCTGGGCAAAGCTCTTCCATGAGGCATAAGTATCTCCATTCCAGGTGATGGTAGAAAAGCGCTGCTGACCGGCATACGAAGAACGGGTTAAATTAACAACTCGC
>JAIJUV010000413.1 GCA_022732315.1 Prevotella sp.
AGCCAATTCCTCTTGCGAGAAAAGAATGTCGGCAGCACCGAAATTCTCCTTCATTCTGCTCAGATTTCGTGTTCCCGGTATCGGTACAATCCATGGTTTTTTGTTTATCATCCACGCCATTGCTTAACTTTATCTTATTCATAATTGTAAAAATATTATTATTATTTTAACTTATTATACTCCTCATCACTTACAGCCTCCATGGTAAAGCTTTCACTTTATTCCAATGTATTCGATAGAGGATGAGCATCATGATGCCAGTAATGGCCCAAGAAACTGGATAAACCCACATCAGATGCTTGAAATCATTGAAATGAGGTAATACGGCAAACACCCAAATCATACGGAGTACGCAGGTTCCGAAGATGGTGATGAGGGTAGGGGCTATCGATTTGCCCATGCCACGCATCGCTGAGGCTGCCACTTCGTAACTTGCTGCGATAAACTGGATGACGAGGGCATTGTGCATTCTTATCTTTCCATATTCCAGCACATGAGGGTCGTTAGTGAATAGGCTCAGGCAGAAATCATCCTGCCAGGTGAAGCCCCAGTTGCATAAGGCGCAGGTGAGTGCTCCCATAGCCATGCATATCCAGAAGATGCGGTTTACTCGGTCGAGCTTGCCGGCACCATAGTTCTGCCCAATGAAGGTGATGGCTGCTCCATTGAAGGCGCCGATAAAGAAATAACTGTAGAATTCGAAGTTGAGTGCCGCTGCAGAACCCGCTATCGCACCATAGCCATAACCGTTGATGGCTGACTGAACCACCACGTTAGAGAACGAGAATACCATTCCCTGCAATCCGGCAGGAACACCTATCTGCAGCATTCGCTTCAGTTCCCTCCATTCTATATGCATTCGCTTGATGTTCAGTCGGAATGGTTCTTTCTCGTGGAGCAGGAGATAGATGATGAGGGCTGCACTCACTGCATTGGCGATAGAAGTGGCGATGGCTACACCAGCCACACTCATGTGGAAAACGATGACGAAGATGAGGTTGAGTATGGTATTTACAATGCCTGCCACCACCAGGATATAAAGTGGGCGGCGTGTATCGCCCATACTTCGGAGTATCGCCGAACCGAAATCAAATATCATGAAGAAGGGAATGCCGAGAAAGAAGATGCGGAGATAAGTAACCGCCAAATCAAGTACATCGGCTGGGGTATTCATCATGGTAAGGATGGGGCGGGCTACACAAATGCCCAATACCATGAGGAAGAGTCCGCTTATCAGTGCTGTGATACCCACGGTTCCGATGGCATCGCGGATGCTTCGCTTGTCGTTCTGCCCTATGTGGTTTGAGATGATTACATTGGCACCCATCGAAACGCCCATGAAGAGGTTGATGAGTAAACTGATGACAGGTGTATTGCTTCCCACAGCCGCCAAAGCCTGACTGCTAGCAAAGCGCCCAACCACGGCAACATCTACAGAATTGAATAATTGCTGCAAGACGCTGCTTGCAGCCAGAGGTAGTGTGAATACGATAATCTTCATGAGCAATGGTCCATGAAGCATGTCTATCTGATTTTTTGTTTTTGTATTATCCATATCCTTTCAATCTTTCTTCCTGTTTTTGAGTGCAAAGTTACTGCTTTTTGTTGAGATAGAGGAAGGATGGTGTGGAAAATCTCCAAACAATCTGTAATATGGGTAAGGATATCGGTAAAATTGTTTAGTGCCAGAAATAGAAAAAGGGTTGCAATCCTCGAAAAGATGGATTGCAACCCTTTATATCTTATTATATATATAAGAGTTAAGATAACTCTATCATATATTCATTTGTGGAAGCTTATTACAGCTGAGCCAACTCTACAACCTTATCTACTGCAGCGCTCAAGCCGTCCTTGTTCTTACCGCCAGCCTGAGCATAGTGAGGCTGACCGCCACCGCCGCCCTGAATCAACTTGGCAGCTTC
>JAIJUV010000414.1 GCA_022732315.1 Prevotella sp.
ATCTGACTTTCCGTAGTATCTCTTAGTATTGTCCTTACGCAATCAGGCATAAATAACTTCCAAGTATTGCCATCCTCGTATGTCACCACCAAATGAACTTTTTGCATCATAAGATGCTTTTCGTTATTTCTTGGCACTTCAACACACTCGTCAAATTTCAGATTGATGAGTTGAGCGATTAGTTTCTGCTCATCCATCGGCAGTTGGTTGACCGTATAGAACGGATCATGCTGAAACAATGTAGCAAGTCCTTCAGCCATTTCTCCTTTACGATAGGATGATGGCAAACTCACATTTATCAACCTTGCATGTTCTTGAATCACTTTCTTCGTGTCGTATTCAATCATCATCGCCAAGTTGAGCTTATCTCTAAATGGTAAATTCTTCAGTATAACCATAGTATATGTTCTAAATCAAAATAATCAGTTTCTCAGCAATCCATCATTCACCAATCTCTTGTATTCGTAGGTATGATGCTTTATCTGCTTGTCAAGATCAGCAAGGTATGTATCCGCATCCGCCAATCGGAAGTTGATAGCCTCACGGACATGGTCGAAGAAGCACAGGCAATAGTCATCGTATGCCTCCATCTTCTTAATCTCGGCCATCTCTTTCTGAGCTACAGCAACAGATTCTAAAGGAGTAGCCTCGTCTCTCAGCACTTGTGCAAGTTCTTTCTCCACTTGATAAGTGAAGAAATCATCTCCATCACATTCCTGGTTATTATACACTTCCAAGCGGCTGTATTCCTCAGCCACAAAGCGCAGAAAGTCCAAGCCGCTTCTCACGGCTTTCCCATTCTCCTTGGCATCCACCAAGGACTTAAATTGTTTATATTTTGTGTAAGATTGTATCATTGTTTTACTTTCTAAGTTAATTCATACTAAATATTCACTTAAAAGTGAACAAGCTATCAATAAAAGTATTATTTTTGCTACATCGAGAATGGCATTATTACCATTGAAAAGAATATGATAACAGACATAGAAAGTGCAACCTTTGAAATTTAAGCATTATGATACAGAACAAATTATTCCGTGATTGTCTCGCTGCGATACCAGCCGAGCAAAAGGCAGAGTTCGATTTGTCTTTCGGTATTGCCGAGCGCATTAGTGAGATTCTGAAAGCCAAGGGACTCACCCAAAAGGATTTCGCCCGCTTACTCAACAAACGAGACTCAGAAATCTCGAAATGGCTAACAGGCAGACATAACTTCACGACTCAAACCATTGCTCGTATAGAAACAGCTCTAGGTAGTAAACTCATCAGCATAGCCCATTGATTGGGCCATGCCTATGAGCATATTCTAGAATACCAAGAAATTCACAATAAATCTGTAACTTATCATCAAATCCACCGAATATAAACTGTAAACTATTGACTGTTGTTCCCAGGCGGTTCCATCCCGCAAAATATGGCGCAGGGCTTTGATGCCCCGCCAACCTTAGAGCGAAGCGGTTCCGAGCACCAGAGGGCGGTTACATCCCCGCTTCCTGAGGAAGAGGGGCTTGGGGAGAAAGTGGAGCTCTCCTTGCAGGAGAGACGGAGAGGTAGAAAAGTCAGCACTAAGGGCGGTTACATCCTTCCCGTTTAAAGAGGAACGTGGCGTTTCGATAACGCATACGTTCCAATCACCCCATAACATACTAGCGGTATGAGGAATGCAATCGCCATGCTGCCCGTAGTATCCGCAATATACCCCATGATTACAGGAGCAACCGCTCCACCCACTATCGTCATGATAAGCAACGAAGAGGCCAATTTGGTCTTTGTCCCAGCATCCCTCAATGCCAGCGAGAAGATAGTCGGAAACATGATGCTCTCTCCCAGATACAGGGCGAAGAACGCAATGAGCGATAAGGTACCGCTACATACCACCACAATCAGTGTGGCAACAAAGGTGAGGATGGCACAG
>JAIJUV010000415.1 GCA_022732315.1 Prevotella sp.
TGGAAACTCAATTTTAACAACTTAATAATGGAGGACTAATTATGAACATCAATTCTGGTATTAAGCAAGCCGTGATTTTAACCATCGGCATTATCGTGCTTGGATTTTGTATCAAGTCGGGACTTGAAAGTGTGATTAGTAATGACCGAAAGGTTGTAGTGAAAGGCCTTGCCGAAAAGGAGGTGGAGGCTGATAAGGTGACGTGGCCTATCGTTTCCAAGGAAATAGGCAATGACCTGCCTGAACTCTATCAGAAAATCAATGCCACCACGAGAACCATCAGAAACTTCCTGGTGGAGAATGGCGTTAAGGCTAATGAAATCAACGTGAATGCGCCTGTGGTCATCGACCTCAATGCTGAACGATATGGCGAAAACCGTCAGGGGTATCGTTATAATATCACTTCCATTATCACGGTTACATCCAAGAATGTGAAACTGGTCCGAAGTATCATTGCCCGTCAGGGTAATCTGCTTCAGAAAGGTGTTGCCATTGTGGATGGTGGTTACGAGAATCCGGTGAAGTATGAGTATGTTGCCTTCCGTCAGATGAAACCTAAGATGATGCAGGAGGCGATAGAGAATGCTGAGCAGACTGCTACCCAGTTTGCTGAGAACAGCAAGAGTAAGATTGATAAAATCATGAATGCCGACCAGGGCCAGTTCTCTATCGAAGACCGCGATTCCAATACTCCATATATTAAAAAGGTAAGGGTTGTTACTACCGTTACTTATTCTTTGAAGGATTAGGAGTAGTGATTATTTATTAGTGATTAATTGTAATAAGAGGGTGGGTTATAGCCTAATGGCATACCCTCTCAAATTAAAACAACGAAAAACGATGAAGAAAATCATATTAGCAGCCATTTTGTTTCTGCCATTTCTTGTTTCTTGTTCCCAGAACAGGAAAGCACCTGCTGCTTCTCCTCAAACGACTGTAGGGAAGTCTGAGAAAACTGAAACTGCCAAGGTGCAATATCTCACCACATCTGATTTCAGAAAAAAGATTATGGATTACGAGGCTCATCCGGATGAATGGGTATTCGCCGGTTCCCGTCCTGCCGTCATCGATTTCTATACCACCTGGTGTGGTCCTTGCAAGATGATGGCTCCCGTAGTGGAATCTCTCGCCGGGAAATATGCCGGCAAGATAGATTTCTATAAGGTGGATATCGACCAGGAGTCCGAACTTGCTTCTGTTTTCGGTATCAGCAGCATCCCTACCTTCCTCTTCATCCCAGTGAAAGGCAAACCATCTGTGCAGATGGGTGCTATGCAAAAGGAGGATTTCGAAGGACTGATTGATAAAATTAAAATAAAATGACAATTTGGTAGCATCTCAAATTTCCATGCCTCTCCTTACCTATATGTAGGTATTTTCGGGCGAATACCTACTTTTGATGATGCCCGAAATTTGGAGATTTGTCAGATAATACCTAAATTTGCACTCGGAAATAAAAAATTTTTTATGTAATTAAAAGTATTATAGTATTATGATTATTGAAAATGTTCATGCAAGAGAAATATTAGATTCTCGTGGCAATCCTACAGTAGAGGTTGAAGTTTCTTTGAAGTCAGGTGTCGTAGGTCGTGCATCGGTTCCTTCTGGTGCATCAACTGGTGAGAACGAGGCTTTGGAACTTCGTGATGGCGACAAGAACCGCTATGGTGGCAAGGGCGTCTTGAAGGCTGTGGAGAACGTGAATCAGGTGATTGCTCCTGCTTTGGTTGGTTTCTCTGCCTTGGAGCAGCGTGCCATCGATTATAAGATGTTGGAGCTTGACGGCACCAAGACCAAGTCAAACCTGGGTGCCAATGCCATCCTCGGTGTTTCTCTGGCTGTGGCTCATGCTGCTGCTGAGTATCTCCACATCCCATTGTATCGCTACATCGGCGGTTGCAAT
>JAIJUV010000079.1 GCA_022732315.1 Prevotella sp.
CATCACCGTACCAGATGAGCGACTCAACAAATTGGCAGAGATTGTTCACCCAGGACGCATCGTCCCAGCTACTTGCGAAATCGTAGATATCGCAGGTCTCGTAAAGGGTGCCAGCAAGGGCGAAGGTCTTGGTAATAAATTCTTGGGAAATATCCGTGAGTGCGATGCAATCATCCACGTAATCCGCTGCTTCGACGATGACAACATCGTGCGCGAGGGTGGTGCCAAGGTTGACCCTCTGGAGGATAAGAGCGTCATCGATACTGAGTTGCAGCTCAAAGACCTGGAAACCATCGAATCTCAGCTCGCCAAGCAGCAGAAGACAGCTGCTGCCGGTAACAAGGATGCCAAGCTGATGGTTACCGTTCTGGAGGCTTACAAGGCAGAACTGGAGCAGGGAAAGAACGCCCGTGGCGTAACTTTCGAAAGCAAGGAAGAGCAGAAAGTGGCTCACGACCTCTTCCTCCTCACTACCAAGCCTGTGCTCTACGTAGCCAATGTGGATGAGGCTTCTGCCAAAACCGGCAACGAGTATAGCAAGAAGGTAGAGGAAATCGCCAAGGAAGAAGGTGCTGAGTGCATGGTCATCGCTGCCAAGACTGAGGAAGACATCGCTTCTCTGGAAACCTACGAAGACAAGCTGATGTTCCTTGAAGAGCTCGGCCTGGAAGAAAGCGGCGTAAACCGACTCATCAAGAAGGCATACGCCCTGCTGAACCTCGAGACATTCATCACCGCTGGTGAGATGGAGGTAAAGGCATGGACCTATCACAAGGGCTGGAAAGCTCCTCAGTGTGCCGGTGTCATCCACACCGACTTCGAGAAGGGATTCATCCGTGCAGAGGTTATCAAGTATGATGACTACATCAAGTATGGCTCTGAAGCTGCCGTACGCGAGGCTGGTAAGCTCGGCATCGAGGGCAAGGAGTACATCGTGCAGGATGGAGACATCATGCACTTCCGTTTCAACGTATAAACGATTATGACAGCAAATTTGCTAAACTATATCGTATGGGACCCAGACCCAATCCTGGCTCACCTGGGTCCTATCTCCATCCGATATTACGCCACCTGCTGGATGGTGGGTCTGTTATTGGGTTATTTGCTCATGCACCGTCTCTACAAGGAGCAGAAGTTGGGCGAGGATAAGTTTGAACCGCTCTTCATCTACCTCTTCGTCGGCATCCTGGCAGGTGCCCGCCTGGGACACTGCATCTTCTATCAGCCGGAGTATTTCCTCACCCAGTGGGATCACATCATCGAGATGTTCATCCCGATGCACCACATGGCAGATGGCAGCTGGAAATTCACGGGTTACGAAGGATTGGCAAGTCATGGAGGCGTTCTGGGACTGTTCGTTGCCATCTGGCTCTACTGCCGCAAGACCAAGGTGGGCGGCTGGACTTTGCTTGACAACATGGGCATCGTATCAGGCATCACCGCCTGCTTCATCCGCCTGGGCAACCTGATGAACTCAGAAATCATCGGCAAGGTAACCAATGTGCCTTGGGCATTCATCTTCGTCAAGGAAGATCAGTACCCACGCCATCCCGGTCAGCTCTACGAGGCGATAGCCTATCTCTGCTTCTTCCTCCTCATCCTCTTCATCTACAAGAAGAAAGGACCTAAGAGCGTGGGTAGCGGACTCTATTTCGGCCTTTGCCTCACCCTCATCTTCGTCTTCCGCTTCTTCATAGAATACACGAAGGAGATTCAGGTGGCTTTCGAGGCAGGATTGCCAGTAGATATGGGACAGATTCTAAGCCTTCCACTCATCGCCCTTGGCGTATGGAGCATCGCTACCAGCGGCAAGAGAGCGAAGAAGACGGAAAGCAAAGCATAAGATTATCATAAGAATACAGATAGCCAAGGAGAGGAATCTCCCAAGCCATACCAAGGAAAAGTTCCGCTCCGTGAAACGGAACGGAACTTTTTTCAGTTACAAGCAATCATTCATCCTAGTAATAACCAACATATATAATATAATGTATGAATAGAAATATCATTATAAGCCTTCTCGCTGCACTTCTCCTAGCAAGTTGCGGATACCAGAAGAAGCCGGAAGCTGCTTCCCCTTCCCGCCAGGGAGCGGGCAAGGACAACCTGCCCCTGAACGCACAGATCATCGGCTCCACCCCTGTCAAGAACCAGGGCAAGAGCGAACTCTGCTGGGCATACGGCATGCTTGCTACCATCGAGAGCGAGCATATCATGAAGGGTGACTCCGTAAACCTATCCGTGGCTTACGTTGCACGAATGATGCTTCAGGAGAAAGCCCTGGAATATTATTTCGCACAAGGCAAGAAACCTATCAGCATGCGGGGCATGGCTTCGATGCTCATACATTATATAGATAAGTATGGTGCACAACCATACGACAGCTATGAAGATCCGAAAGACGTGAACTATAAGATTCTCTGCCGAAAGGTGGAGAAACTCTGCGATGGAGCCATCGCACAGAAGTCGGGCATCGAGAAACTGAAGGATGAACTCAACAACCTCTTCGATAAGGAAATCGGCTACATGCCTGCCAAGCAGGTACACATGCTCGGTGCCGAATACACCCCATTGGAGTTTGCCCACAGCGTATGCTATCCCGAGGAGTACGTATCACTCACCAGTTTTACCCATCACCCTTACCGCGAGTACTTCGCCCTTGAAGTACCCGACAATGCGATGCACGACCAGTTTCTCAATCTCCCGCTCGACGAACTGATGCTCCACATCCAGAAAGCCGTGGAGAACGGGCATCCGGTTTGCTGGGAAGGCGACATCAGCGAAGAGGGCTTTACCCATGCCCAGAACAACTATGTGGAGGTTCAGAAGATGGAACTCCCCGTAACCCCAACTTCCCGCCAGAGAGAGTTTGAACAGCTCCGCACCACAGACGACCACGTGATGGAAATCATCGGCACTTTCCTGAAAGACAAGAAGCGCTACTACGTATGCCGCAATTCCTGGGGCAGGAACTGGGCAAACCAGGGCAGAATCTATCTTTCTGAAGACTATCTGCGCCTCAAAACCATCGCCGTGTTCATGAGCGAGGCAGCTTTCCTCTACGACCAAAGCCCCAAGCCAGCCCTTCAAAAGCCTTATATATAAGGTATAGAAGAGGCTGAAATACCCCATATAGCAAGGTATAGAAGAGGGCTGAAACGGGTAGGAAACCAGGAAGAGCCAAAAATGGTTGACATAGGTCAAATATGTGCTTCATAACACTTGTGTGCGCACACACATAGTTGATTTATATCAAAAATAAGCCCTTTTTTGCGATTTTTCCCTCTAAAGATTTGGTTAGTTGCGGAAATCGTCGTACCTTTGCATCGTCATTAAGACAAAAGGTTATTAGGTTTTTAGGTTAAGATTGTTAGTTGTTTAAAAGGTTATTAGTTTAAAGGTAAAAAAAGATTGTTTATTCAAGGACGACAAAAAGAAATTTGTTTAGGTTATTAGGTTTTTAGGTTTAAGATTGTTAGTTGTTTAGTTAGGTTATTAGTTAGTAAGGTAATTTAAAAAAGATTGTTTATTCAAGGACAATAGGATAATGATTCATTAGGTTAAGCGTAACTTAAGGTAAAAAAAGACAAATGTATCGGATAACAAAAAGATGACGCCTGAGCAGGACAATGACTGCTTCGGGCACTGCAACGGAGGGAAAAAGCTTGTGAAAGCCATCCTCCATTGAGTTATGAAACATTTGGGAATAAAGTATTAAAAGTGCGCAATTTCGAGTGACTCGAAGTTGCGCACTTCTTTTATATACAGAATCTTAAGCCCCATAAACACTTTTACACGCCGCTTTTCAAGCCCAATATGCACTTTTATGGATAGCTTTATAATAATATACACTAAATTATTTTGTTTTACCAACTAAAAATTGTAATTTTGCAGAAGATTATAAGATTAAAAAGAATATGGCAAAACATCCTCTTTGGAACGACGATTACTGGCTCTTGCTTCTCCAACTCTATCAGAAGAAGCCAATGGGCGTAAAGCCACTATACTCTAAGGGTATAGTAGATTTAAGCCTGGAGCTGCACATACAACCTGAGTATTTGCACGAGCAAATGTTCAAGTTGCAACGAGTTACGCCTCGTATCAAACGACTTTGGGATAAGTATGCCGACAATCCTCGACTACTTTCCCACGACATCAGCATCCTGCGCAAGATGAACGGATGCGGAAATGCAAAGGATTTCTTTGCAGGAGTAGAAGTGCGCGAATCGTTTGAGAAAGATTGGGAACCGCTGGCTGAAGAGCCATCGCTCACACCTATCAAACTCATCATCATTCTCGACCTCTACTTCCAGCTCACCCCTATCACCATGGTGCCGGAAACTCCCGAAATCATTGATCTGGGAAAACTGATGAAGATTTCGCCCAAACTGATTGCGGAAGTCATGACTGACTATCAGTACTGTGACCCTTACCTCAACAGGCAGAAAGCGCCAGACAGCAAGATACTTCAGGCATGCAAGGCCATCTGGCACAGATATGGAAACGGAAATCCGGATAAATTGAATCAGCTTGCCATCAAACTGCAAGAATACTTTAAATAAATAGATATGGCTCAAAAACTCATTCAGACACAGGCACAGAAGCTGCAACAGCTGCAAAGACTCTCCGCCCAGCAAATGCTGCAGGTGAAGCTCTTGGAGATGCCCCTCACCGAACTGGAGGATAGCATCAATGCCGAACTGGACGACAATCCTGCCCTGGAAAGTGAGAACCCTGACGATATGCTCAACGAAAGCTACGACGGAGACTCGCCTCTGGAGCATGATGCAGAAAACAGTAATGACGACAACGAAATGAACGACGATGATGCCTACGAGGCACAGTCGGAGAAAGAAGAGAGAAAAGATGAACTCGACCAGGCGCTGGAAAGCATCGGACAGGATGACCAGATGCCTGATTATAACACGGATAGATACAACAACCAGGACAACGCCGACTATGAGGAAATGGTCTACGGCGACACCACCTCCTTCTACGACAAGCTGAAGGAGCAGATGGACATGCAGAACCTTACCGACAAGGAGAAGGAAATCATGGAATACCTCATCGGTTCGCTCGATGACGACGGCCTGCTGCGCAAAGACCTGGACGGCATCTGCGATGAGCTTGCCATCTATCACAACATGGACGTATCAGAGAAGGAACTGGAACATGTGCTCCACATTCTCCAGACCTTCGACCCTGCGGGCGTAGGCGGCAGAAGTCTTCAGGAATGCCTTCTGCTACAGGCAAAGCGCCTGCCACGAGGCGTGCTCCGCAAAACGATGGAAGAAGTGTTCAGCGACTACTTCGAGGAGTTCACCAAGAAGCATTGGGACAAGATCAAGACTGGCTTGGAACTCAACGACACCCAGCTTGCCACCCTGCAAGAGGAAATCAAGAAGCTGAACCCGAAGCCAGGCGCATCGATGGGCGAAACCGAGGGCAGAAACATGCAGCAGATTACCCCGGATTTCATCGTAGATACCAACGACGACGGCTCCATCACCTTCAGCCTCAACCGAGGCAACATCCCTGAGCTAACCGTGTCGCCATCGTTCACCGACATGATCGACACCTACAGGAAACATAAGGACAAGATGAGCCGCTCTGACAAGGAAGCCCTGCTCTATGCCAAGGAAAAGGTGGATAAGGCGCAGGGATTCATAGAAGCCATCAAGCAGCGCCGCCACACACTCATCGTCACGATGAAAGCCATCATCGACATACAGCGACAGTTCTTCCTGGATGGAGACGAAGCCGACCTGAAGCCGATGATTCTCAAGGATGTGGCAGACAGAACGGGCTTGGATATCAGTACCATCTCAAGAGTGAGCAACGTGAAGTATGCGCAAACCAAGTGGGGCATGTTCCCGCTGAAGTTCTTCTTCACGGATGGCTACACCACCGAGGACGGCGAGGAGATGTCAACCCGCAAAATCAAGATAGCCCTGCAAGAGCTCATTAATCAGGAAGACAAGAAGAAGCCGCTGAGCGACGAAGCATTGGCCAAGGCACTGAAGGAGAAGGGATTCCCTATCGCCCGCCGCACCGTGGCAAAATATCGCGAACAATTCAATATCCCAGTTGCACGATTAAGAAAATAAACTCCAGAAAGAGATTCCCGTAAGAAAGAACTCTTCTGAGAAAGAGAGAAAGAATACAGATTACGTTAGATTTATGAAAGAGAAGAATATCATATTGACTGCGCGAATCATGAGCATGGTCTTCACCCCCTTCTATCTGCCGATAGTGGGACTCATAGCCCTGTTCATCTTCAGCTATATGTCGTTGCTGCCGATGACATACAAGTTGGTGATGCTTGCCATGGTTTATTTGCTTACCGTGGTGGCACCCTCGCTGCTTATCCACCTCTACAGACTCTGTCAGGGCTGGACCTCCCACGAGTTGGGCAAGAAGGAGCGCCGCATCGTGCCCTACATCATCTCCATCCTGTGCTATTTCATCTGCTTCTTCTGGATGGAGTATCGCAACACGCCGCGTGTCATCAGCATCATCGTAGTGGTAGCACTCGCCATCCAGATGGCCTGTGCCTTCATCAACGTATGGTGGAAAATCAGCACCCACACGGCAGCCATCGGCGGTGTGGCAGGTTCGCTGGTTTCCTACGCCATCGCCTTCTCTTTCAATCCCCTGTGGTGGCTCTGCCTGGTATTGCTATTGGCAGGCGCCGTGGGAACCTCTCGCATGATCTTGCGACAGCATTCGCTATCCCAGGTGGTCACGGGATTCCTTATAGGCGTATCCTGCGCCATCCTGGTAATATAGCAACCTGAAGGTAATATAAGGCATCATATAAAAAAAATTATAATTATAATATAAGAAGAAATGAAACCATTAGTAAGCATTATCATGGGCAGTACAAGCGATCTGCCTGTTATGGAAAAAGCATGTAAGTGGTTGAACGACAACCAGATTCCTTTCGAGGTGAATGCCCTCTCTGCTCATCGCACTCCAGATGCAGTAGAATCATTCGCCAAGGGAGCTAAGGAGCGTGGCGTAAAGGTAATCATCGCCGCTGCCGGTATGGCTGCCGCCCTTCCTGGTGTTATCGCAGCATCTACCCCACTGCCAGTTATCGGTGTACCTATCAAGGGTATGCTCGACGGTCTTGATGCTATGCTCAGCATCATCCAGATGCCTCCTGGCATTCCTGTGGCTACTGTTGGTGTGAATGCAGCTCAGAACGCTGCCATCCTCGCTGCCGAGATGATTGCCCTTGCCAATGAGGAAGTGGCTCAGAAGGTAGAGGCTTGGAAGGCTGGTCTCGGTGCCAAGATAGAGAAGGCCAACAAGGATTTGGCTGAAGTAAAATACGACTTCAAGTGTAATTAATCTAATATGTGTGATATGCCCCATTCTTTGGGGCATATTTTATCTTGATACATTATGGTAGATTTATTCAATTATACCCGCCGTGCCTCTTCTGTGGCACATATCGGAGCCATCGATCTGGGTGGCGATAATCCTATCCGCATCCAGTCGATGACCACCACCAACACCAATGATACCGAGGCTTGCGTTCGCCAAGCAGAGGAAATCATCAAGGCTGGTGGCGAGCTGGTGCGCTTCACCACTCAGGGTTCCCGCGAGGCAGAGAACATGAAAAACATCAATGCCGGCATCCGTGCCGACGGCTATCAGACTCCGCTCGTAGCCGATGTTCACTTCAATCCTAACGTTGCCGATGTGGCTGCTCTCTATTGTGAGAAAGTACGCGTAAATCCAGGCAACTACGTGGATCCTGCCCGCAAGTTCATCAAGCAGGAATACACTGATGAAGAGTATGCTCACGAACTCAAGAAGATTGAGGAACGCTTCGTGCCTTTCCTCAACATCTGCAAGGAGAACCATACTGCCATCCGCATCGGCGTGAACCACGGTTCCCTCTCCGACCGCATCCGCAACCGCTATGGCGATACGCCAGAGGGCATCGTAGAGAGCTGCCTCGAATTCCTGCGCATCTGCAAGAAGGAGAATTTCCACGATGTGGTTATCAGCATCAAGTCATCCAATACCGTAGTGATGGTCCGCTCTATGCGCCTCCTGGTAGAAGAAATGGAGAAGGAAGGCATGAATTACCCACTCCACCTCGGCGTAACCGAAGCTGGCGAAGGCGAGGATGGCAGAATCAAGAGTGCCGTGGGTATCGGTGCCCTGCTGGCTGACGGTATCGGCGATACCGTTCGTGTAAGCCTCAGCGAGGAGCCTGCTGCAGAGATTCCGGTGGCTCGCCATCTGGTGGATTACATCGGCAAGAAGAAGGGACATCTTCTGATTCCTGCCGCAGCTTGTCCTAGCTTCGACTGGCTGCGCCCTACTCGCCGCGAAACCGTGGCTGTAGGCAATATCGGCGGCAACAACGTTCCGGTGGTTATCAGCAACCGAATCAACGGCGAGAGCACCGTTTGTGAGAACAAGGATGCTACGCCTGATTATATCTATATAGGCGGCAAGATGCCTAAGCAGTTTGTGCCTGGTCAGAGTTACATTGTAGATTACAATGTTTACGAGACGCTGAACAGCAAGCCTGAGACTACTGGTGCCAAACTCTACCCTATCTTCCCTGCCATGGCAATGCCGCTCATCGCCAGCATCAAGGCAGACGTCAAGTTCCTCACCCTGCAGTTTGGTACTCCAGCCGAGGAATACATCGCCTGCCTGAAGGCTCATCCTGAGGTGGTGGTTATCTGCGTAAGCAATCATCAGAACCGTCTGGGCGACCAGCGTGCATTGGTTCACGAGATGATGAATGCCGGGTTGAAGAACCCTGTGGTTTTCGCCGAGATGTACCAGCACAGCAAGGAGGAGAAGAGCGACTTCCAGCTGGAGGCTGCAGCCGATATGGGTGCCCTGATGATTGATGGTTTAACCGATGGTATCTGGCTGATGAACAATGGCGACATCCCTGCCCAGACAGTAGATGAAACCGCTTTCGGCATACTCCAGGCAGCCCGTCTGCGCACCAGCAAGACCGAGTATATCAGTTGTCCTGGTTGCGGCAGAACCCTCTACGATCTTCGTGAAACCATCGCCAAGATTAAAGAGGCAACCAAGCACTTGAAGGGCTTGAAGATTGGTATCATGGGCTGCATCGTGAATGGTCCAGGCGAAATGGCGGATGCCGATTACGGCTACGTAGGCGCCGGTCCTAACCGAGTAAGTCTCTATCGCAAGCAAGTTTGCGTAGAAAAGAACATTCCGCAGGAGGTGGCGGTAGAGCATCTGCTCGCCCTCATCGACTCGGATAAGCAATAAAACCGGAAGAAACAAAAACCGGATAAAAAACAAAGCCGGATAAGAAAAAACTAGCCCCACACGCTCTTTTCTCAGCGTGTGGGGCTTTTTGATATGATACTATCCCAGAAAAGAGTAGCCCCAGATGCTTTTCATCATCTTGCGGCAAAGCGAAGAGAAGTTCTGGCAGAGTTTAGGCGACCACTTCGTCATGCCATAGAGTTGTTTCTTCTCCAGAAACATCTCCTCGTCCACATCAACTTCAACAACAAGTTTGATACCGAGATGGTACTCACCCACAACCTTTTTGTAAATGTTGATGAGTTTGCCAACATGGGACCTGCCTATTATCTCTGTTCAAAAATGGCGAAAACATGCTGAAAAGTATGTGGAAAACCTTTATAAAAAGGGTCTTGTCGCAGCAAAGCGTGTAGTGTGGTGCAGTGTGAGTGTAGTGTCAACGCCCACACTACACACAACTAAACTGATTAATAATCAACAATTTAAGTATCACGGAGTGTAGTGTGCAATAGAAATCGACAATTGGTTATCCACGATGTGGAAAACGGTTGTTTATAATTTTGTCGCACCATGCGTCGTTTTGTGCCTGGCGATGGCAAAAAGTTGCCCTAGTAGAGGGCAATATTGTGCCGTAACTAGGCAATAAATGAAGCGTCACCTCACTACAAATGATGCATCCTTTTATTCAAAAAGAAACGTCACCTTATTCAAAAAAGAAATATGAGTAAATTCATTCCTTACCACATCGTATGCCCCATGGCATCATGTACCCGTAGCAACACATGTGTTTATCTGGAGAAATAGCGGCTTAGCCTATTTAGAGCATTTTATTTCAATACCTATATCATTATCCGAATATTACAGATACAGAATATAAAGGATAATTGGCAAGTCAATACTGCTCTCTATAAGGTGACATGGATGAATTGTTTGTTTAAAGAAATAAAAAACTTGCATTTTATTTTGTTATGTGCTAAAATAAATGTAATTTTGCAGCATGAATGGGATTACACCTTATTAAAATAAAGAAAATATTTCTAAAACGACAAGGATGCAAACCCTCTATCAAGAAGAAAAAGAAATAAAATAATAATATAAAAACAATGGAATACAACTTCAGAGAAATCGAGAAGAAATGGCACCAGAAATGGGTCGAGAACAAGACCTATAAGGTTGTCGAGGATGAAAACAAGAAGAAATTCTATGTGCTCAACATGTTCCCTTATCCATCAGGAGCTGGTTTGCACGTAGGTCACCCACTTGGTTATATCGCGAGCGATATCTATGCACGCTACAAACGTTTGAACGGATTCAACGTACTGGACCCTATGGGTTACGATGCTTACGGTTTGCCTGCTGAGCAGTATGCTATCCAGACAGGTCAGCACCCAGAGGTTACTACCGTGGCTAACATCAACCGCTACCGCGAGCAGCTCGACAAGATTGGCTTCTGCTTCGATTGGGACCGTGAGGTTCGTACCTGCGACCCTAAGTATTACCATTGGACTCAGTGGGCTTTCCAGAAGATGTTCAACTCATTCTTCTGCAACAGCTGCCAGAAGGCTCAGCCTATCGAAAAGCTCATCAAGCGCTTCGAGGAGAAGGG
>JAIJUV010000416.1 GCA_022732315.1 Prevotella sp.
AAGGAAGAGTTCGAACGCCTGGCGCCATACGATGTGGTATATCTTTACATGGCAAGCAACAGTCCTGAAGAGTCATGGAAAAATCTCATCAAACTGAATAATCTGGTTGGCGACAATATCGCCCACTACAATTTGCCAGCGGCTCAGCAGAGTGCTATCGAGAACTATCTCAACATTCGCTCCTTCCCATCCTATCGCCTCTTTGACAAGGAAGGAAATCTGGTAGATGTGAAAGTGGATGCCCGCCAGCTTGACAATCTGGAGAAAATCATCAAGGAACTGAGTAAATAAAGAAAAAGATGGCCTTGCAAAATGCGGGGTCATCTTTTCTGTAATCAAGGATTATCTATCAATAGAGCATGCCAAACATCCATAACGGGATGATGTTGCCATAACCCTATGATGATGCAAAAAAGAAATAATCCTCTTTTTCGCACACGTATATTTTTTTTAGAAAAAAAGTCTCATAGTCTCATTTTTAGCTGCAAATATCACGTTATATTGTTGATATAAAGATATTTATAACTAATGAGATTTCTTGCAAAAAGTAGAAAGAAGTATCATAGAAGTATCATTAAAAATCATAGAAGTATCATTAAAGATAATACAAAGCATGCGAAAAGCCAGTTTGAACGTTAAGAAAAGCCAGTTTAAACCTGTTTAAACATCAGAAAAAGTCATTTTAAGCATCGCAAAAATGCATTTTAAATATCGCAAAGAATCAAAAGAATATTGCCCAAAAATGAGTCCGATATTTGGGCACTCGTTGCCCCGCGTTATGGGCTGTGGTTGCCCAGCACAGGGGCTATCGATGCCCACTTGGTGGGCTACGGATGCCCGTGTAACGGGCACAAGCAGACCAACCGAAGGGCATAGAGGGACCATCTGATGAGATGTTCATCGGCTAAGAATTGTGATTGTGGATGCAGGGAAGTAACCAACATTCTAGGACTTGGCATCAATGGAATAGAGCCCAACTTAACTCTCAAGAAGCAATCGTTTCTCTATTAACATAGCTTGTTCACATTAATTATCGTTAAATCTGCATTTCACAAGCCATTCATTATCAGCAATAGTAACCTCAGGGAAACTGAGTAACCTAATCATGCCTTCTTGCAAGTTTGGAAATAACTTACTACCTTTGCACCAGAAAAAGAGAAAAGCTCTCTTTAAGTTACTAATATTGATTATTGATTCTATACATTTCATCCAATCGATTGGACGGTTTTACTTTATTTTGTCCAATCGATTGGATGAAATTCCATTTTTCTAAAGTTTGAAGAAGCCTAATCTTTCTCCCCTAACCATTCTTCCAATACCTCGCAATACTCATCATTTTGCTCGGCAAATGGCATGTGTCGGGCTCCTACGAAGAGATGCCACTTGGAATCTTGGATACCATCGTAGAGCGTCTTTGCTACCAATGGAGTACAGAGGTCGTTGGTGCCACTCATCACTAGGCATGGCACTTGTATCTCGCCCAAGCGGTCGGTGTAGTCATAATCTCGGAGCGTACCTGTCGGGGTATATTCATTCGGTCCCCAACCATAGAGATAAGCCTCGGCACCAGCACGCTTTTTTCTACGAAGGCATTCTGGACTATCCTCCGTTACCTCGCCAGCACAATGCAAGAGCATAAAGTGTTCGTTTGCCTTGGCGTATGCCTCGCTCGAAAAATCATCCTTTGCCTCTGCCTCAGCAATGGCTCGCTGGTCTTCCTCTGCCATAAACTTGATCATGCGATGCTGCTCACTCGCCCACAATTTGCTGCTCGAAAGGGTACTGCTGAGGATGGCTGACTTCACGCCCTTTGCTTGCTTCTCTATCAGATAGATGATGGCGAGCATGCCACCCCACGACTGTCCCAAGAGATGAAAATGG
>JAIJUV010000006.1 GCA_022732315.1 Prevotella sp.
CGAGTTCACGCTCCGCACCATGGCGATAGTTTCCCTCCTCATCCCGTTCGTCCTCGCCTACATCGTCTTCGCCTGGCGCGCCATCGACCGCAAGCGCATCACGCAGGAAGAAATAGAGCAGGGAGAAGCGTATTAAAGCGTATTAAAATAAAGAACACAAACGCATATCAACCGAATCCCGAAGCATTTTCCATGTTT
The DNA here is from genome assembly GCA_022732315.1 of Prevotella sp. The sequence goes on from JAIJUV010000006.1 coordinate 199, forward strand.
CGGGATTTTTTATCACCAATCTTTTGTCACTAATCTTTTGTCCATCCAAATAAAAGCTGTATCTTTGCAGGCATGAAACAGGAAATCATAGATAAAATCAATCAGCTGGCAAGCCAGGATGAGCCTTTTCTCTTTGTTATTAACTATCAGGGAGACAAGGCCTTCATCCGCTTGCTATCCGATATAAATCCCGAAGAATGCCTCTTCGATTTTGAAGGAAGAGGAAACCTTTCTCATGCCAGGAAAGAGACTTGGAAGGAAGAGACTTCGGAGGAAGAGATTTGGAAGGAAGAGACTTTGAAGGAAGAGATTTCGGAGACCACCTGGCAGATAGAACCCCCACTTTACGAAGATTACGAGCGAAGCTTCAACATTGTGAAGAGCAACATTATGGCGGGCAACAGCTATCTTACGAATCTCACCTGCAAAGTTCCCGTGAGCTGCAATCTCTCTTTAGAGGATATTTTTCATCGCGCAAAAGGGAAGTATAAACTGCTGCTCAGAAGAAAGAGAAATCTCACCCCCTTCGTCTGCTTTTCGCCCGAAACCTTCGTCAGAATCAAGGGCGGAAGAATCTACTCCTATCCCATGAAGGGAACCCTGGATGCATCACTCCCCAATGCCGAAAAACTGCTGATGGAAGACCGGAAAGAGGCGGCAGAACACGCCACCATCGTAGATCTGATAAGGAACGACCTGAGCCGGGTGGCAGAAGATGTAAGGGTAGATAAATACCGTTACATCGACGTACTGCATACCAACAAGGGCAACATCCTGCAAACCAGTTCAGAAATCAGCGGTCGCCTGCCCGAAGATTACCCGCATCATCTGGGCGAAATCCTCGATGCCCAGCTCCCTGCCGGTTCCATCACGGGTGCCCCGAAAGATAAAACCATGCAGATTATCCAAGAGGCAGAAGGCTACGACCGCGGCTTCTACACGGGCATCATGGGAATCTACGACCAGGGCGAACTCAATTCCGCCGTCATGATTCGATTCATCGAGGAAGAAACTTCGCCAGTTGATTTTGAAACAGATGGAGAAAAGAATTTCAAGGCAAAGGAAGGAAAGGCAAGCGAAGGAAAGGAGCCGAAGGCAAACCGAAAATTGTATTTCAAGGCAGGCGGCGGCATCACCTCGAAGAGCGATTGCCGGAAGGAATACGAGGAAGTGATTCAGAAAATCTATCTTCCGTTTTAAACTCGCCTTTCATTCCCCCAAAAAAATTACACGATTTAAAAAAAATATGAAACAGCAATTTGTAGAAACAATAAAAATCAAGAACGGCAAGGCCCTGGCCCTGCCCTATCATCAGGCAAGAATGGAGAGAACCATCCGCAGGTTCTTTCCATCCTTTCCATCCCTCGCATCTGAAGAAATAAAACTCTCATCCCTCATTTCCCCAAATGAGGAAATGAACCTTTACAAGGCACGAGTGGTTTATGGTGCCCAGGGCGTGGAAGCCATCGAATACGCCCCCTACAAGATGAAGGAGATTCATTCCCTCAAGGTGGTAGAGGATAACAATATCGACTACACCTACAAGAGCACCGACCGAAGTGCGCTCAACGCCCTGGTGGCGCAGAAGGGCGATTGCGATGAAATCATCATCGTAAAAAACGGCTTGATCACAGACACCTCCTTCACCAATCTCGCCCTCTTTGATGGCAACAACTGGCTCACCCCCAAGCATCCCCTGCTCCTGGGAACCAAGCGAGCCCAGCTTCTGGAAGCCGGCATCATCGAGGAAGCCGAGCTCACACTAGAAGACCTCAGAAAGGCGGAAAAAGTGAGCCTCTTCAACGCCATGATAGATTTCGGAGAGCGGGAAATAACCAAGATTCTCCTACCGGATTCTGGTGAATAACCCCATTAATTCATTAATTCAAAAGTCCCACAGATTCCACAGATTTACACAGATTCATTCTTGCCATAATCGGGAGAAGGATTCCCCCAAATATCCAAACAAAAAATCTGTGTTAATCTGTGAAATCGTAGCGTTTCCCGTACCCAGCATCGTAATTTGATTCGCAATCTTATTCGTTGTCTTATCCATTGTCTTATTCGTTGTCTTATCCGTAATCTTATTCATTATCTCGTTATTTCTCGTTATGATTCATATTTCGTCATCTATTTGATACCCGTCCGCAAAACTACTCATTTTTTTGATAAACCACCAAGAAAAAGCCCCAAAATCTTTGCGTATTCCAAATAATAATCTTAACTTTGCGGCATCAAACAAAAAATGGTTTCGATTATGGCAAAAATAGAAAGAATAGAAAGACAAAAGCGAATCTATCGCAAACGCATCCCTTACGGAATGCAGAACTTTGAAGATGTAATGGAAAGAGATTGTTACTATGTTGACAAGACCCCATTCATTGAGAAAATAGAAGAATCTAACATGTATTTCTTCTTCATTCGCCCTCGCCGATTTGGCAAGAGCCTTACCCTCTCCATGCTCGAAAACTATTACGACATCAACAAGAAGGATAAGTTCGAGAGCCTCTTCGGCAAACTTTACATCGGAGAAAATCCTACCCCCGAACGCAACAGCTACCTCATCCTGCATCTAAACTTTGCCATGATTTCATCAGGATTGGATAATTACAAGAAGGGACTTGATGCCCACTGCTACAACAAGTTCAATTCCTTCTGCAACAGATACGCCAACCTTTTGCCACCAGGCATAAAGCAAGAGATGAACCAGAAGGAAGACGCCGTTGCCCAATTGGGATTTCTATGCGACAAATGTGCTGAAACAGGCTTGAAGATTTATCTCCTCATCGACGAGTACGACCATTTAACTAATCAGATTCTTGCCCACAAGGAACATGAAGGACAACACCAAGAGCAGACTCTTGGCGAAGAACACTTGCGCCATTTTTTCAATAATATCAAGGGTGCCGCAGCAAGTTCTATAGCAAGAGTTTTCATTACAGGAGTAACCCCTGTAACCATGTACGATTTAGCCAATGGTTTCAACATCAGTACCAACTATTCCCTGGCTCCGGAGTTCAACGAGATGGTGGGATTCACCGAGGAGGAAGTGCGTGAAATGCTGTCTTATTACGCCAGCGTGCTGCCATTCCGCCATAGCGTGGACGAGCTGATAGAAGTGATGAAGCCATGGTATGGCAATTATTGTTTTGATAATTCAGAATGCGGAATGGCTACCATCTATAACCCCACAATGGTACTCAACTTTGTGGAAAATTACATTCAAAGCAATTACGAGATTCCAAAGAAACCATGTGAAGTAATCCCAAGTACAGACGAAGTAATCTCAAGTACAGACCATGAGATTGTTCGCCAGCTCATCCGCTACGCCAAGGAGTTTGCCCACGATTCCAGCATCATAGAAGATATAATGACCAAGGGATTCGCCTTAGGGTATCTATTGGATATTTTCCCAGCCACCAGTATCAACACCCCCGATGGTATTCTCAGTTTACTCTTCAATTTAGGTATGGTTACGATAGACGGAACCTACCAGAGCTACACCCGATTTGTGATTACTAATGAGGCGGTGCGCAAGCAGATGCAGACCTTAATTTAATTAATGAGATAAATACGCCTGCCAAAAAATCAGGATTTTTCTAAAGATTAGAGTTAAAGATCGTGATCAGACTCCAAGTTTTCTGAAAAGTTTTAGTATCTTTGCAGATTGACTTCGGTCAACATGCGTAAGGAACGCATGAAAGGTAAATTAAAAAACTTAGCTGATGGCAGTAACTGAAGATAGAAAATTTACGAAAGAACAAGTCTATACCCTTCTTGAAGGAGCAAAGGGCAAGACTCTAGGTGAGGTTGACAAATCCCACCAGTTTGCTCGTACCTTAGAAAGTAAAAAGATTACAGGTATCGCTGGAGACGTAATAGAACAATCTGTTTTCGGTTATAAGAAAGACAGCAAACAGGAATGTGATATTGAGATTGATGGTGTTCTTACGGAAGTTAAGACCACCGGAGTTCGTGTACCCAAGAGAGACCTGAAGAATGTAAGCGGAAAAAAAGGAGAAGCTTATAATGTTTACCTAGGTGCAAAGGAAGGTATCAGTATTACACATGTTACCTTTGAGCCTCCGATACAGACAGACTTCAACACCTCTCATTTTTGGGAAAAATCAGAACGGCTTTTAATTATATTCTATGAATATAAATCATACGAAGTTGTGCCTGCTTCCGGCTATGCCAAGTTCCCTATTGTCGACTACTGCTACAATTCTTTCTCGCAAGAAGAAAAAGATAAATTACGAAACGACTGGGAGATTGTCAGCAATCACCTGCAACAGGTTTATCATGATTATCTTGATGAAGAAAAGCGTAATGAACAGTTGGTTGGTTTTACTCACCTTCTTCGTCCCAACCTCTTACTGATAGAATTAGTACCAGGATTCAAGCGCAAAGCAACAGGCTCTTACCAGAAACCCCGATACAGATTGAAACAGACTTTTGTTGATTACATCGTGCGGGGACATTTTGATAAAAGCAGGGCAAAGAACGAAATAGTATTGAAAGAATCGTTTTCCAGTTTCGCCCAGTTAGATGCTCGCTGTCATGCACTTACATTAATGTATAAGGGTAAGACTCTGCCTGAGCTAAGAGAAATGCTTGGAATTGATGCTAAAGTCAAGGATATTTCAGCTAAATGCGTTATCCGCATGTTCGGAACCGATTGCAATAGGTTAAATCAGATTTCTGACTTCCAAAAAGCCGGTATCATAGCAAAGACCATCACGATTACACCCCAAGGTGGAAGAACAGAGGACATGAAGCTCAAGCACATCGACTTTGAGGAATGGGCAGATAGAGATGCAGACTTTGAAGATTCAGATGTGTACGATTACTTCTGCGAGCACAGCTTCCTCTGCCCTATCTTCTGTGAGCATGATAGTAACGACCCTAGCAAAACCGTTTTTGAAGGTTTTAAACGCTTTGCATTTGATGAAGAATTCATCGAGAATGAAGTTCGGCGTACCTGGGAGGATTCCAGAAATCTGATTCATAGGAATGAGTTGGAATGGGAATACGTTTATGACAAAAAGGGTAATAAACGTATGAACAATAGCGGTTCCTATATGGGAGCGCCAAACTTTCCAAAGAGCTCCGAATACAAAGTATTCTTCCGAGGAGGTGCAGATGTCTCGACAGAGAAAACAAGAACAGAAAGCGTGAACGGCATCAGAATGCTTCCGCAGTTTTTCTGGCTCAAGGGTTCATATATTGCTAAAAAATTACAAGAAATTCCATACATATAAATATGTCTAAAAATACAATAAAGGTAGTAGAGCTTTTCGCCGGTGTAGGAGGCTTCCGCATTGGCCTAGAAGGAGCATCTGATGCTTATGAAACCATTTGGAACGACCAGTGGGAACCATCAACAAAGCATCAGGATGCATCACTCGTTTACAGAGCAAGATTTGGAGACAAAGGTCATTGTAACAAGGATATCAATTTGGTCCCTACAAATGATATTCCTGATCACGACCTGCTGGTTGGAGGTTTCCCATGTCAGGATTATTCAGTAGCATCAACTCTCAGCCGCTCTGGCGGAATTGAGGGAAAGAAGGGTGTGCTTTGGTGGCAGATTTATCGCATACTCAACGAAAAGGGAGATAATCGCCCAAATTACATCTTCTTTGAAAACGTTGACCGCTTGCTCGGCTCGCCGGCCAAGCAACGTGGCCGTGACTTTGCCATCATCCTTGCTTCATTAGCTGATTTAGGCTATACTGTGGAATGGCGAGTAATCAACGCTGCAGAATACGGAATGCCTCAGCGTCGCCGCCGTACCTACATTGTTGGTTATCGTGAGGAATCTCATGTTTCAAAACAGGTACAAGAGTTGAAAGATTGGGTGCTTTATGAAGGAGTGCTGGCAAAGGCTTTTCCTTTTAAGCCAAAAGACAAAACCATCTCTGAATTCGAGATAGAAGGAACTATTAAGGAGGTTTCTGATAATTTCAACAAAGACGGCAAGGAGAGTCCATTTGGAAATGCCGGCATCATGCGCAGCCGCAGCGTATATTCGGTTGATGCAGAAGCAGTTTACGAGGGCCCGAAGATGACACTTGGTGGCAACATTGTTGACGAGTCGCTGGTTCCTGAGGAGTTCTTCATCCCAGAAGAGGAAGTAGCCAGATGGGAATATGAAAAGGGTGCAAAGAAAATTGAACGTACCACCAAAGAGGGTTTCAAATACCATTTCTCAGAGGGTGGAATGGCCTTTCCGGATTCCCTGGATAAGCCATCACGCACCATTATCACCGGCGAGGGAGGTGCTGCAGCATCACGCTTCAAGCATGTTATCAAGACACCATCTGGCCGCTATCGTCGCCTGATACCTATTGAGCTGGAACGTCTGAACATGTTCCCTGACAACCACACCTTGCACCCAGATGTTACGGATGGCCGCAGAGCCTTCCTGATGGGAAATGCTTTGGTGTGCGGAATCGTACAGCAGATTGGCAAGAGTCTTTACCGTTTCATCTATGAGAAGGAGCCAGTTTCCACACATCCGATAGATGTTAAGCGTGACCCTCAGCCCAAGCTGAATCTTGACTTATTCTCTGATTCGAAGTCTGAGTTGAAAATAAATAAGCCAAAGAAGAGCTACACCTTGGACATGAACAAGAGTCTGTTAGTAGGCTTTGTCAAGGAAGATAATACTGATTATTTCCTGGATGGTGGTCAGACAAAGATTTACTATACCGGTAAGACCAAGTCTTTTCCATCAACCGTGGCGCTGAATAAGCTCTACTATTTCATGCCTTACATCAAAGGCAAGGGTGTCAAGGATTTGTATCTCATCCGCATAGCCCGCATAGGCAGCAAGGCAGAGATTCATCCCGAGTCAGACGACAAAGACCCACGCCTTGTGTTTGAGCTGGAATATCTAGAGAGCTTGCCAAACTACATGATGCTGAAGCCTAACATCTTCAACACCTATAGAAACACTGTCCTTGGAAGAGTGATGGGGGATAAAGGATAATACTATCCCCCATCCTTCTTCAAGGAGCGAACATACCAATACTATTGTATGAAAAACCTCTTTAAAATAGGAAAAAATACGGAAAATACAGCTTTTAATATTAAATAACGTGAATTTTTCACGAAAACCGAATTTTAATTTTGCGCTTCTGCTTTTTTATCGTATATTTGCACCAAAATAAAAAAAGAATAGCTATGATACAGGAATTTCAAATACAAAACTTCTTCAGCATCAGGGAAAGGCAAACACTAAGCTTCCTTCCTACTAATGATGACAAGATGAGAAGCCAATACCTATACGAAGTGGCAGAAGGTGTTGAGCTCCTCAAGATTGGTATCGTGTATGGTAGCAACGCCAGCGGCAAAACCACCCTGCTCGATGCCCTCGCATTCTTCCGTCGCACCATGCTCGACAAGCCGGAAAACAAGAATATGGGAATGGGGTACGTTCCTTTTCTTCTGGATAATCACAGCCGCAAGGAACACTCCTCTATGCAGATGACCTTCTGGCTCAACCGGGAAAAATACGTCCTAAGCCTAGAATTCGACGAAAAGCGAATCTACGAGGAGATGCTGATGGTTTATACAAGCTCACGCCCTACCAAGCTATACAGCCGCAGCTACCAGCAGGAAACAGACCACTCGGAAGTTACCTTTGGCAGCAAATCGGGCATCAACAAAGCCACCCAGCGAGCCATCGCCGGCAATACTACCAACAACTGCACGGTTATGGCAGCCTTCGGACAATCGAATGCAACCACATCACGGCTGAATATCGTGGCAGAATTTTTCTATTCGGGAATGCGAGATACGCTGAGCCCGCGCGACTCCCTGACATTTAACGTGAAAGACGAATTGCGCCATGACAAGGAGGACAAGAAGAAGCACTTCCTGTTACAGATGCTGAAAGCGAGCGACTTCAATATCACCGACCTTTCGCTAGATGAGCGCGAAGAGAGTATCACTCCGGAAATGGAAAAAACCATCAAGAGTGCTCCCATCCCAGAGGAAGCTAAGGTAGAAATGCTTCGCCGTGGCACGCTTAAGCATGATGAAATTCTCTTCCAGCATACGGGCGACGGCGGCGAATATACTTTACACGAGCGTCTGGAATCGGCAGGTACCCACAGATTTCTGGGCATGTCGGTGGTGCTTTACTATGTGCTCCACCACAACAACTTCATCCCTATCGACGAGGTGGAAACGAGCATCCATTATGAGCTTCTCTCCTACTTCATCAAGTTGTTTCTTGCCAACAGCGAGGGTTCTAGCCAGCTGCTCATGACTACCCACGACATCAATCTGCTGAACGAAGACTACATCCGCCGGGATGTGGTATGGTTTACAGACAAGAGCCGTGAAGGCGCCACCCAGCTGAAGCGTCTCAGTTCGCTGGGCCTGCACAAGACGATGAATCCATATAATGCCTACAAGCAAGGCAAGCTGGTGGATTTACCATTCCTTGGAAGTATTTATCTAGATAAGGAGGATTAGAATATGGCAGTAAAGAAAAGTATAGCTATCATAGGTGAGGGCGAGACGGAGTGGTTCTACTTTGACTCGCTCCGCATCGCCTGCCGCTACCCCTTTAAGGTAGCACCCGATTTTCCACAACATTCCGATATTCCTCACATGGCAAAATTGGCAGAATCGTATGTAAAATGCGAAACTGACTATGTAATCTGCCTTGTTGATATGGATCGCCTGTTGCAGAATCCAAAAGAAATGGAAACTTACTCCAAGATACGCAAGAAGAGCAGCCGTAAGATTATGTGGGTGGAGACCAATCCATGCACGGAATTCTGGTTTCTGCTACATTTCCTGCCTCAACTATCCGTGAAGCATTACGACAGCTACGAGCAGCTCATTCCTGAGCTTCAGCGCTACATGCCTGGCTACGAAAAGACCGTAAGATATTTCCGCAAGAACAAGCTCTACAATTATCTCACGGAAAACGGCGACCTTCAGCGGGCTCTAAGTTACGCCAAGGAACTCTCCCGGCTAAGCGAAGCTACGCCAGAAGATAAGATTGCCTATACCCAGATGCATCAGGTATTCGAGTTGTTAGCATCGATGAATCATGATGAAACCTGCAAGGAAAGCGTCATACCGAATGAACAAATCCCAATCGGAGACAACCAGCAGGAGATTGTCAATTTTATCGTCAATAGCGGAAAAACAGATTTGAAATCCATTTCTAAAGCCACAGGCCTCAAAGTTTCTAGAACACGAGATTATCTCGAAATGCTCGTTGCCAAAGGACTGATAGAAGTGGAGAGAGAGTATAACAAAAAAATATTTAAAATAAAAGGAATTCCTAATATATGACAACAGACCAAAAAGAAAAATGTCGCAAGGCATATTACCATTCTGATATCGAGCCTACACTAGACCGACTCAATCAGATAAAGGAAATAGTCTCTAATTTTGAGAAGGATGGAGCAAATCGCCTTACCTGTGCCCTGGGAATGAAGCATAAGGATCTAGACGAAATAGAACAACTCTCTGCGTTTATAGCCCAAGCTCGTGACAAGATGGAAAAAGAACTGGAACGACTGAAAAAGTTTGAACCCACTTTCAACAATCAATTTGCCACAGACCACAACAACTACTACAATTCTGTGAGCGAAGTTCTAAGACATATCAGAAGCCACTTATCTCCTCTGAAAATCATCCTTAAGAAATTCTGCCCGAGAAAGCATCCTTCGGTTGCAGAATGCGAAATGTATAATATTCCGCCCAAATCGGTAATCGATGCTTCATTACTTGGAGATGAAATATACCAGCCAGATTTGTTTGAACTGGAAAGCTTTCCGCCAGCAGTACAGGGGCTGTATAACGAGATGATTAAATTCTTCAAGGCAGAAAAGGAATGTATGGATATCTGTGCAGAAATTCTACAAGAAGAACTGGCTATACGCAAGGATCCTATTAAGAGTAAATGCATATTGGATAAATACAGACAGAATGCATACAAACGTATGGAAAATGCGATTATGCTCATCTCTGAAGATACGATAGAGTATCTCAAAGCAACAACTCCCGCTTACCAGGCGTACCAGCACTATGCTTCGGAGGAAGGATTTGCACAAGGAGAATTCCATAAGCAGAACTGCGCTTCTATGGATCATCTCTGCCTTATCGAAGCTGTGACAGAAACTGAGGATATTACCATCAAAGAGAAGGTGCTTTGGGGCAACAACCCGAAAACCATAAAGAAAATTAGATATGTAATAAGCCACTTCGACGAACTGATACCAGCAGATTTCAAGCATAAGCTGATGGGAATGTATGAATATATTTTCAGCCAATGGGCTTTGCCTGATAATGTGAAGCAGGCAGTAGAATACTTCATCGAGCACTACAACGGAATCTACAAACCCGTAAAATATGCCGCAGTAAGCAAGCATAGTATGGAATACGACAAGAGTTCTGATATCGTAAAAAGTTTCTCATCCGGCATCAATGTGCTATTTGCAAATAGCAATAATGCAGAACTGATGGATTTTAGTGCTTAAAAAAGTAGATTTTATTGGGAGTCGAATGGCTCAAAACATACAAAAAGTGTATTAGCTCGCATAGCTGATACACTTTTTTTTGTGATTTATTGCCGTGACAATCTACTTTTTATGAATACTAGATTAACTTTTTGTGAAAAGTAGATTATCAGCAGCCAATCTATCTACTTTTTGATTTTATAAAATCTACTTTGATATCAATCAATCTACCTTTTAACTTATCTTAATATCAAGAATCCTAAAAATATAAACTTTTTTCATTTATCTACTATCTACTTTTTTTCTTGTCTATCTCTCAAAAAATACCGACCTTTGCAGCACCAAACCACATCAGGCATGGGCAAGCGAAGACCGAAGCCTGTTTCGATTTTGACTGATGCAGAATGGAGGCCCCCTCTCATCGAAACGGAGGGCATAGCCGGAAAGACTATAATTATGTCTAATCATAATTTCTACCCCAACACAGAGTTGGGAATCGACCTCAAGTTGCTTACCCGCAAGCCTGGACGCCTGGGCATAGGCGAGTATCTGGACGGAGCCATCACGCACGACGGCGAAGACCACTTCACATTCGTGCAGAACGACTCCGAGAAGAAGACGGATAAGGTGGTGCAGAGAAATCCGCACGTGTATGAAGGTACATACATCAACGTGAACCGCAAAAACGACGGTACACTCTATCCAACCTTCAACCGACCTCGGTTCACGGAGAAATTCACCTTCCAGAACTTCTGCCTGCTGGCAGCCAAGGAGCTGTGTGAGATAGGTGGTCAGGGATAGATAATCTCTCAAATCTCAGTCTCAGTTAGGAAAAAAGTCACAATCCAACCCTTTACCCGCTTTTAAAGCGTTTATAACTCATTGATAATTAATTAGTTATATATATAATATAAAGGGATGGATAGCACATTTAAAACAACTGAGAGACTGAGACTGAGATTTTTGACCAGCCAACGACAAGTAATATTTTAATTTAATTCTCTAGAAAGCAATGAGTTACAACATTTTCAGCAGCACCGCTCCGGCGATGCCCAAACCCAGCAAAGGCACGGAATTCGTGAAATTCGCCATCTCGCAGGCATCAAAAGACATGCGAGAAGTGCTCATTCCGATGGCAATTCCGGCTTTGGCAGCCCATCTCACGGGCGTAAGATTCATGTATTCCGACAACAAATTCTATGAAATGTGCGGTCAGATGGGACATTTGATAGGCCCTTCGGGTATCGGAAAGGCACAATTAGGTCATCTTGTAGAGGCCATCATGCGCACTTTTCGCAAGCATGATGAGACTGAGTTCAAGAAACTGGTGGATTGGCAGCGACAGATGAAGACCAAGGGCGCCAACAAGGAAAAGCCCGAGCGTCCTGACGTGAGTTTCTGGTTTCCACCTGCCGACGTAACCAACCCCGCCTTCATTCAGAATGCCATGGCATGCGAGAAACTGGGCGAGAGAACCCAATACATCAACCTGCCCGAGGTGGAGATGGCGGATAGAATCTGCGGTGGCCATAAGCAGGTGAGCCAGATGGTGAGAAACATCTACGACTGCCAGAGAGCGGGTGCCTTGCGCGCCACGGCTGATGGCGTAACGGGCAATCCCGTGCTCCGTGTGAATCTTACCTTCACTTCTACCCCAGAAGCAGCCCGCCTGTTCTACAAGAAAGACATCACCAATGGTTTCTTCGGACGCATTCCCTTTGCCTACAAGGCTCGTGGCGAGCGTAGCGGCAGGATTCCACGACAGGGTTCGTATGACGAGGAATTCCTGAAGAACCTAGACGCCTATCTGCTTCGCCTGGACAACTGCAAGGGTACCTTTGTGGTGAAACAACTCAACAAAGTGGCCGACCAGCTGGCAGAAGAAATGGCAAGGCTTGCCGATCTTGCCGATGACGATACCCTTTGGGAACTTTCCCACCGCAGCATCTTCTCGGCATGGAAGAAGGGAGCTATACTCTGGATTCTGAACGACCAGACGTGGACGCGCTCCATCGGCGAATTCGTAGTATGGTTCTGCTATTACGACCTGTGGTCGAAGGTGAAGGTGTTTGGCGACATGTTCAAGGGATATGATGCCCACGAAGAAGAGGTGCAGAGAAGTGGTCCTAAGAACATGCTCGACAGTCTTGAACATTCTTTCAACGAGCAGCAGCTGGAAGCACTTCGCCTGAGCCTTGGAAAGAGCAAGGAGGGCACCAAGCATCAAATCGACGTATGGAAGAACCGCAAGTTCATCACCTACAGCAACCAGACGGGACTTTACACCAAGACGCAGGAGTATCTTACGGGCACGCCGGCAGCAAAGGTTAAGGGTAAGGAAAAATGAGATTAAATTGGAGAAATATAAATTTTTGAAAATGAAATTTTATGGAGAAATATGAGATTCAGAAGCTGCGCGACCTGCCTATTGAGGGGGTCGCCGAGCAGCTGGGGATGGTGGTGAAGCGGCACAAGGCGCTCTGTCCCTTTCACGACGACCACCATGCCAGCCTCTCGTTCAATACGAGGAGGAACAGCTGCCGTTGCTATGTTTGCATGGGGGATTCCGTGGGCACCATCGACCTGGTGATGAAATACCTGGGGAAGGATTTCCTCTCGGCCTGCCGATGGCTGGCGGAGGTGAATGGGGTTTATCTGGAAGATTCGCATCCGAAGGTGGTTTCTTCCTCTTCACCCATCTCCCTATCCTCTTCCTCTTCGGAAGCATCTTCGGAAACTTCTTCGGAAAATTCTTCCGAAACTTCTTCGAAGGCATCTCCGAAGGCATCACTATCCTCCTCCTTCGATGCCGGGAAGTATGCGAGATTCTTTGAGCATCCCTGGCTCAACGGGGCGGCCAGGAGATTCCTTTTCGAGGAAAGAAGGATTGATGAGAGAGTGGCGAGATGGTGCAGATTGACTTCGTGGACGGATAGAAAGGGCGTGAACTGGCTGCAGATTCCCTACTTCGACATGGAGGGGAACCTGATCGGGATTCAAAACAGAAATCTGGATTACAAGAAGATGACTACGGAGGCGAAGGGGCTTGCTGCTGACAAATCGCCCACAGATTTCACAAATGACACAGATTTCACAAATGACTCAGATGATACAGGTTTCACAGATGACACAGGTTTCACAGATGACACAGATGCTCCTTCACACGGGGTGGAAGGTTCACATCAGACGGAGCCGACGGCTCCCCGCTTCCGCTTCCCTTATGGTGCCCGATGCAGCATCTATAATCTTCCCGTGGTGAAGATGCTGAAGCCGGGCGAGAAGCTCTTCATCACCGAAGGGTGCAGCGACTGCTGGGCGATGCTCTCTGCCGGGCACAAGGCGATAGCCATTCCTTCTGCCACGCTATTGAAGCCGGAAGATAAGAAATGGCTGGCAGAGATGGGAGAACTGCTCCACACAGAGTGGCACATGTTTCCCGATAGGGATGCGCCGGGCGAAAGCCTCTTCATGCAGCTCAAGGAGATTCTGCCCCAGCTGGTGCACCACCAGTTGCCACCGGAGTGCAAGGACTTCAGCGAGTATTATCTGAAAGAGAAAAAATAGAGTTTAGTAATATTTAATGCAAATTGAAGGATTATGATGATAGAAGATTTCAAGATTCGTACGTACACCAAGAAGGAACTTGCCTTGATGTACTTTCCCGAGAGTTACCCTCGCACGGCCGTCAACCATCTGATGGTCTGGATTCGCCGCTGCACCCCGCTATGGGAGGAGCTGCAGATGATGGGATACACAAAGACTAGCAAATCGTTTTCGCCCAAGCAGGTGAAGGCCATCGTTGATTATCTGGGAGAACCGGGATAGGGTTGAGAGTTTAAAGTTAATAGTTTAGAGTTGATAGTTTGGAGTTATTAGCTTAAAATGTGCCGCTATCGCACGGCATCAGCCACCATCGCACAACTGATGGTGGCTGTTTTCGTATCTTTGCATCGTGATTCAGAAAGCGCTGGAAAATCACTTTCCTAGTTGGAGAAAAATATTTCTCCAGTTGGAAAAATGAAAAATGGCTTCTGGGGGAAAGACCGGATTGCTAGTATTAACAATTTAAAATCGTATTGCTTATGAAAGAGAACATGAAAGAGAACATGAAGGCATTCATCAAGTATCTCATCGTGGCCGTATGCTCTGCCATCGTCACCTTCCTCACCAGCTCGTGCACGGCGGGACTCGTGATTGGGAAGAACCAGCGGCAGCAGCAGGAGAACAATATCTCTACGCGGGCCGACTCTTCGCACTTCGTGCCTACTATCACCATTAGATAGTTTAGAGTTAAAAGTTTATAGTTTATAGTTTACAAAGTATTAACAATTTAAAATTCAAGGTTTTATGGCAATTAATCTGAAGGCAAAGGAAACCCTCATCCAGGTGGGTGAATTGAAAGGTAAGTATCGTTTCGTGCTCGGCACCGAACTTTACAGTAAGCTCTCTGAGAGCAAGGTGATTAAGGAGGCGGCGCTCCGTAGTGGTGTGAGCCGCGGCGTGATGCAGGCGTGCTGGGACGCGGCTGGCGAGGTGATCAAGGCGTGGGCCACCGAAGGCCACTCCGTAGCTATTCCTGGTTTGGGAACCATGAGATTCGGCGTGAGAGCCAAGAGCGTGGAAACCGTGACGGAGGTGGCTAGCGGGCTCATTACCGCCCGACGCGTAATCTTCACTCCTAACGTGGATATCAAGGACGAACTGCAGCGCACCGCTATCCAAATCACCTGCTACGACAAAGACGGAAATGTAATCAAAAAGGTTACTTCCGGCGACAAGGGCGACGTAGAGGAGCCTGATAATTCTCCAAGCGGCGGAGATAATCCGAGCGGCGGTGATACCCAGGGCGGTTCGGGCACCCAGGGCGGCGGAACCGGAAACCCGAGCGGCGGAAATACCGACCAGGGTAATACCGACCAGGGCAAGACTGACACCGGCGGAAGCGACGGCGGCGGAAGCAACGGCGATAACGAGCACATCGTATTATAGCCCGAGCTGAGATTGATAACTCGAGCTGAGATTGATAATCCTCTCTAAAAAAGAAAAGATGCTACATGGCAAGCATTCCTCATGCACCATGCAGCATCTTTTTTTATTCTATCAGTAATATCCTATCATTAATATTCTATCCCTAATATTCAAACAGCAGCGGCAGTACAAACGTCATGACCACGCCGATGATGATCTGCAACGGCAATCCCACTTTCACGTAATCCATAAACGTGTAGCCTCCTGCCTTCATCACCAGCGCATTAGGCGGGGTGGAGAACGGCGAGGCAAAGCACATGCTGGCTCCCAGGGTCACGGCAAAGAGGAAGGAGTATGGACTCACACCCACCTGCTGAGCTGCCACCAGGGCTATCGGTGCCATCAATACGGCGGTGGCGGTGTTGCTGATAAACATCGTCATCAGCGAGGTGGTGAAGTAGATGCCGGCAAGCAGAGCCGTAGGACCCATCGCCCCGAGACTGTCTACCAGCCCCTGAGATACCAATGCCGAGGCTCCCGTCTTCTCCAATGCCGTAGACATCGGCATCATGGCGGCTATCAGCACGATGCTCTCCCAGTTGATGGTCTTGTAGGCCGCCTCCACGTTGCGGAAACAGCCGGCAAACACGGTGAGCAGTCCGGCTATGATTACTGCCGTTACTGGAGCCACGGGGATGAAATCGAACACCATCATGGCTATCATCAGGAGCATGATGGCTGCTGCCACGGGTGCCTTGTAATCCAGCAAAACCTTGTCGGCAGTCTTCTCGGGCTGATCCAAGACCACCCAGTTGGTGGTGTCGGCGGTGAGATGCGCCAGATTGGTCCATTCACCCTGCACCAGCAGCATGTCGCCCACGTGCAGTTTGGCGGCTATCAGATTATCCGTGATGTATTCGCTGCCGCCTCTGCCACCCTCAGAAGAAGAAGAGGATGATGAGCCTCGCTTCACGCCCAGCACGTTGATGCCGAATCGCTTGCGCAGGTTGGCCTCGCCTATGCGCAATCCGACAAAGTTGGAGGTTGGCATCACCACTATCTCGGTCAATCCCAGGTCGTAGAAATCTATCTTCACATCCTTCATCTTCCGGAGTCCGTAGTCCTGGGCAAAGTGCTGCATCTTCTGCTCGTCACCTATTATATATAAGGTGTCGTGCACCTGGATGGTGCTGCTGCTCTTCGCCATGTTCTGGTTCACGTCCTTCACCAGCCCGAGTCGCGATTTTTTTTCGTTTCTTATCTCGATGATGCTCACGCCGTATTTCTTCTGGATGCTGAGTTCCTTCAGGGTCTTTCCCACGATGTCCATCCGGTTGCCGTTCTCATCCCGGGCGGCAGAGGTGCGGCTGCTGGGCACGATGAATCGATGCAGATTGTCGAGCAGTCGGTATTCATCCACCAGGTCGTCGAGCGACTTGGCGTTTTTCTTTTTCTTGTTTCCATGGCTTTTGCTGAGGAAGATTTTGCTCAGGGGCATGAGCACGATGATGCCGATAGCGATGACGATGATGCCCACGGGGAAGAAGCTGAAGAAGGCGAGCGGCTGATAGCCGGCTTCGGTGAGCACCTCGTCGATGACCAGGTTGGGCGGCGTACCGATGAGTGTGAGCATTCCGCCCAGGCTTCCGGCGAAAGCGAGGGGCATGAGGAAGCGTGACGACTGCATGCCCGACCCGGCTGCGATGCTCATGATGATGGGCATCATGAGGGCCACGGTTCCGGTATTGCTGACGAAGGCTCCGATGAAGGATGTAACGAGCATCACGAGGAGGAAGGTGATGGTTTCGTTGCCTCGCGAGAGTGCCATGAGCTTATTGCCCGTGAGCTTGGCGAGGCCCGTCTGCATGATGGCTCCTCCCACCACGAAGAGTCCTATCATCATGATGACGATGGGCGAAGAGAAGCCTGCCAGGGCTTCGGCAGGGGTAAGGATTCCGAGAACCAGGAGGGCTGCCAGGGCTGTGAGCGCCACGATGTCGGCCCTCACCCTGCCCCATATAAACATGGCAACCGTGATAACTAATATGATAAGGGTTATTGTCATGCTATATTTTTTTAAGATTTATATATTACTATTTTTTATTTTTCCGAGCTTCTGGCTTTTCCCCTGAAGCTGTTGCCAGCCAGGGCAGATTCGCAGTTCTGGCAGAGTTTTTCGGATGCCGTGTGATGCTTGAAGCCATCTATCAGCGCCTGCGCCCGGGGCGAAGCGAGAATTTCTTCGAGAGATTGATGCAGAAGATTGCCCAGCACCACATCGCCATCGTGGTCGAGGCAGCAGGGCACGAGGCTTCCATCGGATAGGACGCCTATCTGCTTGATGAGGGCCTTGCAGAAAAGCTGCTTCTTTTCTTTTTGGGAATCAGAAGAAGATTGCTCCTCAGATTTTCCTTCAGATTTCTCCTCAGATTCCTCCCCTGCCGTAGGCCACTCGAATTTCCGGTCGAATTCCAGATAGAGATGGTCAGCGAGGCGGAATCCGTCGGGGCGTTCCTTCCAGGGTTTCGGCACGTATTGCTCTATGAGCCTCATCACCTCCTCGTTTTCCAGGTCTCTTCCGCCCTGGTTCCAGAGTCGGAGCACCATGCAGGTGCCCTTTTCGGCTGCCTGCATGGAGAAATTCATCACCTCCTGCATGTAGCTTGCCAGTTCGCCCCGGGCATTACTTTCGTGCGAATGCAGCGAGAGCTGGATTTTATGGGGCAGGGCATCGAGCAGCGGCAGGCATCGATGGAGCAGGGTTCCATTGGATGTGAGCACCGTCTTGAACCCCTTTTCGTTAGCCATCCTCACGAACTGCGGCAGCAGCGGATGGAGCAGCGGCTCGCCCATCAGATGGAAATAGAGGAAGCACACCTTGCCCCTCACCTTATCCGTGATGAGATTGAATTCCTCTGCACTCAACTGTCTCTTCCTGCGATGATGCTTCGGGCAGAAATCGCAATTCAGATTGCAGGTATTGGTTATTTCGATGTAACAGCGGTCTATCATATTTTCTATTTTATTTTTTTCTATATTCTTATTAATTTCATTTAATTCTATCTTATTATTAACTCTAATCTTCTTACCTGCAAAGATACGGCAAAAAAAAGAAAAAAGAGAAAATATTCAAGAAAAAAAACATCTTCCTACATTTTGTCACAAAATCAATCCCCTTTTCCTTCAAATTATTGCCATTTTTACCATTCCAATGCTAATAATCTCGAATCCAATGCTAATATTTCTAAATTTCATGAAGAATTTCATCAAAAACTACACTTTATCCATCAGTTTTCATTAACTTTGCAATCAGAAAAGCGACATTCGGCTATCGGGGAAGTCACTCTTCCACCTTATCCGATGGAACAATTCAATCAATCAATTCAAAAAAGTTTAGAAGACTTAAAAAACTGTTTAATAACTGTTAGTAATGGAACAAAACAATGTAAAGCCAGCTGAAGGTAAGCTGGGTATCATGGTCGTAGGTTGTGGAGCCGTAGCTACCACATTCATGACAGGTGTTTTCATGGCTCGCAAGGGACTTGCAAAGCCAGTAGGTTCAATGACTCAATACGATAAGATTCGCGTGGGCAAGGGTGCAGACAAGAAGTATCTGCACTATAAGGACATCGTGCCTATCGCCGACCTCAACGATATTGTTTTCGGCACTTGGGATGTTTATCCTCAGAATGCTTACCAGGCTGCCATGTATGCCGAGGTTCTGAAGGAGAAGGACATCAACCCTGTGCGCGAGGAACTGGAGAAGGTGGTGCCTATGAAGGCTGCCTTCGACAAGAACTACGCCAAGCGCCTGGATGGCGACAACGTGAAGGACTGCAAGACCCGCTGGGAAATGGTTGAGGCGCTGCGCCAGGACATCCGCGACTTCAAGGAGAAGAACGGCTGCGCACGCATCGTTGTAATCTGGGCTGCTTCTACTGAAATCTACGTACCTGTGGACATGGAAATCCACGGCACACTGGCTGCTCTCGAGGCTGCGATGAAGGCCGACGACCGCCAGCACATCGCTCCATCCATGTGCTACGCCTACGCTGCCCTTACTGAGGGTGCTCCTTTCATCATGGGTGCGCCTAACACCACAGTTGATATTCCAGCCATGTGGGAACTCGCAGAGAAGACCAAGATGCCTATCGCAGGCAAGGACTTCAAGACGGGTCAGACTCTGGTGAAGAGCGGTTTCGCTCCTATCATCGGCACCCGCTGCCTGGGCTTGAACGGATGGTTCTCAACCAACATTCTGGGCAACCGCGACGGTCTCGTTCTCGATGAGCCAGCCAACTTCCACACCAAGGAGGTGAGCAAGCTCTCTACCTTGGAGACTATCCTGAAGCCAGAGGACCAGCCAGACCTCTATGGCCACGGCAACGATGAGGACACCCAGTATTACCACAAGGTTCGCATCAACTACTATCCACCTCGCAACGATAACAAGGAGGGTTGGGACAACATCGACATCTTCGGATGGATGGGTTATCCTATGCAGATCAAGATCAACTTCCTCTGCCGCGACTCAATCCTTGCTGCTCCATTGCTGCTCGACCTCACTCTGCTGAGCGACCTTGCAGCCCGTGCTGGCCGTTACGGCACCCAGCGCTTCCTGAGCTTCTTCCTCAAGGCGCCAATGCACGACTACACCAAGGGCGAGGAGGCTGTGAACAACCTCTACCAGCAGTACACGATGCTGAAGAACGCCATCCGCGAGATGGGCGGTTACGAGGCTGACGAGGAAATCGACTAATTTTTTTTATTAGTAATACTCCCCCTTTTTCCCGATAGAGACAGATTCCTGTTCTTTATCGGGATTTTTTTTGCCCTTTCATTTTTTTAAAGGAAATAAAAAAGAATGGAAAAATCTTGCATAATAAAGATTATTATACTAACTTTGCAAACAAAACAATAAATATTAGATTTTTAAATCATGACAAAGAAAGGTAAACATACGGTATTATTCATTTGCCTGGGCAACATCTGCCGCTCGCCTGCCGGCGAGGGCATCATGAAGAGCCTGGTGGAGAAGGCTGGACTGCAGGATGAGTTTGAAATTGATTCTGCTGGAATAGGCAACTGGCACGTGGGTCAGCTGCCTGATAGCCGCATGAGAAAATGCGGAGCTGAGCATGGCTACAACTTCAACAGTCACGCCCGCCAATTTCAGAAATCAGACTTCAAAAAATTTGAAACTATCGTGGTGATGGACAACGAAAACTATCGCGCCATCACCTCTATGGCTTCCTGCCAGGCAGATAAGGACAAGGTGGTTCGCATGGCCGATTTCCTGACCCACCATCGTGAATACACCAGCGTTCCCGACCCGTATTACGGCGACTACAGCGACTTTGAGTTCGTCATCACGCTGCTGGAAGATGCCTGCCAGGAGTTGCTGAATAGCATTATGAATCAATAGGAAATGCAGAAAGAAGAAGGTGTGTCATTATTCATCGGATTACGCGGAATAAACGGAACCTTAACCGCCTTCATCGGATTACTCACGGATTTTAAACGGAAACTCGACCTGACGGTCGTGGCGATACCCCCTATAGCTGGAAAAAGTCTGCCATTACTGGGCAATTGCAAGCCAGCCTATACGGCGCTAGCCCAATGGCCGCAAGGCCAAATCCGTTTAAATTCCGTGCGTAATCCGTAGAGCAAGTATGTTCCGTTAACTCCGCGTAATCCGATGAAAAAATTCCGATGAAAAAATTCCGATGAAGAAATTCCGATGAAGAAATTAAAAGCGGAAACTTACATCCACGCCACATTGGAATGGATTGCCACGCTGGGCAAAGTATTCACGCTTGCCCGTAGCCGCATTATCCACGGCAAAGGTGTTGTAATTGGTGTCCGTAAGGTTCTTGCCCCACAGATTCAACTGCACCTTGCCCAAATCGAAGGCTACATGCGCACCCAACACGGCATAAATATCCTGACCATAACTGTTGGCATTATCCCAATAAATCTTGCCCTGCATGTTGACGTTGGCACCCAGAACCATGCTGCGCAAGAGGCTGGAATCAAACTGCAGGCGATAATCTGCCATCGCCGAGAGAGTGTGCTCCGGCACGTAAGGCACCTTCTTATCCTTGTAGCTCACGGCATCATCGCCCTCGCCATCCGTGTATTCGTCAAACTCGGCTCGGGTGTAACCATAATTCAGCATCCAGTCGAGATTGCCGTTGGCAAACTGTCCGCGCAGGGCAGCCTCGATGCCGCAACTGTGGCTCTTGCCGGCATTCACCATCATTCTTCCGAAACCGTAGTTGCCAGCCATCACGGAGAGCTGCTGGTTCTTCACCTTCATGTAGAAGGCACCCAGGTCGAAATGGAGCGCATGGTCGAAGAGATTGAGATGGGCTCCCACCTCGTAGTTCCAGGAAACTTCGGGCTTGTACGAAATCGTCTGGTTCACCTTTTCGTAATCTTCCGGCGTATGAGGCACGTCGTAATCGCCACGCATCGCCTGCTGGCGGTGGGCATTCAGTTCGGTTTGCAGAATGTCGCTGAACATCTGGATATTGTATCCTCCGGCACGGTAGCCCTTGCTCACGGTGGCGTAGAGATTGCTCTGCTGGTCGTCGAGCTGGTAGGTGATTCCTATCTTCGGCAAGAGCTGGCTGTAATCATCTTTCGCCTTTCCATCCAGGGCACTCTTCAGGGTAAAGGTGGCCTTCTGCCCCATCATGTTTGCCGTCATCGCCATGAAGGCAGACGACTGATAATGGATGCTGGTGTGCATCAGGTCGTAGCGGATGCCGAGCGTAGCCACCAGTCGGGAGGTGAGGTTGAAATTGCTCTCGTGATAGAAGCCCAGGTTGGTTTGCGGCGTATGGTAAACGCCCGGAGCACCCATGCTCACCGCCATGCTGATGCCGCCCGCCTTCTCTATCGCAGCCGCAGCAGCCGCCTTAGCAGCCGCCTCAGGCATTCCCTTATCCATCATCGTCTTCACCATCGAAGCATGAATGGCGGAATACATCTGCTGCTGAATGGCGTTGCCTATCGGCGTGGTCATCGCCTCATCAAAGAACACGGGGCCATTGGTCTTGAGCCATTGTCGGGAGAAGAATCCGCCCACGGCCCAATTCCAGAATCCGCCCACGGCACGATTGCTCTTGAAGGAGATTTCCTGGGTGAAGGAATTCTGAAGCTGCTCCTGCAGGATGTGCATGTAAGGGGCTGAGAGATAATCCTGATCCATGAGCATGCGGTCTTTCAGATACTGGTAGCTGGAGACGGACGAGAAGTCGAAGCCCCTGCCCGAATAGCCCAGTTTGAAGCCCGAGATGAGATTGTTTCTTCTATAGGTGCCGGGGAAGGTGGAGGCAGGCAAAGCGGCCTTTCCGGTTTCCAGGTTCAGCTTGCCATAAGGAAATCCATTCTGGTCTACGTATTGGTAATTGGCAAGCACATCCATTTTCCAGCCCGAATTGAAGCGAGCCTTGAGCTGCAGTTTGCCGCCAGCCTCATCGTATTGGTCGGAACGTTCGCCCGTGAAGGTGTTTCTGAAAAAACCTTTTTCTCCCTCGTAGAAGCCCGCCAGGGAAAGGGCGAGATGATTATTGATTTTCTGATAATGAGCCGCTTCTACGTTGCGATAATATTTGCTGCCGTAGCTGAGCTTTACCTCAGAGCCTTGATAATCAAAGGGATTGCGGGAATACATTTTTACCAATCCGCCCTCCGTATTCTGGCCGTAGAGGGTTCCCTGAGGGCCGCGGAGCACATCCACCCTACTCAACTGGTAGTTGTGGAGATTGAAAGCCGACTTGCTCATCACGGGGATTCCATCGAGATAGAGTCCGATGGCAGGACTGTTGACACGGCTTCCGATGCCTCTTACGTAAACTGAAGAAGAGAGTCGGCTGCCGTAATTCGGCATCACGAAATTAGGAACAAAAAGTGAAAGGTCTCTCAAATCAGAGGCTCCCATTTTCTTCATCAAGGAACTGCTGAGCGATGTGCTGCTGAGCGCCTGCTGGCGGAGTCGCATCACCTCCTTGGGCTGTGATACGACCACCACTTCGTCAATATCAAATACCTTGCTGCTATCCGACAGAGCTGTATTTTCGGCATGGGCAGCAGCTGCTACGCACCCCGCCATCGCCATCATCATTATTCGATTCATTGTATCTTGTTTTTTTTATTATTGAACTTTCGCTAGTGGCATCCCACCGTCCCCGAAGGGGGCGAATGTGAATAACCGCTGGTGGAATGACCGAAGGGAATGGAACCTGCGGATAACTAGCATACTCTCTCCTACCGTCCCCGAAGGGGGCGAACAGGAGCAAGGCTGGATGTGGTTCGCCCCCTTTGGGGACGCTTTCTCCCTCCCTATGCTTATCCGCAGGTTCCATTCCCTTCGGTCATTCCACCAGCGGTTATTGAAAGTTGGCCCCCTTCGGGGACCGGAGGTTACTTGCGAAACTTGAATTTATTATCTTTTTCGTTATCATTCTAAAATCGGGTGCAAAGGTAATAAGAAAAAAAGAAATGGGGAATCCCCATTAATTAGGAAATCCCCATTTTTCGAAATTCAAGAAGAAAAAGCTCGACCTTAATCTCATTTAACTACAGTAATCTCACCTTATATTACACCGTAATCTCTCCCGAACCATAGCAGCGATGATGATGCTCATCATACACTACGCAAAACTGACCGGGAGCCACGCCGTGGATGGCCTCCTCTGAATGAATCATCCATCTGCCATCTTCGAGCTTTTCGATAGTAGCTGGATGATACTCCGGCGTATGGCGAATCTTGAACGTTACTTTCTGCATCGCCACCTCGCGGGTGAGGAAATGGAAATCATGAAGGGGGAAATCCTGCTTGTAAGCCGACTGAGGGTCGTAACCATGACTCACGTAGAGAATGTTGTTCTCCACATCCTTCTTAATCACGAACCAAGGACCGCCACCGAAGCCCAGACCCTTGCGCTGGCCGATGGTGTGGAACCACAAACCCTTGTGGCCGCCGATGCGCTTGCCCGTCTCCATCTCAATCACGTCGCCCGGTTTCTCGCCCAGGTATCGGCGGATGTAATCGTTATAATTAATCTGCCCCAGGAAGCAAATTCCTTGACTATCCTTGCGCTTGGCATTAATCAAATGCTCCTCTTCGGCTATCTCACGAATTTCATTTTTGATGTGACGACCGATAGGGAAAATCGCTTTTCGTAATTGCCAACTCTCTATCTGAGCCAGAAAATCGGTCTGGTCCTTCACGGGGTCAGGACTCGTAACAAGCCATTTGTCGCCGTTCTCATCCGTCTCGGTCTGCGCATAATGACCTGTGGCAATGAGGTCGTAGTTGTGCCCCATCTTCTCATCGAAGGCACCAAACTTGATGAGCCTGTTGCACATCACATCGGGGTTCGGGGTGAATCCCGCCTTCACCTTATCCATGGTGTAGCGAGTCACCTCGTTCCAGTATTCCTGGTGACAGTCAATCACTTGCAGCTTGCAGCCATACTTGCGTGCCACGGCTGTAGCCATCTCCAGGTCTTCCTCAGAAGAACAGTCCCATTCCTCCTTCTCTTCCGGTCCAATCTTGATGTAGAAGCAGTCAGGATGCAAGCCCAGACGGGCAAATTCCCACACCACCACCGAACTATCTACGCCGCCCGAAAGCAGCACGGCAATCCTCTTGTCCTTCACCTCGGCAAGAAACTGCTCGTCTCTGGTCTCCAATTCCTTTTCTCTTGGAGTATCTGTTATCATCTTATCCATTTATTATTCGATATTTACTATTCTATTTTCAATTCAATTTTCCAATAACTAAATCTGAAGGCAAAGTTACAATAAATTCCGCAAAATAGTGCCTACTTTCTCATAAAAATCTATTATTTCCCCGAAAACTTTTCCTTTCCCCAGCAAATACCCCATCCATCCGCTTTATTTTCTATCGAAAATGCTTATAGCAGAAATCGACTCATTCCAACGCCAATCCTTTTTTGCTTTCGATTTTATCCATACCTTTGCAATCGAAAATCATAGATATGCAAGTATAGTAAAATACTACAACAAGCATAGAAGATGGCGAAAGTAGTTATGACAGAAATCAATAACATATAAAAGAAGAAATAAAAATAAGAAATCAATAACATATAATATAAGAATATGGATATCTTAAAAAATCTGTTTTATGGCTTCCCTGACCTATGGGGAGGCGGAGTGGCCCACTCCGTGCTGATCTTGGCGTTGGTCATCACCCTGGGCTTGAGTTTAGGAAAGTTAAGAGTGAAGGGTGTTTCCCTGGGATTGGCTTGGATTCTCTTCATCGGCCTCATCTTCGGTCACTTCTCTCTCAATCTCGATGAGCATCTGCTCCACTTCCTCAAGGAGTTCGGATTGATTCTCTTCGTCTATTCCATCGGTCTGGAAGTAGGACCAGGTTTCTTCGCTTCGTTCAAGAACGGCGGCAAGAGCCTCAACCTGCTCAGCATCATCGTGGTGGCATTGAGCATCATCACCACCCTCGCCATCTTCTCGTTCTCGGGAACATCCATCACTTCTATGGCTGGTATTCTCTCGGGTGCCGTTACCAACACCCCTGGACTCGGTGCTGCCCAGCAGGCATTCAGCGACCTGCGCCACATCGATGCCCCTTCTATCGCAGCCGGCTACGCCATCGCCTACCCTATGGGTGTGCTCGGCGTTATCCTCTCCTTTATTATATTAAGGTATGCGTTACGTATTAATAAGAGCGAGGAGGAAGCTGCTGCCAAGCGCGGCATGGGACACCTGGAGGCGATGACCCTGAACACCTTCTCCGTGCAGGTGACCAACCAGATGGTATTCGGCGACACCATCAAGCAGATGAGAGAAATCTTGAAGCGCGACTTCATGGTTTCCAAGATTATCCGCAAAGATAGCGATAAGCACGATGAGGTGGTGAATGGCCAGACCCGGATTAACGAGGGCGATATTCTGCAGATTGTTGCCAATCCTACCGTAGTGGAGCCTGTCATTGCCCTGCTCGGCAAGAAGGTGCAGGTGAGCGAGGAGAAGTTTGGCGAGGATTTGATTACCCGCCGCATCCGCATCACCAAGCCAGGCATCAACGGCAAGAGCATCAGCCAGTTGCAGATTCGTTCAAACCTCGGCGCCAACATCACCCGTGTCAACCGCAACGGTGTGGATCTGATTGCTACTCCACAGCTGAAACTGCAGTTGGGCGACCGTGTTACCGTGGTGGGTACCGAGCTTGCCATCGCCCATACCGAGAAAGTTTTGGGTAACCAGATGAAGCGCCTCAACTACCCTAACCTGATTCCTATCTTCCTGGGCATCATGCTGGGTTGCATCGTGGCAAACATCCCATTCTTCATCCCAGGCATCAACGAGAACCTGCGCCTCGGTTTGACCGGCGGCCCTCTGGTAGTTGCTATCCTGATAGGTTACTTCGGTCCGAAGTACAACCTCGTGACCTACAACACCATCTCAGCCAACCTGATGCTCCGCGAAATAGGCATCTGCATCTTCCTGGCTTGCGTGGGACTGGGCACCGGCGAACAGTTTATCCAGACCGTGGCTTCAGAAAGCGGAATGACCTGGATACTCTACGGCGTTGCCATCACCATGATTCCAATCCTGGTGGGCGGCATCATCGGAAGATACGTGTTCCACATCAACTATTACACATTGCTCGGAGTGCTGGCAGGCGCCAACACCAACCCATCTGCCCTGGCTTACGTACGTGAGCAGACATCAGCAGATGCACCATCTGTGGGCTATGCGAATGTTTATCCATTTGCCATGTTCCTCAGAATCGTAACCATTCAGATTATCATTTTTGTATTCGGATAAATAAAATATATGGAAGAAAAAAACATGAAGACCTGCGACTGCGCAGAGAAAGGCATTGACAACTGCAACTGCAAGGAAATAGCAGAAACAGAACTGAGAAGAAAACTCGACTTGTTGTTACGCACCGGCAGCATCCTTATGGAGAGTGCTGCCGACACATCGCGCATCATGCGAACGATGAAGCGTGCAGCAGCTTTCCTCGGACTCGACGAGCGCTACATGCACCTCTACATCAACTGGAATGTGCTGATGGTGAACTACAGCGACGAGGAGCATTCCTTCTCCAAATTCCAGCGTTGCGAAAAGCACGGCATCAACCTTACATCCATCTCGCAGGTAAGCAAGCTCACCTGGAAAGCCATCAAGGAGAACTATTCGCTCGAACAGTATGAACAGGCACTCAACGATATCAAGGCCACTCCACGCAGCTTCACCCCTTGGCAGGTGGCAATAGGCGGCGGATTTGCCTGCGGCGGATTCTGCATCCAGTTCGGTTGCGACTGGCCAGCGTTCTTCTTCTGTTCCCTGGCAGCCATCCTGGGCTTCCGCCTCAGAATGTTCCTGCCTACCAAGGGCTGCAACAACTATGTGGCCATCGGAATTTCGGCATTCGTGGCAACGCTGATTGCGTGGCTCACCTCGTTCCTGTCGCTCGACCCATCCATCGCAGCCGCCCTTCCGGGCTTCATGCATTCAGACACCCCTTGGCACCCGTTGATGGCGTGCGCCCTCTTCATCGTGCCGGGAGTTCCGCTGATCAACTTCGTGAGCGACATGCTCGACGGCTACATCGAGGTGGGAATGGTTCGTGCCCTGAACACCCTGCTGATGCTCTTTGCCATGGCATTCGGCATTGCCTTTGCCATCCAGGTTTGCCACATCGACAACTTCGTGACGGATCTCACCATGACTCCTCACCACGAATACTGGGAGTTCGCCATCGCGGCAGCCGTATCAGCCATGGGCTTCTCTACCATCTTCAGCATTCCTAGACGCCTGTTGCCAGTTGTGGCTGTGGGCGGCATCATCGCCGTTTGCTTCCGCAACTTTGTGAACCTGGGTCCATCCAATGGCAACATCGGTCTCGACATGGGTTTGAGCATCGGTTCGCTTGCCGGTTCTGCGCTCATCAGCGTCATCGTCATCAAGGCACGCCACTGGTTCCACACTCCTCACCAATGCATCACCATTCCTAGCGTCATCCCAATGGTACCTGGAGTTTTGATGTATCGCGCCCTGTTTGCCTTCATCGACATGCACGGCGTGGTAGGCGAGGTAACCGTGGGAATGAACAACCTGATCAAGGCTTCGCTCGCCATCATCTGCATCGCCCTGGGTGTTGCCATTCCTAATGTATTCTTCCGCCGCTTCATCGCCGACAACCGCAAGCGCAAGCTGCTCAACATGCTGGTGGAGAGAAAGAAGAAGAATGGCGAATTCGTGG
This sequence comes from Prevotella sp., assembly GCA_022732315.1. The sequence goes on from JAIJUV010000006.1 coordinate 28,924, forward strand.
ATTTGCACGAAGTGGAAATCAAGTAAGATAGTTTTTCATCTTCCACATTGAAACATACGGATTACAAGATTTATCTGATTATTTTGCCCGAAAGCAGGGCTAATTAAAATAAAAGTTTTATCTTTGCACGCGTAATTATAAGACTAGTGAAAAAAGGAAAATGGAAATACGACAACTCAAATATTTTCTGAAGGTGGCCGAGACGCTCAATTTCTCGGAAGCATCGCGCAAGCTCTACATCACGCAGAGCACCCTCTCGCAGCAGATTTCGCATCTGGAACAGGAAATAGGCTTGCCGCTCTTCGAACGTAACTCGCACGAGGTTTATCTCACCGAGGCAGGAAAGGAGCTTCTTCCCTATGCCCAGAATGCCGTAAACTGCACCATGGCTTGCGTTGACCACATGAACGACCTGAAGGAGATGCTCACCGGCGAGCTGAACATCGGTGTCACCTACTCCTTCAGCAACATCATGGCAGAAACGCTCATCGCCTTCCTCCATGCTTACCCTCACGTGAAGCTGAACATCCAGTACCGTTCGATGCAGGAACTGATGGATGGTCTGAAGAAGCGTGAACTCGACCTTGTGCTTGCCTTCAAGCCAATCAAGACCGACAAGGCGATAGACAGTCGAGCCATCTTCAGCAACCGCCTGGCGGCGATTGTGAACGAGAATCATCCCCTTGCCCGCCTCTCATCGGTGAAGCTCTCTGAGCTGGAGCGCTACGACCTCATCCTTCCATGCAAGGGTCTGCAGGCCCGCAACGCCTTCGATTATCTGATAGACGGCAAGGACCTCGACTTCAAGATTATGGTAGAGGTGAACAATGTGAACATCATCTTCGACCTCTTGCATCGCAGCAACCTGGTAACGGTGCTTTCAGAATCCACCACCATCCTGGAGAAAGGCATGAGAGCGATTCCGATTGATGCTGCCGACAACGAGATGGATGGCTGCATCCACATCCTGAAGGATGCGTACATGAAGAACTCGGCGCAGGAGTTCATCCGCATGCTGAGCCAGAGCACCAGCATCCTCGCCAACTTTGCGCTGAAGGATATTCTGAGATAATTGAAGTTTCGCAAGTTTGCTCCACACGCCCTGAAAGGGCAGAAGCACCTAGCCCAGGGCATCGCCCTGGGTAAACAAGGAATCAGCAATGCGCCCTGTAAGGGCAAAAGCATCATTCATTGTCTGAATCCTTAACCAAATAAAGAAGAATAAAGGGTAAGATTATAATTCAATCTTGCAAGGCTGTCTCCGATTTCATTGCGGAGGCAGCCTTGATTCGTTTTATTGTCAACCACTGGAAACATCCCCGTTAATTGTCAATAATAACGCTCTGGTTTAAACGTTTTTTGTAACAAGAAAGTTAGACTGCATCTTCATCATGATTAAAGTTCTCATAGAACTTCATTCGCTTTTCTTCTAATTCCGCAATTTTTTGATACATGAACTTACATGTAAAATCATAAATCGGCATTGCAGCACTATGTTCATCTGCTTTCTTAAATTTCAACTTTTGGCTATAATAGTTTACAAGATGCTCATCAGGATCACAATCAGCAGCAAATAAGAAAAGATATTCACAACCAACAATCTTTCTCAACTCAAAAATCAGAGGAACAATAAAATGCCAAAAGACGATTGCTCCCAGACTTTGGTCAAGATTATATTTATCCCAAACTTCACGACAATCATCATTGGCACAGAAATGCACAATCTCCACACCAGCAAAAGTTTTGCCCACATTCTTAATGTTTTTGTCAAAAATAGAATTGATTTCTTGGGAATCCGTTGTAGTATGAAGGATACGTGCCACTTCATCTTTCTTCAATCCCTTTTTTGCCCTAACAGATTCCAATATGGCTTTCAAACCATCCATATCTTCTTCTGGCACGTTTCCCCTATTCAGTTTTTCAGATAAAGCAGAGCATAATTCCTTGAGCCTTGTCAATTTTTCACCTTCTATGAATTCATCAAACAACAATCCACACTTCAATGAAAAGAAGAACAACACATTGTCATCATTATCTTTCACCACATAATAGGCAACAACACCAGACTCATCTTCTTGATAAGCCTCATTCAGCAAAGCCTCCGCAACATTGTTGTTGCGAGTGCTATAGAAAGAATCTATCAATCGCAAATTCTCTTCATTAGAAGCCAGTCGTTCACAACGAAGAGAACGTATCAAAGCCATTTGTTCCTCTGTTATTCTCATGGTTTATGCAGTATAAAGATTTAATTGGCGCAAAACTGCTCGTCTTTCACGAACCCTGTTAGCATCAACCATAATGTCTTCTGTTTTCATTTCTATCTCACATGAATCCTGTTCATCATAGCCTTCTCTTGCGTGTTTCCAAGAATACTCACCATGCGTCAAAGTACTCAAGCTCCAAGACTTCTGTGGAGCATAAGTTTTAAAAACCATATCAAACACTGGCTCATATTGTACAACCTGCTCTTTATCCATCAATTCAGGGAAAGAATCATTTTTATAATGCTGGCGAATCTGAACCATGACAGGACCATATTTCCAAGCCTCAAATTGTGCTTCAAACATAGGTTCACCCTTTTGAATCAAACACTCACGCTGCGTGAAATAAAGTAGCTTATGCAACTTCATTTCATCAATACGAGCGCCAAAATCATCCATATAACGCTTGTATATATAAGAGGCAACTTGCAATATTCCCATCATAACTCTATATTTTTTTATAGTTTCTGCTGCAAAGTTACGTTTTTTTCTTGAAACCGCCAAGGAAAAGAGAGGAATTATTTCAGTCCAAACAATACTTTCGTCATAAACTCAGAAGTTAACCATACAGTTGCATAACAATTAGTACAAGAAATTAGGAAGTATGGCAAAGAAAAGACACAAAGAACTACGCTCAACACATCTTCAGGAAATGTATGAGTGATGTGAAGAAATGGAAAGATTATAATTCAATCTTGCAAGGCTGTCTCCGATTTCATTGCGGAGGCAGCCTTGATTCGTTTTATTGCAGATAAGCAGGTCAATAACCTGTTACCCCCAGCTTTCTAACACAAAAGCATCATGGGAACCAGCCTAATTACTTACCCGCTTGAATTCTGTAATACTGTAATTGTTCGTCCGGATTAAAATCGGAAGGTACAAAGACTACATTCTTGGCACCATTCTGCAACTGCTGCAACTTAGCTGTGCCACTATCCGTGAAGAAATCACCAAAAACCTCAAAGGTAACCTTTCCGTTTTCAAACGATGCAGTAGCCGATAATGTTTCTGGATTGTATGACCATGAGATACTCTTACCATATTGTTCTACTATCTTGCAATATGGGTCTTCTACACGCAAGACAACATTTCCAAATTTCACAGGAAAAACGTAAGACCCCACCTCTATACATTTAATCTTTCCATCAGGACTTCCGATGGCAGTAAACATAGTAGCTCCAGTGCTACTATCAAAAGCATAATATTTATCACCATCTGGTGCCTGCATGTCATAACAATTGTTGTAAACATCCTGCAAAGACTTAGGGAGCGTGTTTAAATCAGCACCAAGTTGCACAGGTCCAATACCAGTAATTGTAAAAGAAGGTCTATAATCCAAAATCTGATTATCATCAAGAATTAACACCTTGTCTATGCTATCCAACTCCAAACAAAAATTCATCATCATTTTGTATTTATCCTCGGAATTACAGGCTTTCAGCATCCCCTCCATATCGAGCATAACGTGGTCCATCATAATTGTCATTTCATACGAGCCAGGCGTTTGCTGCTCTTTCAAGCTTCCATGACTTATCGCTTTTCCCTGTTTATCAACCACTACATAATGCAAGATATTTTGTGGCAACTTTTTCACTTCCTCCGGATTTGCTTCAAATACAAATGCAATATCATGAGACTTACCATACGAATGTTTTACGCCAAGCTGAATCTTTGCCAGCTTCACGTTACATGATGTCTTATTCTCCCAGGCAACATCCTTCATTGATAGAAGCCTAGCAGAATCTGCAGCCAGATCTTCCAGCAGATCATCTGCACAATGCTGGTATCTCTCTTCCATCTTCGTTATTAAGTTGTGAATCTTTTCTATATCTTCCTTGGTCATCTTTCCCGACAACTGAGTATTGTCATTCTGGATATCTACACAAATATCTCTAGCCGTAGCCAATCTTACAGCTTGTCCCATAGGAATTTTTCCCAGGATTCCATCACAAGAAAAGTCGTAACCATCCAATACGGCACTTCCACTACTACCACACGATGCCAATAGAATCACCATGACTCCAAGGCACAAATTAAAAAGAATCTTTTTCATTGTCTAATGTTTAGTTTAAGCTATTATTTAAGAATTTTCTGCAGGCAGGAACCATTCCTGCCAATATCAATACGAGCCAACTTACTCATTCCACATAAATCTAGTTTTCTTCATAATTTTCTTTGTTTGGTTATTACTAAAGATAAAAATACATTTTCATATAAAACCATAAATCCATCTGCTGCATTTTTTCCAGGAAATGCAACAAATGGATTATAAGTGTTGGGTTATTATTTTGTGATAGAAATATCGTAGAAACGGGCTTTTGTATCTGCCCATGGATAGGTGTTACGTGCAGTTGAAACATAGCCACTCAGAGCTGAGGCATTTTCACGTACGCCAAAAACCTTAACAACGAAGGTCTTGGTTTCACCAGCTTTCAAGGTTACTTCCTGGCTTACACGGAACTCTCCACCCTCAATAGCAATATCTGCATTATACTCCTCATTTGTATTATCCTTTACCTGATCATGGCTACCAAAATTCTGCAAGAAATCAGAAATATCCTTTGAAGAAGTGTTCTTTACCTGATAAGTAAGATAAACTCTATTTACCATACCATCCAAGCCGCCATCTTCCTGCACCATCTTGCAGCTAACAACCTTATACTCAAGAATCTGATCATTGGTATCAAATCCATTCTTCAAGATTCTGTTATCAACAACCTTGATATTGTTCACCTCTGCACGACCATCAAAGCTAACAGTCTGGCAACGGCCATTGAATATAAGATTGAATTTCTTGGAAGAGTTGGTAAGGTCATAGTTTTCTACCAAGAAAGAACCAGATACCGATGCACCTTTAGCCAGGTTGGTCTCTACACTCGTCTTCCAATCACCTCCCTGCAAGGATACAGATGAATAGTACTCTGTGCCCAAGTCATCTTTGCATCTGTCAGAGCTTCCACCATTCAACATAACGCCCTGCAGGTCCTTTCCGCTGATGTTCTTCAAGTTGAAATCAACTTTCAGGTTAGCACCAACACGCTCGCACTTAGTAACCTGCATACTGAAATAATCGGTAAACTTAGGCTCCTTGTTCTCGTCGTCCTTGTCATCACATGCGGTAAATGCCAACACAGCCAGCATCACCATCAATAAATACTTCAATTTGTTCATTTTGTAAATTATTATTTAATTAAAAATTAATGAAAACGAAGATTTAGGACACAAAAAAGCGTGAACTAGTCTGTCACTCGTTCCGCGCTTCGAGGCCTTCGCATTGCCCAGTGTTGTAGAACGAGCAACGTCGAAGCCCACGCCGATATGGATATACTATTCCCCTACGAACGCAGTTACCACATTGTATATGGATACAATACGGCCTACGAACCATGGGGGATATGAATAAACATACCCCGGAGCATCTACCGTTGCTAAGTTCATGACAACACTAAGAAGTTTGCGAAGTTTCGAAGTGCCAAGAACAAAGCGTATAGTAAACGCTTTCTCAAATGTCTCGATTCTATTTACCCACCCATTGCTTTCTCTGCGTCACACCTTATTATATAGTAACAGGTGGTCAACATCATCGGCGTAGGGCTTGAACCTCTAAAAACTCGATGCCTAAGCTATTCGAATTCTTGCAATCAAACTGACCCGAAGTCGTAGAATCGTTTGCAAATATATAAAGAAATTCTTAATACACCAAATTTTAGCCTCAATATTTTCCCTTTTATCTGATTTTTCTCGATTTTCAAGAACCACAACCATCTTCATCCGCTATAATCATCCTCCCCTGTCCCAACTTCCGAGACTCCAACTCCCGAACAATTCTTGCATTTCGCCCCTTGATTTTGTATCTTTGCAGGCGAAAAGGTTCTATCCGCCAGTGGCGGATGCACATCCGACAAAGGCGGACGCTTATACGCCAACACCGGATAAACGTACGCCAATGGCAAACGGAACCTATCACGAGAATTAAAAACAGGAATGTATCACCTAAAAATAATAAAAGACTATGGCTAATTACAAACTGCAAGAAATGAACGACCTTCGCAATACGGGCAAAAGAACCGTTTACCCCAAGGTGGTAACCAACCGAACGATGGACACCAACGACATCGTGGAAAAGATGAAGGGCTACAACCTCGGCATCGCTCCCAGCACCACCAAGGCTGTATTGGAGAACATCTCCAATATTCTTGTCACCATGCTTTCGATGGGCTACAACGTAAAACTCGATGGCATCGGCATCTTCTCCCTCACCATCGGTTTTGAAGATAACAAGCCCAAGGAATTGGAGGACGATGCCGACAAGATGCCCTATCGGAAGGTGGGCGTAAAAGGCATGAACTTCAAGATAGCTCCCAACCTCCTGAAGCGTCTGAAAAGCGAAACCGACCTGGAGCGTTGCGTGAGTGAAGTAACTCAACTCGCTAAGTCTCCATACACAGAAAAAGAGCGAATCCATCGTGCCCTGGACGTCATCAAGCACCACGGATTCATCAATCTGCAAACCTATGCCAACATCAACGAACTGAAACGCACCGCTGCATCAGAAGATCTGCGGAGAATTACTGCAAGAGAAAATTCGCCCCTGATGAGCGTGGGAAGCGGAACGCATAAGGTTTGGATAGAAAAGCGTTAAAAAACACTTCGAAAATAAAAATAATCGCATCAGAATTTGTTGATTTGAAATTAAATCCATATCTTTGCCATTAATTTTACTAACAAAAAACTGTGAACTATGAGAAAAAAGAAAATGATCAGATTGCTTTTAGCTTGCGGTCTGTTGATGTCGCCGGTTATTGCACAGGCTGACAACGAGCCCAAGATGGTTGTGACCACAGTTGAGGGAAGTTCTTATGAGTTCTTCATCGCCGACAATCCAACCATCCAGTACAAGGAGAACCTGTTGGTTTGCCAGAACGACAAGGGACTGTCTGTCTCCGTAGAGGCAGCTAACGTCAAGTCGTTCAAATTCTTCCCGTCAGAGAGCGACACCGGAATCAACCAGGTTAGCTTCTCCAGCAGTTTCGGCTCGAAACTCTCTGGGCTGACAGCCGGTTCTAAAGTGCTGGTAGTATCCCTGGATGGCAAAGTAGTAAAAAGCCTGAAGGCCAACGACTCGGGCACCATCGACATCGACTTCACCCAGTTGCCACACGGCATCTTTGTGGTAAAGACGGAGAAAGGCGCATTCAAAATTCAACATTAACAACAATTTTAAAATCAGACGATTATGAAAAAGAACTTTTTACTTACAATGGTAGTTATGCTGATGACAGCTGTCAGCTCTTTCGCTCAGAAAGAATACAATATGGTGATTACGCTCAGTAACGGCACCACAGTAACATTGGGTCACAACGACATCAAGGAGATTACCTTCAATGATGGCGAGGTAGCGATTTCAGGCAACATGGTGAACACCATCGACAGCCTGGCACAGGTAAGCCAGAATCAGGAAACTCATATAAAAGCGGTAGAGGCAATGTCAATGGATATGTATCACGATCTTTTAAATAGAACAGAAGAGCTCAACCAGCAAGTTGAGGCAAAAATGGACGTGACAAATGCCAGAATTGAAGAATTGAAATCTACGTTGAAAAACAATATCGCAGCAGCAGAGACTGAGATTGCAGAAACCAGCGCTAGAGTTGCCAATACTGAGGCGGCTTTACAAAATGCCAATGAATTGATAAAGCAGCAAAGTGATGAGATTAATGCTTTGAATGCGAAAATTGATGCTCTCAAAACTTTAATCGAGAAATATCATCCGGAAAAATAACATCTAGCATTCAATAAAAAGTCCTAAGATACACCTTTCTCTGTATCTTAGGATTTTCTATTTTTTTATTTTCTTCTAATCTTGTATTTTCCTATCTTCTTTATCCTTCTATCTTATTTCTTCCTGGCTATGATTATCGTTACACCAGCAAGGATGGCGAGGATGCCGATGGCAAGCTGAAATGTGAAACTCTCGCCGAAAATGCAGACGCCGATGATGACCGCCGTTACAGGCTCCAGGGCTCCCATGATGGCGGCTGGCGTGCTGCCGATGAGATTGATGGAGATGGTCATGAAGAAAAGCGACAACACCGTTGGCAACAATGCAAGCTGGGCGGCATAAGCCCATTGCACCGGAGTTTGCAGCATCTGAATCTTCTCGCCCGCTATGAACGAATAGATGAGTATCGTGATGAGTCCGAACACCAGAATGTAGAAGGTGAACTTGATGTTCGACATGCCCGGATTCTTCCACTGGTTCACCGAGATGATGTAGAGCGAATAAAGCAGCGACGAACACATCACCAGCGCAAAACCAGCCGTGCTCAACTTGTCGTTGCCGTCGCCCTGATAGAGCAAGCCCACTCCCGATACAGCCAGCAGAATGGCGAGCGTGGTGGTCCACGTCAACTTCTCATGGAAGAACACCGTCATCAGTATCGCCGTCATGATGGGATAGACGAAGAGGATGGTGCTGGCTATTCCCGCCGCCATGTAGTGGAAACTGACGTAGAGCGTAGCCGACGAGAGGGAGAACATACAGCCCAGCGTGGCAAGACGAATCATGTGCCCCCACTTCACCTTGAAACTCTCCTTGCGGAACAGCATCACCACGGCAAACATCAATACCGCCAGAAGATAGCGATAGATGAGCACCGAACTGGAATTGAATCCGTCACCATAGAGCACCAACGTACCCAAAGGATTGGTACCATAACACACGGCAGCTACAACGCCCGCCGCAAAGCCTTTCACTTTATTACTGCCAAAGCCTTTCACTTTATTACTGCTTGTCATTTTTAATTAAAATGCTTTTTTACTAATTACTAAGTTTTTTCCTATACCTTATTATATATGATATGTATCTATCTATAATTATATATTAATATGTTTCTATTTCTATTGGCTTGCAAAAGTACTGCAAATTTTCGAGATAAACTAACAAAATCGGATAAATATCTTCCATACACAGAGAAAAACTCCACATTTCTTGTTCTTTACGAAAATAAATAGTACCTTTGCAATATCTTTGCATTATCTCTGCAGGTTCCTTGCATAATCTTTGCATGATATCAGCAAGCTACGAACTGCAAAATAGAATTAAGAATACAAACAAAATAGAATCAGAAATATAAACTAAACAATAAACATTTGTAACTATGGAACAGATTAAAAACGATCAGCTCACCGTTGAGATTTCATCTCTCGGAGCAGAACTTCAGAGCATCAAGGATGCTAATGGTAATGAATATCTCTGGGATGGCGACGCCAAGTACTGGGGGAAAAGATCTCCTCTCCTCTTCCCTATCGTAGGCGGATTGTGGAAGGATACCTACCGCATCGGCGACAAGGAATACACCCAGCCTCGCCATGGCTTCGGCAAGCTCGTTGACTTCCAGCTCGTAGGCAAGACCGGCGACCGTCTCACCTTCGCCCTCATCGACAACGAGGAGACTTTCAAGAACTATCCATTCCACTTCAACCTCGCCGTTTCCTATCGCCTTGCCGGCAACGAACTCCACGTTATCTGGCACGTTGAGAACACCGACGATAAGGTGATTTACTTCCAGATTGGCGGTCACCCTGCATTCAAGGTACCAGGCTGCAAGAAGGGCGAAAAGCTGAAGGCTTTCCTCAAGCTCGACAACGAGGCCCCTACCCGTCTCTTCGCAACCATCGGCGGATGCGTTGACCCTAACGCCCGTGAGACCGTAGAGACCGACAACGGAATCTTGGAGGTAACAGACGAATCATTCGCTGACGATGCCTACATCTTCGACAAGAGCCAGGTGAAGAAGGTTACTCTGCTCAACGAGAAGGGCGAGCCACACGTAACCGTAGAGTTCAAGACTCCAGCCGTGGGTATCTGGAATCCGGGCAACCACGCTCCATTCGTCTGCATCGAGCCTTGGTTCGGCACATGCGACTGGGCTGAATACACCGGCGAGTTCAAGGATAAATACATGATGAACAGCCTGCAGCCAGGTGCCAGCTTCATGAGTGAATACATCATCAGAATAGAAAAATAATCCATCGTTCATAGCAATAAATAATGGAAGAAAAAGATAATATGCAGCTCCCCGAGAACGCATTCCGCGAACTCAAGGACGGGGAGGAATACAAGCCGCTGATGTCGCCAGACAAGGTTTATCCCGAGGTAAACGGATGGTCGGTGACCTGGGGCATCGTGATGGCCATCATCTTCTCTGCCGCCGCAGCCTATCTGGGCTTGAAGGTGGGTCAGGTGTTCGAGGCAGCCATCCCTATCGCCATCATCGCCGTGGGCGTAAGCACCGCCACCAAGCGCAGCAAGGCACTGGGCGAGAACGTCATCATCCAGAGCATCGGAGCCTGCTCGGGTGCCGTGGTGGCAGGAGCCATCTTCACCCTGCCAGCCATCTACATTCTGCAGGCTAAATATCCGGAGATGACTACTTCGTTTATGAAGATATTCATGGCTTCTGCCCTGGGAGGCGTGTTGGGAATCCTGTTCCTCATTCCTTTCCGCAAGTACTTCGTAAGCGATATGCACGGAAAATATCCATTCCCTGAGGCCACTGCCACCACGCAGGTGCTGGTGAGCGGAGCCAAGGGTGGCGACCAGGCTAAGCCCCTGCTCATCGCCGGACTGGTGGGTGGTCTTTACGACTTCATCGTAGCCAGTCTGGGATGGTGGAACGAGAACTTCACTTCCCGTGTGGTAAGTCTGGGATGCGACCTTGCCGACAAGGCGAAGCTCGTGTTCAAGGTGAACACAGGTGCAGCCGTATTGGGATTGGGTTACATCATCGGATTGAAATACGCCTTCTACACCTGTCTGGGTTCGCTCGTGGTATGGTGGCTGATAGTGCCAGGCATGAGCGTCATCTTCCACGACAGCGTGCTCAGCGCCTGGGATCCCAGCATCGTAAAGACCGTGGGTGCGATGAGTCCGGAGGAAATCTTCCGTGCCTACGCCCGCAGCATCGGTATCGGCGGTATTGCCATGGCAGGCATCATCGGCATCATCAAGAGCTGGGGCATCATCAAGAGTGCCGTAGGACTTGCCGCCAAGGAACTGAAGGGCAAGAGCGATGTGGATGAGAACGTGAAGCGCACCCAGCGCGACATCTCTTTCAAGATCATCGCCATCGGTTCGCTCGTCACCATCCTCATCACCTTCCTCTTCTTCTGGTTTGGTGTGATGGATGGCAATCTGCTCTTCGCCGTCATCGCCATCCTGCTGGTGGCAGCCATCGCCTTCCTCTTCACCACCGTGGCAGCCAATGCCATCGCCATCGTGGGTTCCAACCCTGTTTCGGGAATGACCCTGATGACGCTCATCTTCGCCTCTGTGGTGATGGTGGCAGTGGGCTTGCGAGGTCCTGGCGGAATGCTTGCCGCCCTGATTATGGGTGGTGTGGTTTGTACTGCTCTCTCTGTGGCAGGTTCGTTCATCACCGATTTGAAGATTGGTTACTGGCTGGGTACTACGCCTAAGAAGCAGGAGGGATGGAAGTTCCTCGGCACCCTAGTGAGTGCGGCTACCGTGGGCGGCGTGATGATGCTGCTCAACGAGACCTACGGATTCGCTTCCGGCTCTCTGGCTGCTCCTCAGGCCAATGCGATGGCTGCGGTCATCGACCCTTTGATGAATGGTGTAGGTGCGCCTTGGGTGCTCTATGGCATCGGTGCCCTGATAGCCATCGTGCTTACCTACTTCAAGATTCCAGCCCTGGCTTTTGCCCTGGGTATGTTCATTCCGCTGGAACTGAACGTTCCGCTGCTGGTAGGTGGCGCCATCAACTGGTATGTTACTTCGCGCAGCAAGGATGCCAAGGTGAATGCGGAGCGTGGCGAGAAGGGTACGCTCATCGCCAGCGGTTTCATTGCCGGTGGAGCCTTGATGGGTGTGGTCAGCGCCCTGCTGAAGTTTGGCGGCGTTGAGGCCAGCATCGCAGACAGCTGGTGGGCAGACCCAATGTCAGAGGTTTGCTCGCTGATCGCCTACATCTGCCTGATAGGTTTCTTTATCAAAGCAACGAAGAAATAAAAAGATTACTTTTCGGAAGAAAAGATTTTAAAAGATAAAAAAAGTCGGGACATACGATTGCATGTATGATTCCCGACTTTTTTGTTATGATGCACCTGATTCGATATTTAAAAATATCGTATTTACTAACACTAAAGTATTCAAGTTTCGCAAGTAGCATCCTGCCGTCCCCGAAGGGGGCGAATGTGAATAACCGCGGGTGGAATGACCGAAGGGAATGGAACCTGCGGATAGTAACAGATTCTCTCTTATCGTCCCCGAAGGGGGCGAACAGGGGCAAGACTGGATGTGGTTCGCCCCCTTTGGGGACGCTTTCTCCCTACTATTGGTTGTCCGCAGGTTCCATGACCTTCGGTCATTCCACCAGCGGTTATT
>JAIJUV010000417.1 GCA_022732315.1 Prevotella sp.
CTCATTACCTGGATAAAGACTTCAAGGCAGAATATCTTGAAATTCCTGCATCAGTAAGGAGCGAAGAGTATTACGTAAAGATGATGGTAGCCTGGTTCTTCGCCACCGCTCTTGCCAAGCAATGGGACCAGGCGATTCCCTACATTGAGCAAAACCGCCTTGCTCCCTGGACGCACAACAAGACCATCCAGAAGGCCATCGAGAGCTACAGAATCACGCCCGAGCAGAAGGAATATCTGCGGGCATTGAAGATAAAATAATTATGACACAAGATACATCTACATATTACGTTTGGATAGGTGGCTCATGTGATTATGGTCATAAAGAGCGAGCTGGTGGTGCTGCCGTTGTAATTGAGCATAACGGCAATATCATCAGTCGTGATGTAATCAGCAACCTCCACACCACAGAGTTCCGAATGATGCTAACCCTCATGGTGAAGGTAATGCTGGAAATACAGGAAGGTTCCGACATTCTCTTCCTGACCAACGCTGCCTATATTCAGAACTTTGACAAGACTCCAACGGCTAAATCAGCCAATCCAGACTTGATCATTCAATGCATCAAGGAAAAGAAAAGGCACAACTCTGTTGGAGTCAAGATTGTGCAATATCACAAAAGCCCATTGCTGAAAGAGACCCACGATAGGGCTACGGAAGCAATGGCCAAGACAAGGAAGGAGTTTCATCAGAAAAACAAATAAATGTTTAGGGCCGTTTTCCGGTCATTAAGGTCACTGACATTAAGGATTTCCGGTTATTCAAGATGTCAGACTCCAAATATGGTTTACAGCTAATGAGCGATGATTATATTCTTGAAAATCTCATAGGTCTCGTCTGAAATCGTTGCGTCCGTCGCCATGCCACCATGCGTCCAGAAAGGCGAGGAGGACACGGAGGACGATACAGAATCATCGGCCTGCGAAAGAACAACACCCTGGCTAACTGTTGTTGAGTCCTTTTGAAAATAAATTTGTAACTTTGTACCACATTATGAGTTTCTCGTTTATGAGAGGTTTGTTTTTTTTAATTACCTCCACTACGGAGCCATTCCGTTGCTTCCCCAGGAGGCCATGAAGTGGTGATGAACGAAGAATAACACTACTCACTCTCTCGGAGGGTGTGACAGAAGTTCTTTTTGTACAAACACTCCTTTCTCGAACTTCCATTTTCCAAACTCATAATCAACGGCAGAACCACGGCTGAAAGATTCAATAATCTTTTCTTTTTCGTTAAGCGTAGGATTGGGAATATCATGGAATGATGGAACAAACAAGAACTTCTGCTTGACTTCATTCCAGACATAAGCATCCCAATATTCCACACCTTGATTTCCGAATTGTCCCAAATATACCAACAGATCTTTATTGCCATCAAACGTCACATCAGCCATCAGACAGCTATCCTTCCGGCCACCATTTGGGTCAAAAGTATCGTCCTTTGGATAAGAGAAAGGTATAATTTGTACAGTTTTCTCCCCTCGCATAATAAATACTTCAAAATCGAAATCCTTGGACTTGGGAGATTGTGTTCTTATAACAGCGTTAAGCGTATCTTCCGATGCAATATCTTGCTTGGTAAAGACTTTGCCCGAAATCAAACTATCGGTGTCAATAGACATGCTGTCTTTGGTAGGGTTTCCCTGCCCCACCTTACTTTCCTTGCAACCGAAGATCAACATCAAAGAAAGTATTACTAATGTGCTATCAATAATTCTTTTCATTGTCTTTAAATATTTTGATCATTTCATTGCGTTATTTTTTCTTACATAAGATAAGACGGTACTACTATGACATGATTCAAGCGCCCTACCCACCTTCTATTCTTTTGGATCAATGTCAAATGGAAGCAATGGAGTATCATCATCATT
>JAIJUV010000080.1 GCA_022732315.1 Prevotella sp.
GCATCAGAATTCTGATGCGCTTTTTTGTTTACTTGAGGAATCCCTGTTGCTTGAGGGCATCGAGAAAACCGATGCTCATGGCTTCGCAATCCTTCTTGGTATATCGGATGTCGGTGAATACCTGGGCTAGGGTTTCTACGTTGTTGATGCGTACAAACTCCTTATTCTCTTCCAGTGCTTCCTTCTCGGCATAGAAATCATCAATCTTTTCTGGGGTGTAATCCTCGAAATGTTCGTTGTGGATGATGCTGCGCAATGGCAGGCGGTCGCTCTGGGCTGGATGCTCGTCAGGCCATCCGATGGTGAGTGTAGCAACTGGCATCACGAGTTTCGGCAACTTCAGAGTGTCGATGATCATCTTTGGCATGTAGACCGTGGTGCCCAGGAAGCAGGTTCCCAAACCAGCCTCTTCTGCCAGGTTGGTGAATGTCTGGGTGAAGAGCAGGGCGTCGGTAGCCGCATTCATGAACGAGAGGATGTTGTCGTATCCCGGAGTACCCTTGCGGTTTTCCGCCCAGAGGGTGGTGCGGCGATAGTCGGCGCAGATGGTGAGCACCACTGGAGCACCTGTTACCATCGGCTGGTTGAAGTGGGCAGGAGCCAGGGCTTTCTTGCCTTCTTCGCTTCGGGTTACCACCACGCTGTAGAGTTGCAGGTTGCCCATGGTAGGGGTGCGCATCGCCTCTTCGAGCAACTGGTTCAAAAGTTCATCTGTAACCTCTTTGTCGGCATATTTGCGGATAGAGGTTCTGTTCTTGATTGATTCCATATCTTTTTTCCTTTTTTAATGCAAAGATACAGAAAGTTTTCCGAAAACAGCCGTCTTCTATAGCATTTTTTGGTTAATTATCGTTCAATCAGCGAATTTTTGAAGAAATATCTGCCCAAACGTTTCATATTTCAGAAATATTGTTTTAATTTTGCAGCTAATTATTAAACGTTTGATATGAAATATACTGAAGATATGAGCTTCGAAGAAGCTAGCCAGGCTTTTCTGGCGGAGATGAAGGCCGGTTTGGCTACTCTTCACGAGCATTTTGATGGAGAAACCACCGATTGGGGAAAGCTCCATCTACCTTTGGAAAAACTGGTCTCTGATGAGACGCATGGCACCCTCTGCGACCCGGAGGTGGTGGAAGTGCGCCCTCGGGAATTGGAGTGTGATGTGGTGAGATACCAGAATAATAAAGAAAAATGGGTTGCCCTGGTGGGATTGCTCAACGGGCATCCATACGAGATATTTACCGGTTTGCAGGATGAAGACGAAGGCATCATGCTGCCGAAATCGGTGACAAAGGGAAAGATTATCAAGACTGTGACCGGAGAGGGACAGAAACGATACGACTTCCAGTTTGTCAACAAGCGTGGCTATAAGATTACCGTCGAAGGATTGAGCGAGAAGTTCAATCCGGAGTACTGGAACTATGCCAAGCTGATTTCCGGCGTACTGCGCTATCGCATGCCTATCGCCAACGTCATCAAGCTGGTTGATCAGCTTCAGCTTACCTCTGAAACTCTCAACACCTGGCGTGTGGGAGTGGAGAGATCTCTTAAGAAGTATCTCAACGAAGAGAATGGCGAGGAGAAGAACGGTGTTGAAGAAAAGAACGATCTAGATAATGCTAGCGATGGTGAAGAGCAGTAAGATTTATCTCAGAAATGTTCGCTTCCATGCCTATCATGGAGTGTTGGAGCAAGAGAATACGGTGGGCAACGATTATCTCGTCAACCTGTCGCTGGAATACGATTTCTCCCGTGCCATGCAGACCGATGAACTCAGCGGCACCATCAATTATGCCGAGGTGTATGAACTGCTGAAAAGGGAAATGGCGAAGCCCAGCAAGCTTCTTGAGCATGTGGCAGGGAGAATCGGTGATTCGCTCTTTGCCGCTTATCCTTCCATCAAGGAAATACAATTGTCTGTTACCAAGATAAATCCGCCGATGGGAGCCGATAGTGACGGCGCTGGGGTGGAAGTTGTATTAACAAATGATAAAACTTAACTGTAGATTTAGGTTTTCTGATAATAAAGTAGTAATTTTGCAAAATCATCTGAATGATGTGTAAGAAAATAACATTGCTGTTGGCTTTGATGTGTATGCTGGTAGTAACGGCGTTCGCAGCCAATAAGCGTTTTACGCTGGTTATCGACCCAGGACATGGAGGCCATGATGCAGGTGCGAGAGGAGCCATCTCCATGGAGAAGAATATCAATCTTACCGTGGCTCTGCGCTTCGGTAAATACGTGGAACAGAACATGCCAGAGGTGCGTGTCATCTATACCCGCAAACAGGATGTGTTTATTCCACTTCACGAGCGTGCGAATATCGCCAATCGTGCCAATGCCGACCTGTTTATCTCGGTGCATACCAATGCGCTTCCGGCAGGTAAGGTGGCTCGTGGCTTCGAGACTTATACGCTGGGTATGCACCGCGCCAAGGACAATCTGGATGTGGCGATGCGAGAGAACTCGGTGATTTCGATGGAGAAGGGCTTTGAGCAGACTTACGAAGGTTTCGACCCGAAGTCTTCCGAGAGTTACATCATCTTCGAGTTCATCCAGGGTAAGAACATGGAACGCAGCGTGGATCTGGCTCGAATGATTCAGCGCAGCGTGTGCGATGGTGGTTGTCGTCCTGATAAAGGTGTACATCAGGCTGGATTCCTGGTACTTAGAGAAACTTCGATGCCGGGCTGTCTGATAGAGTTGGGCTTCATCACTACGCCAGACGAAGAGCGTCTCTTGAATGACAATGCCAAGGTGGATGACATCGCCAAAGGCATCTACGAGGCTTTCGCCAAGTATAAGAACAAGTACGACCGGTCGGTTTCCGTGCCTTATCGTGCTGCGAATCGACAGGAAAGCACCCTGCCGAAAATCGTTCCGGATTCTTATAAGGAAGAGGCGGAAAACAGAAGGGTGAAGAAGCAGGAACCCGTAAGAAGAACGAGAGCATCAAAAACTGATGATTCTGACAGAAAGGCTGATACGGTAGCATCTCAGTCGCGAAATGCTCCGAAAGATGCACCGGTGTTCAAACTTCAGATATTCGTAGGCAATCGGAATCTCCGAAAGGGTGATGCTCATTTCAAGGGTGAGACGGAATTTGACAGCTTCCAGGAGGGCAACCTGGTGAAATACACCTTGGGAGCATCTACCAACTATAATGAGATTTATCGCTTGCGCAAGGAAAAGATGGAGAAGTTCCCGGAAGCATTCATCATTGCCTTCAAGAATGGAGAGAAGTATGATGTGAATCAGGCTATCCGAGAATTCAAGCAGAATAGGAACAGATAATAAAAAGAACAAAATTAGATAGATATGAAACTTACAAAGGAAATTAGGATAGCGTTGGTAGCTGTTGTTGGTATCTTGGTGATGTATTTCGGAATCAATTTTCTGAAAGGCATCAACCTGTTTTCCACCAACAACACCTATTACATGACGTTTGATGACATCCAGGGTCTGGGCGCCTCTACTCCTATCTATGCCGATGGTTACAAGGTGGGAACGGTAGACAAGGTGGATTTCGACTATTCGGGTGATGGTCCTATCAAGGTGAAGGCCGACATCAATAAGGATTTGAGAATTCCTGCGGGAAGCAAGGCTGAGATAGAGAAAGACATCATGGGCAATCTCCAGGTGAACCTTTTGCTTGCCAACAATCCGCGCCAGAGAATAGAACCAGGTGATATTATTCCTGGCTATGTGAACGCCGGAATGATGGGAAAGGCTGCCGAACTGGTGCCGGTGGTAGAGAAGATGTTGCCTAAGTTGGATTCCATCCTCACAAACGTGAATGCCCTTCTGGCTGATCCTGCCCTGGCAGCTTCGCTTCACAACGTGGAGACCATCACCAACAACCTCACCGTTTCTACCCGAGAGTTGAATACGCTGATGGCTGGTCTCAACAAGCAGGTGCCTGGCATGATTGGCAAGGCGAATGGTGTGCTCGATAATACCAATCGACTGACGGCAAACCTGGCTAGCCTCGATGTGCAGGGCACACTCAACAGAGTGAATGCCACACTGGAGGGTGCGCAGAAGTTTACCGACCAGTTGAACAGCGGAAAGGGTAGTCTGGGCTTGTTGATGAACGATACCAAGCTCTATGACAACCTGACCTCTACGATGTCGCACGCAGATTCTCTGGTTATCGACCTGAAGGCGCATCCAAAGCGTTATGTTCACTTCTCTATCTTCGGCAAGAAAGACAAGTAAAAGGGGCGTTTTTGTCCTAAAATGCTAGGAAATCAGGAAACAGCTTAAATTAATTTTGTCTAAATAATAAAGACGATGTTTCACGCCCCGAAATGTGAACCGAACTTGTTGTAGTTTAGCCATTTCGGGGTGTTGCAAAATTGTTTCACTGTCACTAAAACGCAACTGTGGATAACTTTCTTAGTTGCTTGATTCTCAGTTGGTTGTAAGTGTGTCTTAAAATATTATAAATGGGGTGATTTGCTACTCTCCGTTTTTTTTCGTAACTTTGCAACCGATTTCGCATCCAGGTGGTGTGGAGATATTTCAAAATCTTTAAAAATAGGTTAATTAAACAATTTAAAATATTAGGTAATAAGTGTCAATGTTAGCAAGTCCAAAGGCGCTTTGGGACAATAGTCTTTTGTTCATAAAGGATAATGTTTCGGAGCAGCAATATAATACATGGTTTAGACCAATAGTCTTCGAGTCGTATAAACCTTCGACTAAGACTTTATTGGTTCAAGTTCCAAGTCCGTTTGTATACGAGTACTTGGAACAGAATTATGTTGGCTTGTTAAGTAAGGTGCTTCATCGAAATTTTGGCGATGGAATCCGTCTCACCTATCGCGTGGTAGCTGCTGATAAACAGCAGCCTGTGGCGCAGGGAGTAGATGCCGAGGTGAGCGACGATGTTGATGCCTCGCGAAATGCGATGAATCAGCAGGTAGGAATGCCAGCCGATGTTCAGCAGCAGGAAGACATTGATACCCAGCTTGACCCCAAGCTCACCTTTAATACATACGTAGAGGGAGACAGCAACAAGCTGCCTCGTTCGGTGGGATTGTCTATTGCTGAGCATCCGAACACTACGCAGTTTAACCCGATGTTCGTCTATGGTCCTTCTGGTAGCGGAAAGACTCATTTGGTGAATGCCATCGGATTGAGAGCCAAGCAGTTGTATCCTCAGAAACGAGTGCTTTATGTGAGTGCCCGTCTCTTCCAGACGCAATATACGGATGCTGTGCTGCATAATGCAAGCAACGATTTCATCAACTTCTATCAGTCTATCGATATTCTGATTGTGGATGATGTGCAGGATTGGGCAGGAAAGGCTAAGACCTTGAACACCTTCTTCCATATTTTCAACCACCTCTTCCGCAATGGCAAGCGAATCATTCTGGCAAGCGACCGACCTCCTGTGGAGTTGAAGGACATGCCAGACCGTCTGATTACCCGTTTCTCTTGTGGATTGGTAGCTGAGTTGGAGAAGCCAAATGTGGAACTTTGTGTCGATATTGTGAGCAGTCAGGTTCGCAAAGACGGCTTGAAGATTCCTAAGGATGTGGTTTCTTATATCGCCCAGACCTGTAACGGCAGTGTGCGTGACTTGCAGGGTGCCATTAATGGCCTGTTGGCTTATAGCATCGTTTACAACAGCAGCATCGATATCAAGTTGGCAGAACGTGTGGTAAAGCGTGCCGTGAAGGTAGAGGAAAGTACCAAGACTCTCACCCTTGATGAAGTGGTAGAGGCGGTATGCTCTCATTATAAGGTGACGGTGGCTGCCGTAAACAGCAAGAGCCGCAAGCGTGAGTATGTGGAGGCACGTCAGGTGGCGATGTATCTGGCACAGAAACTTATCAAGATGCCTGCTTCGAGAGTGGGCAAACTGATTGGTAATCGTGATCATAGCACCGTTATCCATAGTACTACGAAGGTGGAGGAACGCTTGAAGGTGGACGCTGAGTTCAGCGATGAACTGGCAAGCATCGAGAGCGGCTTGAAAGTAAAGAAGTAATTCTAGGGCGTTTTTTTTCTAAAGAAGCCCTGATCACATAGATAAGCACGGAACCTTGGTATAGTGGTTCTCGTTTATATAAATGAAATAAAAGGAAGCCTGGCAAGTTTGTATTTGCCTTGGCTTCCTTTTTCCGTCTATAAACTGTTAACTGTAAACTATCAACTCTTTTTCATCATCTTCTTCCATTTAAAGTATCCGGCTACGGCGATGATGACGTAGAGACCGTAAAGTCCAGCCTTGAAAGGGATGCCTTTGACGATATAGAGATAGAAGCAAACGGCATCTACGATAATCCAGAAAAACCACTGCTCGATATATTTGCGTGCCAGCGCCCAGAGACCCACAAAGCTCAGGGCATTGGTGAAACTGTCTTGCAGAGGAACCGTAGAGTTGGTGAAAGTTATCAGTATATAATAGGTGATGCCCCAGGCTGCCAGGAAGAACAGAAGAGTAGGGAGATAGAGCGACTTCTTCATATAGGTAATCGGAAGTTCTTCTTTCTCCTTCTGGTTGTGCTTCTTGCCATATTTCCATACGGCATAACCATATATACCGGCTATCGTATAGTAGACCGCCATACCCGCATCGCCGTAAAGACCATGACTCCAATAGAGCCATACGTCCAGGGCGGGCATGATGATGCCTACCAGCCAGAGCCAGATACTGGCACGGTACTCCAACAGGATATAAACCAGTCCGAGTACCGTGGTAAAGATGTCTAAACCATGTGATGCAATATAATCCATCATGATGATTTCTGATTAGAACTTCAATGTAAGATGCGTCATCCAGGTGGTATCTGCCATTGGGATGTAGGCTATCTGCTTGAATCGTTTGTCCAATGTATATCCGTAACCGATAGCATTGCCCCAGGTGAATGCGCTGGCTGCATAGTGGCGGTTGAAGATATTGTTGATGTCCACACCGAAGCTTACCTCCTTGATGCCGAGTGCCTTGGTTACCTTAGCACTGTAGTTGAGGCTCAGGTCGCTCTGTGAATAGCATGGCAGCGAGAAGTCGCGGTCTTCTGTGTTGGTAATATACTGGCGACTTACAAAGTTGGTGTGCCAGGTAGCTGAGAAACCGGCATAGTGGAGGTCGATGAATCCGTTCAGGATGGCTGATGGAGAATAAGACAGGGTTGAGTTGTCGTAATGTACTACGCCTGGATTCTTCTCATCTTCCCAGTTGCTTACAAACTCATCAAAGTCCTTAATCTTGTTCTTGCTCAAAGCGGCATTTCCTTCTACAGACAACCATGACAATGGTGCCCAACCGGCTGTCAACTCTACGCCCATACGGTAAGAATCCTTGATGTTGGTGGTCAGCGCCTCGCCGATGTCACTCAACTGTCCGGTCTGAGCCAGCTGGTTGTCATAGTCCATATAGTAGAAGTTGGCGCCTGCGTGCCAGTTGTCGCCCTGATACTGATAGCCGAACTCTACATCGAGCAGCTTCTCCTCTTTAGGGAATGGATAGTTGAAGTTGTCGGTAAAGTTGTTGCGCTCTGGCTCGCGGTTGCTGTAGGCTACAGATGCGTATGCCTTGTGGCCATCCTTGTTGAAGCTGATACCTGCCTTAGGGTTGAAGAAGTTGTACTTCTCGTTGATGTTCAGCTCCTGGTTCTTGTAGCTGCCATCTGCCTGGGCGATAAATTTATCGTTGATACCGTCGGTCTTGTATTCTACATGGCGATACTGTAGGTCGGCGAAGGCATTCCAGTAGTCTGCAAAGCGATAACTTGCCTTGATGAAGGCGCTGTAGTCATACTTGTGGGCATCAGAATCATAGTACTTATACTTTCCGTTGCTGCCGAAGAACTTCTTCTCGGCATCCTGGTTGGCGATATAAGTAAGGTATCCCCAGTGGTTGCCGCGGAACTGCTGCAGGTTCAATCCGCCGATAACATCCCAGTGCTCATCCTTGTAGTTGGTGTTGTATACCATGCCGTAGGTATGCTGGGTGAGTCCCTTCTTGCGGATGAAGTCAGACTTCTTGATCTTGTTGCCCTCAGCATCCTTGTAGATGAGTCCGAACTTGGCAAACTTGGCGTTGTTCTTAAACTCCTTGTAGTAGCCGTAGCCATAGGTATAATGCAGTGAGAGGCTGTGGCTCCAGTGGCTGCTTGGTGTCCAGGTAGCCGAAAGGATGTTGTGGTTCTGATAGAAGTTATCAGTAGTCTTGTCCCACTTGCTTCCGTCGCGCAGAGTATAAGGAGTGATGGTATAATCGCCCTTGTCGTTGCGAACCAAATCACCTGTCAGCACATTAAACT
This sequence comes from Prevotella sp., assembly GCA_022732315.1. Next base: position 8,281 of record JAIJUV010000080.1, read on the forward strand.
TATCCAAACCTGCTTTATACATATCTTTATAAGTGCGGATGCCATCATCAAGGAGGGTGAAGTTAGAGTTGTAATCTCCGCCCAGCACTCCGTTCCAAGCCTGACCGGTCTTCTCGAAGTTGCCGATGTTCTTGTAGCTTATCTTGAAGTTATCGCCCAGCCAGGTCAGTCCGCCATAGTAAGAACCAGAGCGACCTGCTGTGCCGTCTACATAACCGTCGGTAGCTGTCTCGTGATAAGCACCGTCAAAAATCAGATGCTTGCCGAGCAGACCTGTAGAGAAGCTGGCGCCTGTATGGTAGGTATTGTAAGAACCGAAAGAACCGGTAACTTCTGCAGTAGGGGTGAGCGAAGGAGCAGCTGTAGCCATAGAGATGCTTCCACCGAAGGCACCGTCGCCATTGGTAGAAGAACCCACGCCGCGCTGTACCTGGATGCTGCCCAGGAGCGAAGAATAACTGTTCATGTTAGCCCAGAAAACGGTCTGGTCTTCCGGTGAGTTGAGAGCCACTCCGTCGAGTGTTACATTGATGCGGCTTCCGGCAGCGCCACGAATGCGCATATAGGTAGTACCGGTGCCGATACCGTTCTCACTCCAGGCGAGAATGCCCGGTGTACGAGAAAGGAGAAATGGCAATTCCTGACCTGTGCAAGAGAATTGTTTGAGTTCTGATTTCCTGATGTTAGCCACGGCGTATGGAGCTTCTTTTGTGGCACGTACGCCTTTTACAATCACTTCATTCAAATTCTGCACCTTCAAGGTGTCGATTTTTGTCTGTGCCAGTGCAGCCTGGCTTGCCAAAGAGCAAAACGCTACACTGAGTGCGATCCCGTTGAATCTTTTCATTTATTTAAATTAAAAACATCATATAAGGGGGAATGTGCCTTATTTTCCTACGCCAGCATTACCTGGTTCAGGTCGATGGGTATATTCTCAGCATCCGCTTTTTTCTCTTTTCCGGCGGTAGCACCCCTTAGTTAGCTCTCTGCTAACCGGGTGCAAAGTTACAAATAAATTTTAATCCCGCAAAATTTATGTAGATTTTTACTATATTTGTGTCCTTTTATCATTCCTCAAGCGAGGATACATTTAAATAAAACCATTTTTTTTCGTCCTTTTATTCACTTTTTCCCCATTTCTCCCCTCCGTTTAAAAATAAAATTTGTACTTTTGCATGCATATTAAGACGATTAAACAGTAATCTTGGCAGATGCCAAATACAAAAATAAGAAAGAAATGGATACATTATATTTATTGCAGTTCGCCTGTTTCCTATTTATGCTCGTCAATATCCTCATCCTGGGTATTACCCGACTGCACATGAAGTGGATGAACCGGCGATATGAAGTGTCACGATGGCTGATTATCGGAGCCATGGTAGGACTGGCCATACAATTTCTCATGCAGATGCTTCTGGGCTTCCGGGCTCAAGACGCTGCAGTGGGAGCCGTATTCAACATGCTGGCCTATCCCCCTTGCTTCTCGCTCATCTCTATTGGCATTTACAATATCGAGGCAACGCATGCCAACCGCCGGAAGATGAGCATCGTCTGCACCAGCATTTATGCCGCCATATTGACTGCCTTCTGCATCGGCTTTATCCAGAGCGGAAACTTCCATATCGGCAGCTGGATTTATGTGATGATAGTCCTGTTCGGCATCAACGTAGCCTATTGCATCTATATGATAATAGTGGAAATCAGAAAGCGCAGGAGGATGCTGGAGGTGATGGCTGGTTATGATATCCTGCCTTACGTGAGATATGCGCGAGCCAGTGTATTCATCGTCTTTTTCCCTGCAGTAGCCCTGCCTTTTGCAGTTCTTTCCACCAAATCTCTATATGTAATCGGACCTCTGGGACTGCTTGCTGTCTTTTTCTTCACGCTCAGTTTCATGGCTTTGGGCTATAATTACGTGCCTACCGAAGAACTCTTGGATAAGGAGGAAGAAGAGAAGGCTGCCATGGAAAGTGTGGAAGACAATGCCTGTTTAGAACTGCAGGATGAAGAACTTGTTGATAAGAAAGAAACTTTACAATCACTGCGTTCAGAAAGACGGCAGAAGATCGTCCGTGAGAAGTTGGATGAATGGTGTGCCGCCAAGGGTTATAGGGATACGTCGCTGAATATGATTACCCTGTCACGTTCGTTGGATATCAGCAGATACGAGTTGTCGCGCTACCTCTCATCCTGTCTCAATACCACCTTCCGCCCCTGGCTTGCCGAGGTGCGTTTTGAGGCTGCCAAGAAGATGATGTTGGATAACCCCGACTTCGGTAATGACATCATTTCTGCCGAGTGTGGCTTCTCTTCCCGTACCCATCTCTACCGTATGTTCAAAGAGAAAGAAGGCTG
>JAIJUV010000418.1 GCA_022732315.1 Prevotella sp.
ACATTTCTAATTGTCTTCATTTATATTGCTATTCTATTTTTTCCAATTTCTTACACGATTTCAGCCTCGCTATGGCTTGTTTCTCTTCCCTTCATTTTTTACTTGCAAAGGAAAGAGAGATATGTCTGGGCATATCCCTCTTTCCTTTTATATATAAGCTACAGTCTCTTATTTGATTCCGTGCTCCTTTTTATACGCTTTCAAGTCTTCCTCGTACTTTGCCTTGTCGGCATCAAAAGTAGCGAGACGAGACTTATCTATTGTTTGGAGGAAACATTCTGAACGTACATTCATCATGTTGTAGTTAACGATGAACTGTATTTCATGAGTCTTGGCATTGTAATAGCCTTGAATAAAGCTACCGTTCACAACAGAGCCATTTGTTCCATCTCCATCAAAGGAGGAACCATCTTGTTCTGTTCCCCAGCAAGAACCATTCTCTCCCTTAAATTTTATCCAACCATCTCCTTTATACTCTTTTTGTTCCCAAGAGTTTAGCACCATACATGTTACCTCACACTTATAGTTGATAATCATTCCCATATTACCTACTGTAAAATCTAATAAAGAGATTGTAAGTTTCTGAGAATCCTTATCGCTCCATTTAAAATTGAATTTGGTAGGGCATCCCTCAGGTAAAAGAGTCTTGTCAACGCCACTTAATGTAGCTTTTGTACTAAGAACTATTTCACCATTAAGGAAACTTTTTGAACTTTCTACTAATTCTTCATCAGCATCACCTTGAGTTATTTCCTGGTCAGAAGAACACGAAGAATAAAAGAAAGTGATAAAAGCCAATATCAGATAAAGTGAATATTTAATGAATTTCATAAATTATAAGAGTAAAAAGGAGACGGCTATGAAAATAGCCGTACTCCAAATTTTAAAAATTAATTAATTATTTCCATTTATAGCCTTTGAAACCAGTTGGTGAACTGTTTCTAAGATTACTCGAATACTTTTGTATAAATTCTTTGGTAGAGTTCAAGTTATAAACATTTTCTGAAATACCAAATATTGCAGTTCTACCTGATGAAAAATCTACCAACTCTCCATTTCGATATATCTTCTCAAAATTTGGATAAATAACATCTTCTGCATTATCCAAAAATACGTAAAGTGAAGCAAAAGCATGGATACTACTTAAATCCACTTTTTTCAAGCTTGGCAAATCACAAAGTTGTAATTTTGATACAATACCATCACCATCTTTGTGAAACTTTATCTCTTTAAGATTTTTGCAACTATAACATACGAATATGTTTCCTACGTCTGTAAAATTGTCGAGTTTTTGGTTAGCAATCAACGTATTAGACAAATCCAACGTCTCTAAGTCGTTATTCGAAAGTTGTAAATTTGACATTTTTGTAGATTGAGATAAATCCAAATAATCTATGGCTGTATTTATAAGACTCAATTGTGAAATGTTATTTCTTGGCATCAAGCCTTTAACATCAAAGTTTGTTTTTCCATAACCAATAGAAACAAAGAAGTCTTCATAAAAAGGATTGTTTACAAAGTATTCAACACCTCTAATACTTTGAATTTTATCAATATCTTCATATTGAAGGGGTGCCCAAAGACTTATGTTTGTTCCTTTTTCCAGAATACCCAATGGCTTGCTAATATCAATATGTGTATCATCCACAAAGATGCTTGCAAACAAATTCTTCAAATAAGCAGCAAAATATGTATCAGGAATCTCTCTCAAAGTATTATACTTCTCCAAAGAACCCTTATCGTTTACCATTTGCATGTCAACAGTCTTGTTCTCTGCCTCATTCTCTGTATAGAAAGGCATCAAATCCTCTACATTATACTTGCAGGAAGCAGGGAGATAAAGTTTTGTAAACTCATGAAGGAT
>JAIJUV010000081.1 GCA_022732315.1 Prevotella sp.
GAGAATGAGCCTACCAGTCGTTCACTTTCTACTTGTCATCCACATCTTGGTCATGTCGATACTTTTTTGTTTCACATTTTTATATGCGCTTGCTGTAGGCATAGATAAACACTCCTTGGTCGTTCTTCTTGGTATGTAGTCCCTTCCGTTGCTTGAACATGATGAGACCTGTACCCGTAGTGATTGCCACGACCAACACTATCAGTCCTGTAATGATACCCATCAGACAGTAGGCGGCAATGAAGCCAATGATGGCTCCTCCTGCCGTGGCTGCTGCCCAATAGATGTACCGCCCTTGTATTCCCATGAATTCAAGGGGCTTCTGGAGCCCCTTGAACAGTGGGTAGTCGGGGTAACGGATTTCCTGCTCTTCTCTTGCCATTCTTCACGTCGTTTCTCAATTACTGAATATGCACTGAATAACTCTCACTCGTTAGTTAGTCACACCGAAGAACAGAGGCAATGCCTGTGCTGCTGCCACGAGGAAGATACACGCTCCTACAATCATCATGATCTTCTTCTTGACGTCCTGCTCCTCGTTGTTCATAGCGATGTAAACGCTGATAGCACCCACTACGGCAACTACACCGGCAATGGCATAGCAGAGTTTGACCACGATAGGTACGTACTTGGCAATTTCCTCCGTCACTTTCGTCAGGGCGGTGGTTCCTGCAGTGTAGTCTCCTGCCGAGTTTTGCGCCATGGCAATGCCACCGCCCACAAGGAGCATCAATGCCAATGTCTTCAAGCGTCCTGAAGAGAATACGCTCTTGGCGGTCTTCTTCAAATAGTTGGTCGTTTTCTTAAACATTCTTTCTAGTTTTACTTGTTAATGATTTCGCTTCACAGTTCATTCTCACCTTTATCCCCAGTCTTCTACGCTTTTGACGTCTTTCCATTCTGGCAAACGGCTCGATGGTACTGCTTTCTCTTTGATATATACTCTTCTGCAGTTGAGTCTTAAATCTGGTAGCCAAAGAATGCAGGGAACAGGATGGATGCACCTATCATAAACAGACAGGCACCTATCAGAGTCACTATCGATTTGGTCACACCTTCTTCTCCTGTATTCATCTTGATGTATATCTGCAATGCCGATATTACTACCATTACAGCAGCGACAGCGTATGTCAGATACAGCACATACAGCATCATCGTCACCACATAGTCGTGCATTCCTGCTAGTGCGTCTGCTCCCCAGCTATAGTCCACATTGCCACATTTGGCTGATGCGAACAGGGGGAGCAGCGCAAAGACAATGATAGCAACTACATTCTTTATGATATGGCTAAATTTCATCCTTGATTGGTATTGTTTTGATGTTTGGTTGTCCTGGCTTTGTCTCACCTTGTCTCAGCAGCCTCTCCGTGAAGTCGTCTTGCCAAAGTCCGTTTATCCAAATAGGAGAGGTGCTTTCCATCTGGTCATTCACTCGCTCCTGCAACGACTCGGCAGCTGTCTTCTTCTGTTGATTGGCATCGTCACCCTCGGAAGTCACACCTCCAGTTCCTACGCCTGAATCATTGTTTCCTGCATGGCTGGAACCATCACCTTCATTTCCATCCGAACTATAGCCGCTTTCAGCAGCTCCACTTCCAATTGCACCACTTCCTGCTATTCCGTTTCCATAACCATCATCACCTGACTGTTCATTCTGATACCTGGTATCATACTGTTTGTTGGCAATGCTGAAACCGCCATCGCTTTCGTTGACTGCTACAGCAGCTTCCTCTTCCGTTATGCTGCTCACATCAAACACTTCCTCGTTGCTCTTGTTTTCTTCCTTCTTGCCATACAGGTCTCTCGTTATCATCACCGCATAGTAGATAACGTATGCAATGGTAAGGCTGATGGCGAATATCACAAATGGACTCATATTATACTTTGTTTTATAATTGATTTATACTCTGTATCGTGGCAATCGTGCCAGTTGCGAGTGCAAAGTAAAGAGTAAAATCCGACATAAAAGAATTTTTTAAAGTATGACCCTCTAAGTTTAAGATATATTCAAAATATAAATATATATCATACTCTCAATCATACTTTAAACTTTTGTTTTCCTCTGCTTTCACATTTTGGGTAATGGTGTTTTGTCCCACACCGGTTTCATGTCCAAACGTACAATTTCGTTCTTCCATTTTTTCATCGAATAGACTGATTTCACGATAAAAATAGCCATTATTCGTTAAAAATATCTATAAATATGATAATTTTTGGTTATCAATTTTGATAATCAAAATAAAAGTATTACCTTTGCATCATTAAAATATGGCTGAAATTTTATGAACATAACATCAGAAGACGAAGCTTTACTCGAATTGTATGAAAATGGCAAGACATCAGACAAGAGATACAGGAGGTTGCCAATCCAAGTGATAAAGGGGTACAAGAAAGCTGTTGATTACATGAGGGCTGCTCAACGAATCGAAGACCTCTTTCGCTTAAAAGGATTGAATTATGAAGCGTTGCATGGTGACAGGAAAGGACAAGAGTCTGTACGTTGCAATGACACATGGCGATTGATCTTCAAAAGTTCTCCTCTTGATGGAAGCATTGTCATTACAGAAATAGAATTATTAGAAATATCACATCATTATGACTAAGTTTAGTTTCAATCAGGCAGTACCATTTGAGGCAACTCATGTGGGAGAGGTGATTAAGGACGAACTCGCTGCTCGCAATATGAAGCAGAGTGAATTGGCCGAACTCACTGGTATACAGAAATCAATTCTGAATGATGTCATAAAAGGTAAACGTTCTCTAACACCCGAAATGGCATTATTGTTGGAAAATGCCCTCGGCATTTCTGCAAAATTTCTCATGAACATTCAGACACAGTACGAACTTGACTGTGCAAAACAGAGTGAAAGAGTTGTGTTGCAGACTAAAATGCTGGAGATTTGGAATGTGCTCAAAGAACACGTGAGTACTCAGTTCTTTAGAAAAGTAAATATTATCAAAGGCAATATCATCGAGGATGTCAAACGCATCTTTGATGTGTTTGCCGTAGATAATTTGGATGATTTCTTTGGTCTGAAAGCCAAGGAAATGGAATTGGCATATTATCGTAAGTCAGAAAAGGTAACAACTAATCCTGTTGATATTTTATCCTGGAAATACTATTGTTATTACTGTTCCAAAAATGACGAGCAATCATTGGGAAGCTTTGACAAAAATAGTGGTGACTTACTGACAAAAGAACTCAATAATGTTTTCAAGGAAAATTCTGAAACAGTAAAAAAGACTGGCGAAGTATTGAATAAGTATGGCATACGTTTTATGGTTGTCAAAAAGGTGGGGCAGGTTCCTGTAGATGGCATGTCTTTCTGGATTGGCGACAATCCGACTATCGTAGTCACAGAACGTATCTCGTCAATTGATAATTTTGCTTTTACTACTTTACACGAAGTGGGACATGTTTTCAATCATCTTACGAAAGATGGAAAGGCAATGATTAATCTGTCTGACGAAAAGAAAGATTCCGAAGAGTCAGAAGCAGACGAGTTTGCATTGAATGCAGTTGTTCCAAATGTTGATTGGAAGAAATTCCTTGCTAGAACTCGTGACATTGTTCCTTACAAAATTGCTCCTTATATCAAGGAAGAGGCTGACAAATACGATGTCAATCCTCAAATTCTTTTTGGAAGATACAAGCACGATATTGGCATATATAAAATAAAGAATTACTTTGAAACAAAGATTTTGTAGTAGCCTATAACAGAACCATCGTTTGCATCCCTATATGGAATGAAAATGATGGTTTTGTTTTTACCAAAGCAGATACGCTATATAATACACCAGCAGCATCCCAAACAGGAACACTGCCACACTGCATCCTATCTTCAATCGTGCCAATACCTCGTCTTGCCCCAGTCCCTTGCTGTGTTTGATGATGACAACGATTGATACTATATCTATCAACAACACTACATATATCATGGCTGGCAGATAGTGAATATGATCCACCATCCACCAGTGCATATCCGCTATATCGTCATATTCCACTTTTGCTTCCCTCATGCTTTCTTTCTCCCAATTAAACAGTCGTTTACATCCTTATATTCTTTGTAGCGAAAGCTCATGTCTATCGCCTTGGTGGGATAAGCATTCCTGACAATACCATAGCCATCCATTCCTGCCTTGTCGTTGTCCAAAAAGCAATATATATGCTCGTACACGCCCAGTCTTTGCAGACAACGTTGCATGTTTGCTACTGAATTCAATACGATATAATCACATGGCTCATCCACAACAGCTCTTCCGTCTCCTTGCTTTTCCAAGGTTTTGAAGGAGAGGAAATCCATAAATCCCTCAAATATGCATACTGCTTCCTGCACTCCAATGGCTTCTGCATGCACTATGGATATATCCTTGTGTCCCATACATCCTTTGTAGAATGGATTTCTGATTTCCATACCTTTCTGTATGTTCTCAAAGGCTATGCCGAAATAGCGTTTCTTGCCATGAGTGTACCATACTTCTTTGCAATATTTCATGCCTACCTCTGCGTCGATATGGCGTGAACGCAAATACGACATCAGGGGATTGTATTGCAGGGGTTGTAGATGCACGTTCTCCATCTTCACTACCGTCTGTACCGCAGCCGCCTTGATTGTCTTGCATGAATGTTCCACATGACTTATGTTCAATTTGTCCAACCGGCTCAATACCTCACTCACATCATTGGTCTCAAACAGCCGCTTGCTCAGGTTGATGATGTCACCGCCTTGCCCCAATCCAAAGTCATACCACTCATTTCTTTTCTTGCTTACGCAGAATGAGGGTTCTTTCTCGGTTCTGATAGGAGAGAGATAGTTGTATCGGTCTCCTCTTATGCTCACAGGGGCGTGTTCCAATGTCCTCAGCAGGTCAATAATGCTGATAGTCTTTGCTGTATCTATGTTCATGTTTTTTCTGTTTACTCTATCCTCATTCCGTTATCTGTTCATCTGTCCACACCATATATAGATGTGGAGTGAACGGATTGATGTTTTTTTGAATCATGTATCTTCATCTATCAGTGGCAGACTGGGATAATTCTTGGGCAGACAGTATTCATTGCTTGCCGATTTCACTACTTTCTTGTTTGTCAACAGATAGGTCAACAGCTTGGATAGAGTGGTTCGCCCTCTTGCAAACCCTATCTCACCATATCCCTTGCTCAATGCCGTCAGCACATGTTCATATCCCGACACCACCTTGTCATGGAAAGCTACTTCCAAGGCTTTTTCGTGTTGCTCTTCCGTGATGTCCCCGATGGTCATCTTGGAAGCCTTTCCGTCTTTCTTTCCAAACTCGTAGTCGTAGATGTCAACAGGCATCCCTTCTTCGTCTATCTTGAAGGCGAATGGCTCAAACTCCCGGTCTCGCAGACTCAATGGTTTCACTTCGCTAGCATTGGCTAGGGTCTGACTCTTGGCGATGACCAACACAGTTTCTGCCTTGTTGTTCAACTCGGTTCCGATGTGTCCTCTCACATTGTCATCACTTTTGTTCAGATGCAGCACGCAGTGGATATGCAGATTGTAGATGCTCGACCATTGCATCAACTTGTTGATAATACTCACCGATTCCGATGGGTCATTGATATCCAGCATCAAGTCTCTGATGCCGTCGATGACAACCAGACCGCACCCGGTTTCTTTTTGCAAGGCGTGTTCTATCAGTTGCAGTCGCATGGTAGGATGATACTCTCTCAGACCATAGAATACCAGGTTGGCGGTGTTCACGTCTTGTGGAACTCCTGCCAACCTCAGGATGCGTTGCATCACCACATGGCAGTGGTATCTGCTCTGCTCGGTGTCTATATACAGTATCTTACGCTTTCCTTCTGGCAGACAGGCTCTGTACTTCAGAACCTGCTTGTTTCCCAACGAGGCAGCAACGATTGCCGACACATTAAAGGTCTTCCTGCTCTTTGCCTTTCCTGTCGACGCACTGAAATTGCCAAGTGTGGCGATGGTCGAATTGTCCACCCACATAATCTGGGGCGGCACCTGATAGGTGTCGTCTGCCAGTATTCGTGAAGCTTTCAGCAACTTGTCCAGCACATTTCCGTTGTCTGTCTGACAATTGCTTTGTTCCATGGGTGTCATGGCATATCACTGTTTATGTTCATACCACTCACATTCATCGCTTCCATGTCATTGCAATGTGACTCGTCTGAAACATTTGCGTTCATGTTCTCTTGCTGTATTCCTCTTCTTCGGGCTGGACGGCTATTCACCCAATCAATAATTTCTTGTCTATTGAAGAAGATGGTTTTCCCACTTGGCTTGTAGTGGGGGATAGATAGTGTTCTAGTCAACTTGTACAACTGACTTTCTGATATACCAAGAAACTCCTTGGCTTCTTTCACGGTCAGAATCTCCTTGGCAGCAAACAGATGTTCTTCCACTTGTGTCAAGCGTTCATGTAACTCTTTGATGTCTCCCAATGCTCTGAGGACATCTTCTATTTGTCCTACTCGCTCTGTCAACCGTATTACGACTGGTACCAGGTTGGCTTCCGTCAGCTCTTCCTGACGAATACCTCCTGCTTGTGTTTGTATTCCCATAATTGAATCCATACTCAAATATTTTTTTGTTTGATAGTTATACTACTTTATCTGTTCAGTACACATTCCGTGCTATTTGATCAGTTTTGAAGTTTTTTCCTATACAAATCCTGTGATATGGCTTCCTGCTACAAAACTGGGTGCAAATATACTTTTTCTAATACGAAAAAAGATCAATAGGGGGTTGACAGTTCAGCAGTATCAATCCTCCTATCAATCTTTCTTGTTGTCATATTCTGTCTTTTCCGGCAGATTTTGCCCATTCCGCTATTTCTTTCACCTTGCTCTTGATGTTGGCGAAGATGCTTCTGTCCGACAATCTTGCCTTGCATGCAGCTGAAGACAAGTCCGAGGCTTTCATGTTCTTCCCTGTGGATGACAGCAACAGTCTGTGGGTACTTACCACATCCTGCCATTGCTTGCTGATGAGTCCGTTCTCACATAGCTTGTCGAAGAAGAATGCCAGTTCTCTGTTGTTCCTTGCTACCAAAGGACTTTCCAGACTGCAGCAGAAGAATCCTTTGATCTCTGCCTCTGTCACTTTTTTCTTGAACAGTCTGAATTGGTTCATCGCTTCCACGATTATTCTCAAGAGTCCTTCTCTTCGTAACAACTGCAGCGAAGACGTTCCTGCGCCTTTTCCAGTGTCAGAACCGTAAAGGCTTTTCATTAGTTGCTTTTTCTTACAAACGCCATATTCTTTCTGATTCACTATAAAGGCAGACACCCATCTTGTCGTTTTGTAAGGATCTGCCGACGATGTGTCAGGAGCCGACGTAGTGTTCAGCTCTCTTATGAGTGCTTCCACATCTTCTTCGTCCATACTTTCCTGGCAGAAATACTTCTGCACCAAGTCGGGTCTTGTCTCCAACAGGTCTTCGATCATTCCCATGTCCTTACGGTACTGGTTCATCACTCTTACATCCCAACTGCCGCAATAGCGATGCCCATTCAGAAAGTCTTTCACATAGCGTGAATACACTTTCTTTCCTTCTGCAACCTCCTTGATATAAGTAGATTGCGCTCCTTTCATCAATGCCACAATGCTCTCAGTTTTTCCATTTCCCATATACTTCTTCAGTGGACAGTATTTACAGGAAGACAAAAAAAGAGAACGAGCTTTCTTTCATTCTCATTGTTTCTCTTACTTTTTATAATATATACTATGTCACTTTTTTACTATTATACTCTAGTACTATGTTACTACATTACTATGTATGCAAAGTGGATGCCATGCTATGTCAAGCACGACTGTAACCTTGTGGTCAAACTGATTGCGACCTCGATGCTTCCTGCAACAACTGCAAGCTGCACCGCCATATATCTTATTGCAGTTTCTCATATTCGCCTCGTTTTATCTTTCTTATTACCTTCATGGTCTGCAGGTCTGTCAGGGTGTACATCACCGACCGCTCCGACAGTCCCATCTCTTCACCTATCTTTAGTGCATCTGCTGTTGTGAACTCATGCTCCAGTCCGTCCAGCAATATCTTCTTTTGCGGTTGAATACTGTCTATGGTCATGTATTTCTGCAGCCTTGCATAGCATTCCTCGAAATACTCACCCAGCTCTATAGCTGCCTTGACTGAATCAATGTCCACGTTGTCATTGTCTGCTTCTCCACAAGCCCAACGCATCATCTGTATCACAAGTGCCAACCTTGCCGTATTCAGATGGGTCTTCATGATTCTGCCGTCTATCAGTGCATCATCCTTGATGCTATTGATATAGTCAACTGTCCGATTTCTCCAGTCAAAGAAGTGTTGCTGCGCATCCGCCGTAAAATTGATGATGGTGGGTATCACCATTCCGGTCTCGTCATCATATTGGCAGGGCAATGCCAGTATCTTCTCCACCACATCTGCCCACAGGTCAAAGCATTCACGACCATCGTAATTGCTTTCTGTTCCATGCAGCTGCCAGGGACTGATGGTATGCCTCTTGGGATAAGCAAACAGAATGCGGTCTATCAGACCATTGTCGCCATATCCCTTGTCCACCAACTCATGCACTCGCTTGGTCTGGGTGGTTCCAATGATATTGATGCAGGGCTGCTCTATATGGATGGGGATGTCCAGACTGCATCGGGTGATGTCCAATGGCTTTCCGCTATGTGCCGTCAGCAGCTGCTCTATCAGTTGCCCCTTGCTGTATTGGTTCACGGTGTTGAACATACCCATAATCTCATCCACAAATGCCACAATGCCCCTTTGGTTCACATTGTGCGCTTGCATCAATGCCTCTGGGGTGAAGTCCGAAATCACAGTTCTTTGCAGTATCGGTATCTCCGGAATCTCCGATTGCGAATAGGTGAACTTTCTGCTTTTTCTCTTTTCCATAAACAAGGAATAGGCTTCGTCATCTTCCTTGTATTTTTTCAACAGCTTATAGTCGTGCGCTCTAATGGGCTTGAAGGCAAAGTCCAGTGGCGGTGTCTTTCCTACGCCTGGTCGTCCCACAAGGATGACGTACAGGATGGGACTGCTCGTCCAGCATCCCTTGATTCTTATCTGGCAGGTGTTCCCAATGGCAGTAGCCACAGCCGACAGCATCGATACCAACAGGTAATCCTGGTTGTAGTTCTCGTATTCTACCAGCACCTTCGCCATCTCTTGTATCTTCTTTGGAAATGCTCCCAATGGAATGGTAGTTCCAGAATTATCATCACCTATAGTCCTGTCTTTGTCTTCCTTCCCCATATCGGTATCTACATTCCATGTCCCTATGGCTGCATCCCTTCCCATAACTTCGTCCTTTCCTATGTCAGCATCCGGTCTCTTTGACGTTTGGATGCCATAGTTGTTTATTTTTCTTTTATTCATTTACTGCAAATTCTAGAACAATGGTTTACGTTTCTTCTCAATGAAAGCCTGGGCTTCATCTTCTAATTCCTTGATGTATGGATTATATCCCTCATGCAACCATTTGTCCACTTCCGATTTTTTAAATCGTAGTGATTTTCCCTTCTTATGAAAAGGGATGATGGCATTGCTGGTCCATCCATACACGGTCTGACGGGCAGGATGCTCCGGCAGATACTCTCTCAATTCATCCACCGTGAACCATCGGTCAATCGGTTCCTCTACGGTCGGAATGATTTTGTCCATCTTGGCACACAACTCTTCCAATTTAGTCATCATCATTTTGGTGACTTTTGGCAGGTCTTCAAATCTGATTTCTTCTGTCATCTTATCACATTTTTATGGTTATTACTATATTCTTTGTCACACGACTTTCTGGGTGCAAAATAACCACAAAAATCAATACTGATTGGCTTATGATTCCAATCAGTATCTGTTCCCATAATCGAAACATAATCCCATAACATCCCTATCCCTCTTTTTACCGATACTTCTTCATATCCCCCCAAAACAAAAGTTTTTATCGCTCTCTCCACATGATGGCTATCATCATAAGCCTCCCATAAGGCAATCATAATAAACGTACAGCCGTCAACCTCTCAGACTTTCTTATCCGATTCATCGTTGCTTGTCAAAACTTTGTTTTTCCGCTTTAGTCGGTTCAAGCAGTCCTTCACGATAGAAACCACCTCTTCCATGTATCTATACGAAACGAGCCACTTATGATATATTCACAAGCGGCTCGCAGGATAGTGTGGATGTCCCGAAAATTATCTTCTCGTTACTTTCTGAGAAAGTATCAATCAAACTCCTTTTCATTCAGATCTATCTGGATAGCATTTGCAGCCTTTTCCTTTTTCTCGTCAATCACTTTCGCATATATTTGTGTCGTCTTCACGTTGGTATGTCCCAACATCTTGCTTACGGTATAGATGTCTGTACCATGTGCCAACTGGAGCGTAGCGTAGGTATGCCTGAAACAATGCACAATTTAAGCAAAAGCAACGGAAAGTGAAGATGAGAAAAATGAACTGCAAGTGGTTGAGAATGAGCAATATTTCATAATTCTGCCAATTGACTGCAAAGCAAAACCGAGCAGGATATTGAGTTATTTCAGTTACCAAACCGTTAGCGGTCAGTTACCGAAACCAACACTGCTAACGAGGTGAAAAACAAATAGTTTGTCACCA
>JAIJUV010000419.1 GCA_022732315.1 Prevotella sp.
GGATTCGGTAACTGTACAAACACTCGTGCTTGCGAGGCTGTTTGTCCTAAGAACGAGTCTATTGCTAACATCGCCCGCTTGAACCGTGAGTTCTTGAAGGCTAAGTTGGCAGACTAATCCATCGCATAGATTAAGGATTCAGAATATTCTTCCGCATTCATTCTGCTTTTCTTGCAGATTTGCTGAATGCGGGAGAATTTTTCCAAAACTACTTCACACTACACTCTTTAGGGGGTAAGTGGTTGAAGTATAAGAAGTTGAGTGAGTGTAGTGTGCCCTTTGACACTTCACTCACTCTTCACTTTTTAAGGGCACACTACACTTCTAAAATTTTTAGCGAGTGAAGTGTGAATGTAGTGTGAGTGTAGTGTGTAGATGAGTATTGCACTCCTTTTATTTGTTGATAATCAAGATGTTATGGAAGAAGAGTGTAGTGTGTAGTCTATTTACTCAATCCTTTCTATACGCTTCTGCTTTTTCGTTCGTCCCTTTTAAACTTTTCTTTGTTCTTTTTGATTTTCGTTCGTTCTCTTTTTGATTTGTGCCTTTGGATGGCAAATAGTTGCCCTGGCAAGGGCAATCTTTTGCCATAGTGAGGCAAAAAGCGGTGTGTGGTGCTTTAAAACAGGATCTTGGGTAAGATATTTCCTTATTTATTTTGTATTTTCATCAGAATATCGTAATTTTGCGGTTATTATAGAGTTACAGAAAAGAGTAGTTACAGAAAAGAGAAGTTACTGAAATGATGAACCAGGCAACACAAGATTTTATTCGCCAGCACCAGGATGAGGATGTCCGCCAGTTGGCTTTTCTCGGAAGCAAGAATCCGGAAGTAGATATGCCTTTCGCCCTCGACCAGATTCGTGGGCGAAAGATGGCTCGTGCCAAGTTGCCCCTTTGGGCGAACATAGATGGCATCATCTATCCCCCTCATATTTCGATGGAGCAATGCTCCTCAGAGTCCACCGCGCTTTATAAGGCAGAATTGGCAGCGAGATTGTTCGGCTTGCCGGTTTCTTCATCAGAAAATGAAAAAGCAGCAGGAAACGCTTCAGATTCTCACTTTTCTAAAATTTGCGAATTTGTGAGCGAAAGGGCGGTTGATTCAGAATTCGCCAAAAATGAAGGCACTTTTGAAAAGAAACAGATATTAACGGAATCAGAAGATAATGTTAATGAAGTAAAAAACGAAACTGGTCAGGAAGATTTTTCTGAAGAAATAGAGTTTGTAGACCTGACAGGCGGCTTTGGGGTAGATTTCTCTTACATCGCTTCCCGATTGGGATTGGGTTCGATGTATGTGGAGCGTCAGGCTCATCTCTGTGAGGCGGCAAAGGAGAACTTCGAGCGCTTGGGCTTGAAGAACGCCATCGTGAAGAATGAGGATGGAATAGAAGTGCTTCATTCGTTAAAGGAATTAAAGTTAATCTTCATAGATCCCGCCCGTAGAGACGATGCGGGCAACAAGGTGGTATCCTTGAAGGATTGCACACCCGATGTCACCGTTTTGCAAGAAGAGATGCTTTTGAAGGCAGATTACGTTATCATCAAACTCTCTCCGATGCTCGACTGGCACCGTGCTATAAGCGAATTAAGCCACGTAAGAGAGGTTCATATCATCTCCGTGAACAATGAGTGCAAGGAGCTTCTTTTAGTGCTGTCAGCGCGAAATATGGGCGAAAATCTCCGTATTTATTGCATCAACGATGCGCAATCCTTCGTCTGCGACGAGTTGGATATGGAGGCTTCTCAGGTGAAGATAGCCCCATCCACCCTTGAAGAGATGCAGTATCTTTACGAGCCGAATGCCTCGTTGATGAAAGCCGGCTGTTTCGGTGTTCTTTCCGAGCGATATGATGCAA
>JAIJUV010000082.1 GCA_022732315.1 Prevotella sp.
TTTATGACATCCTCAAAATTCTGCATGCCGTATGGTATGCGCTTGCGATAAATGCGCTTTGGTCTTACTATCATAACTCAGTTTGATTATTCGTTTTTGAATCTGATGGCAAAGATAATACTTTATCTCCTAATCTCCAAAACTTTTCCCGAAAAACTTCTACCATACAGCTAGAATATTTTTCTTTTATGCAAGTTTTTTGGCTTTTTCTTTTGTGTTTTCATGAGAAAAGATTAATTTTGTATCGAATGGTGTATACTAATAAATACAAGAATCCCCTGATGAACTCCGATGGGGGAGTTGTCATCAGGGGATTCTTTGTTTCTTTATTTCTTTTTATTCCATATATCCTTTTCAGATCTTTCTTTTATCTGATGCTTTCGCCAGCTTCGCTATAGCCTTCCAGCATCCTGGTGCTGGTGATGGACTTGCGGGAGCAGTAGTCGAAATCTACCTTCTTGTGGCCTTGGCTTGAACGCCAGCGGATGGTGAGCTTCACCGTCTTGCCCTTGGTATCTGGCAGGGCTTCGTTGAGATTGAAGGCTACCAGGGCATCACGCCAGTAGTTCTGAGGGTCGCCATTTACGTTATGACGAAGCTCTACCTCGTATGGATTCTCTGGATTTACTCCTGTTACGAGATTGATGTAATGAGGCTTCTGACCTCCCCAGAGAGCACGGAAGCGGAGGGTGAGATAGCCATCCTCGGCTACGGTTACCCAGTCGCGAACGATATCTACCTGGTTGTTGCCATATTTCTGGCTGTTTGCTTCGTCGGAACCCAGAGATGGTACTGGCTTCTTGGTCAGAATGCTGTCTATCCAGTTTACATGAACCACCTGGTTGTACTTGTCGTTCATCTCATTGGTGACGGAGTAGTTAACGAGTGCACGCACCTCTTTGTCGCCGAATGGCTTGTTGAGGTTCTTGGCGAGCAGCGTGGTGTTGTCGTCGAGCTGCAAATAGCAGGCATCGCCATTCTGTTTTACTGTTACCAATGCGTTTGGTAAAATACGATCCCAATCGGTGTCATCGTCGTTGTTGCACGATTGGAAGGTGAGGGCTGACAGGAGCAGTGCCACTGCCAGCCACGCCTTCTTGAAATCTATTTTTCTCATACTTATTCTTTTCCTTTCTTTTCTTTATTAATTCTTACTTGTTTTTAAAGCTTTTGCCCTTTCAGGGCGCTAGGGGCTATTTGTCTTTACCCAGCTTAGAAAAAATATCAGCATGCTTGATATTGTTTTCTGTCTTTAAAATAACGAAAGAAGGAAAAACTTGCGTGAGATTTAGCAAAAGAAAGTTAAAACGGAAGAAGGGGGATTATTGACTTGCTGAATAAATGGAATAATCTGGCTTGACGGATAAAAAAATGGGGATTTATTTTGTAGTGTCTCCGTTTTGCAGTACCTTTGCAGCAAGATGTTGCAATCTGTAATAAACCAGATGCTGCTATCTATAATAATAGGTATATGAATAAGATTATAAAAAAGATATTTCGATCGATATTGTATGTCGTGGGCGTCGTGGCGTTTTCGATGGTTCCCGATATGTGGCTCTGGCATATCGGAGTGAGCGAATGGCCCCTGCCGCTTGCCATCCTCTGGTGGGTTCCCACGCTGCTCATCCTCCTTGCCGAGATGGGACTGCAACTGGGCAAGTTTCATCGGGAGTCGGTGAGGGTACTCTTCACGCTGATTCTCTTCTCCGTGATGCCGAAGGTGGTGTTCATCCTCTTCGATTTCATCATGCCTTGGTTCTTCGCCATCTTGCCGGCGCTGGCTGTGATGGGGTGGTTCCTCTTTGGCTTCGTGGCGGGCTGGAAGCGGCTGGAGGTGAAATATGTTACTTATTCATCGCCCGATCTTCCTCCTTATTTCGACGGATACAAGATTCTGCATTTCAGCGATTTCCATCTGGGCACCTTCCCTAAGGGGTCTGACTTCGTGAAGCAGGTGGTGGAACGTGCCAATGCCGAGGGGGTGGAGATGATGCTCTTTACCGGCGACCTGGTGAACAATGATGCCAGCGAGGTGGAGGCTTATGTGGATGATTTGAAGAAACTGCATGCGCCCGATGGCATCTTCTCGGTGTGGGGAAACCATGATTATTGCGAATACAATACGCATCATGGCATCAGGGATTTGAGAAAGAATAGACGACTGCTGTTCAGTCTGCAGGAGCAGATGGGATGGCACCAGCTGATGAACGAGCATTTCACCATATCGCATGGCATGGCTTCGATAGAAATCATTGGTGTGGAGAATGCGGGACAGCCGCCGTTTACCAACCGCAGTAATCTGAAGAAGGCGATGAAGGGGGTGGAGAAGGATGCCTTCAAGATTGTGCTGACTCACGACCCACATCATTGGCGCAGAGAGGTGCAGAAGACGGGTGCCCACCTGACACTGGCTGGTCATACCCATGCCGGACAGTTGAAGATTGGCAACCTGACTCCTGCCAAGATGGCTTTCAAGGAGTGGGGCGGCGAATACTGGCAGGGCAGACAGTTGCTTTATGTATCTGCAGGCCTGGGCGGTACCTTCCCGTTCCGCCTGGGAGCATGGCCTGAAATGACCGTGATTACCTTGAAGCGAGAGCTACGATAGTTAAAAACTGGCGCAAAGTGTTAAGCCTTGGTAAAAAAAGCGAGAAAAACAGATTAATTTGAAAAATCATCGCTTAAAAATTTGGTGATTCGGAAAATAATCGTAACTTTGCACTAGTTTTCGCATATATTTGGGCAAATGGGGGGTGTCGAGAGATTGTACTCCATTTGTTTTTTTAGTAAAAAGTTCAAAGTTTAAAGTTCAAAATAAAAATGAAGATTCCAGTAGAAGAACAATATAAATTCGTGAAACTTTCTCTCCCTGATGGAAGCAAGGCCGATGGTCATGCCGTATTGCTGCATGCCTGTTGCGCTCCTTGTTCGTCTGCCATCGTGGAGTGTATGCTTCGTAATGGTATGAAGCCTACGGTGTATTTCAGCAACAGCAATATCTATCCGCAGCAGGAATTCGAGATTCGCAAGCACGAGCTGATGCGATTCCTGGAGGCGCAGGGTGTGCCATACGTGGAGGATGAGTACGACCATGAGGAATGGCTTGCCAACATCAAGGGCTTGGAGAATGAACCGGAAAGGGGAAGCCGCTGCTCGGCTTGTTTCCTCTATCGCCTGAAGCATGCGGCTAAGTATGCGCAGGAGCATGGCTTCCATCTGCTTACCACCACGCTGGCTTCGTCGAGATGGAAGAACATCAGGCAGATTGATGCTGCCGGACATATCGCCGTTGAGGGATGCCCAGATGTAGAGTGGTGGGATATGAACTGGAGAAAAGGCGGTTTGCAGAATCGCCGTGGAGAATTATTGAAAGAGAATGAATTCTACAACCAATTGTATTGCGGTTGTGAATTCAGCATGAGATAAGAAATCGCCCTGAAAGGCAAAAGCATTGTCTATCGAACGCTTTTGCTCTTTCAGGGCGAATAGTTTTATATAAAAATCTGTGTGAATCTGTGAAATCTGTGGGACTTTAAGAAAGACCTGTAATCTCGCCATTTACCACATCGATGCGCTCTGCCTGTGGGCTCTTTGGCAAACCTGGCATTCGCATGATAGGACCAGCGATGACTACAATCATCTCGGCACCCATGTTAACAGTGATGTCGCGAACGTGGAGTTCGAAACCATCTGTAGGACCGTATGCCTTGGCATCGGTAGAGAAGCTATACTGGGTCTTGGCGATACAGATAGGGAACTTCTCGGCACCCAACTTCTTGATTTCTTCAATCATTGCCTTAGCAGAATCGCTCAGGGTAACGCTGCCGGCACCATAGAGGTTGAAGGCAACATCCTCAATCTTCTTCTCCACTGGCTCATCGTCATCGTAGGTGAAGTAGAGAGGAGCAGATGGATGCTCATCGATGGTCTTCACTACCAGCTCTGCCAATTCCATCGCACCCTTGCCACCTTCGGCGAAGGCACTGTTTACGGCGAAACCGCAACCCATCTCCTCGCAATGCTTGCGCAATACATCAATCTCCTCGTCGGTATCAGTAGCAAACTTGTTGAAGGCGATAACCACGGTCTGACCGAAGCTCTGCAGGTTCTTCACGTGCTTGTCGAGATTCCAGTAACCAGCCTCCATGCCAGCTACGTTTGGCTTCTTGATATCTTCCAGAGATACGCCACCATGCATCTTCAATGCCTGGAGAGTTACAACGAGCACGGTGAGGTCTGGCTGCAGACCGGTCTTGCGGCACTTGATGTTGTAGAACTTCTCTGCACCGAGGTCGGCACCGAATCCTGCCTCTGTAATGGCATAGTCGCCATACTCCAGAGCGGCAGCAGTAGCCATCACGGAGTTACAGCCATGGGCGATGTTGGCAAACGGACCGCAGTGAACGAAGGCAGGAGTGCCCTCTGTGGTCTGAACCAGGTTTGGCTTCAGGGCATCGAGGAGCAGGGCCACGATACTTCCGCCTACACCCATATCCTTGACGGTGAATGGTTTGTCATCATCAGTGATACCGAGGAGAATTTTGTCGATGCGACGACGCAGGTCGTCAACGCTAGTTGCGAAACACATGATAGCCATGATTTCAGAAGCAGGAGTGATATCGAAGCCTGCCTCTGTCTCGATGCCGTTCTTATCGCCGATACCGGTGATGATGCGGCGGAGACCACGGTCGTTTACGTCCATCACACGGCGCCAGAGAATCTTCTTCAACTTGAATCCCTCTGCCTCGTGCTGGAAACGATAGTTGTCCAGGAGGGCAGCAATCATGTTGTTGGCCTCTGTAATGGCATGGAAATCGCCAGTGAAATGGAGATTGATCTTATCCATAGGCAAAACCTGGGCGTAACCGCCACCGGCAGCACCACCCTTCATGCCGAAGCAAGGACCCAGAGATGGTTCGCGAAGAGCCACTACAGCCTTCTTGCCAATCTTCTGCATACCCAGGGCGAGACCCACAGATACAGTGGTCTTGCCATTACCTGCCTTGGTAGGACTGATAGCGGTAACGAGGATAAGGTGATGATTCTTGAACTTGTTAGGATCGATGTCGCCAGTAGTAATCTTGGCAATGTAGCGGCCATAGTTTTCAACCTGGTCTTCATGAATTCCTAGTTCTGCTGCTACCTCATTGATAGGGCGCAGTTTAACTGATTTAGCTATTTCAATATCTGTCAACATAAATAATGAATTTGTATTTGTGGTGCAAAGATACGCAAAAGTATTCAGATTGCGGCATAAGAAAGTATAAAAAAAACAAAAGGGGCGGAATATCAGGCTTTTTCGTTGTTTATAGGGAGCTTACCCGTGATGAGGCTGATGAATTTGAATCATCATTTATGGTGATAAACTGAGCGAAATCAAATCATTATTTCTAGGTATTGCGAAAAAGTCTAAATAGTTGTATCTTTGCAGCCCGATTTGAAATCATAATAAACAGTATAAATAGTAATAAATAGAAATAAAACATGATGAAGACAAAAAACTTGGGAATGACCATAGGGTCTATATTGATTATCTTGTTGTTGATGCCTTTGGGCCATGCGCTGATGATTATCATGGAGCATACCATGCAGCCTGCCACCTTGCATTATTCTGCCTTTGCCATGGGTTTCGTGGGACTGGTGATTACCATCTGGGGTGTATTCGTAAAGGGTGATACCAAACAGACCGTGTTCGGTATGGCGGGTGCCCTGCTGTTCTGGACCGGCTGGGTGGAGTTCCTGCTGGCTTATTATGCCCAGCGCTATGGTGTGCATTGCGACCTGGTGGGCAATGGCGTGGTTCAGACTGCCACGGAATATGTGAATGGCATCGGCGTGCATCATACCTATACCATCAACGGCACTCCGCTGGAGGAATTCGGCCGTGCTGAACTGAAGGAAATTCGTGGTTCACGCCCTGAATATCTCATTATGCCAGCCACTTTCGGCATGTGGATGATGTTCCTGGTGATGTATATATTCTGCACCAAGACGGGCTGTAATTTCATCCGCTGGATTCAGAATCATTGCGGGGTGAAGAACCATGTAGAGCTTCGTCCGATGGCACATCATGCCAGCATCGTTACCTTTATGGAGTGGAACATCATGATGTGGGGCTTATACCTATTATTAATGTTCTGCTACGACCCGGTGTTCCTCGGCACCACTCATCCTGTGACTTATGCCATTGGCATTCTCTGTCTCATCGGTTCGGGCATGATTTTCAAGAAGCAGTTGTACATTGGACATTGGGGTAGAAACCTGCGCATGTCGCTTGCCAACGTCATCGTATTGTGGTCGGCTGTGGAGATTGCAGCCCGCAACGGATTCTTCAAGGAAATCTGGGTGGATCCAGGCAACCATGTGGCAGAGATGGTGGGCATCCTGCTGGTGTTTGTAGGATTGATTCTCGGTTTCTGGTTTTACAACGCCAAGGATAACGGGGGAGAGATTGAAATAAAGGAGTAAGAAGCTTCTTTCGAGTTGCTTCTTTCATTAGATACCTAGAAGTAGGTATTGATAAGAATCCTTATTTATAGGTATTGCAGGTATGGAGGAAACTCCGTATCTTTGCACCCCGAAAACGATAAGTGAAACAAAATAGATTTTATAATTTAAAAAATAATACAAATAGAATAGGATATGAAGAAATTCTTTACTCTCGTCTTCGCCACAATGTTGGCAGGTAATATGATGGCACAGATGCATGGTGCCTTGACATTTGCTGGTGCTTCAACCATGAGCGTGTTGAATCAGGATACAGAGAATGCCAGCGATACCGTAAAGTTTGAAATGGCTAGCATGAGTGCTGGCAACATCACGCTTCCTGCCATGAAGGGCATGGGTACCATTCCTTCCTTCACCATCAAGAACGTGGCTTTCACCATGGGCGAGAATCATGTGATTACCATGGATGAGCAGCCTTTTGAAACTAAGGTTACCGTGGATGGCGTTGAGAAGGATATCAAGGGTTCATCTGTATCTGGTACCTATAATATGGCAGACAACTCGCTTACCTTGAAGGCTGTCTTCCAGTATGGCGCTATGCCTTTTGCCATGACTTACAACATCAAGTCTTATTATGTTAAGGCTGTTACCAGCGCTATCAACGTGAATGTAGGCGGCAAGTTCCCTTATGCCAACGAGAGCGTAACCTACAATGTTCGCAAGTATATGGATGGCGACGTGCAGAAGGTGGATGTTGAGGTTCCTACCTATACACTGGATAACACCGTGATGGGCAACCTGACTTTGGGTACTTACACCGTGAAGGGCTTGACCTACGACGAGGAGAAGGGTGGTTTCTACCGTGATTACAAGAACGATGGCTTGAACTTCCACTTCACAGCAGAGCAGAATGGCAACAAGACCATGGATGGCGACTATGAGTTCAATGCACAGAAGGATAACAACATCCTCGTGAAGTATAACGGCACTAAGATTACCGATATCGTAAACACCTTCCAGATGGGTGCCATGCCTTTCGGCATCGTTTCAAGCTTCAATAGCGAGGCTACAGGCATCTCTTCTGTCAAGAACGATGTTCAGAAGAAGAACGATGGCAAGATGTACAACCTCAACGGTCAGGTTGTCAGCGAGAGCTACAAGGGCGTAGTCATCGTAAACGGCAAGAAATATTTCAAAAAATAAAACTGAAAGATTTCAAGAAAGAGATATTTCGCAGGAAATAGATTATCAATTATCATACAAATAAGAATAGATGACGAATTGGATAAAAATGAATCATCTGAAAATGACCGTTGCAGGCTTGGGCATGCTGATGCTTACTGCCTGCAACGGTATTTTTGATGATATATATGATGAGCCGCAGGAGATTGTGCCGGCTAAGGGACAGATCGTGATGAATGCAACCAGTTGGACGGATTGGTATTACGTGGATTTACCAAAGTTGCAGAAACTGACGGAGGCTGGTGATGAGGCGGCACTCTTAAAAGCTCAGACCGAGTTTGAGGCATATCCCATCCCGATGACTGCCACTGGCGAGAAGGATGAATCGGAAGCCGGACATGCTGCTGCCACAGCGGGCAGAAAGGCTGGACAATATATGTATTGGTTTGATGTCCTCGGCGAAGGCATCAAGAAGAATACCTTTACTTACTTTGTGCCTACTGCCGAGCAGACAGCACCAAGCGAATGGACCCTTGCCATTCATCGCAACAATGTGCGTACCAATGGCGGGGCCGTTCTGGAAACCAGCTATACTTCCATGGATCAGTTGCCTGAAACCAGCGAAGCCTTCCATAACAAGCAGTTTACCGAAGATGAATGGTCGGAGAATGAGGTTTGGGATAGTCAGGAGCAGATGCTTCTGGGTTCCGTGCCATCGCAGGGCATCGCCATAAACAAGGTGTTGTCTTCGTGGCTCTCGATGGAGATTCCACCGATGCCGCCATCGTTCTCGCTCAACAACCATGTGTTCATCCTCCGGCTGAAGGATGGTACCTATGCCGCTATCCAGCTAGAGAACTATCTCTCGCCAAAAGGTGTAAAGTGCTGGATGACCATCAATTATAAATATCCATATTAATTATAAATATCCATATTAATTGTATCCTTACGAAAATAATGAAGAAGAAGTATCTGTTATACTCGATATTATTAGCCAATATGGCGGCTCTTCCGGCTGGCGCAGCGCTTTCTGCCAGCGCCGACAATGTGCCTACCCATGACAATGTGCCGGGCGTAGACCAGAAGAGCATCCGTGATTCCCTGGCTTACGAGGCTTATCTCGATTCCGTCAGTCGCCAGTTTGACCTCACCGAGGTGGTGGTTACGGGCACCCGCACCCCTAAGTTCCTGAAGGATACCCCTATCCAGACCCGAGTGATCGGTTCCAAGGATATCGCCAAGCTCGATGCCACCAATGTGCAGAATCTGCTTCAGCAGGAGTTGCCGGGCGTGGAGTTCTCTTATGCGATGAACCAGCAGACCCATCTCAACTTTTCCGGATTCGGCGGTCAGGGCGTTCTCTTCCTGGTAGATGGCGAGCGACTGGCAGGCGAGACGATGGACGATGTGGATTTCACTCGATTGAACATGGACAATGTGGAGCGCATCGAGATTGTGAAAGGTGCGGCTTCTGCCCTTTACGGCAGCAATGCCACGGGCGGCGTGATCAATATCATCACCAAGAAAGGCAAGAAACCCTGGACGCTGAATGTGAACGGCAGACTTGCCAAGCACAACGAGCAGCGATATGGCGCTTCCTTCGGACTGAACAGTAAGCATTGGAACAATATGTTTACAGCGAATTTCAACCAATTCGACAGTTACAATGTGCATAGTGCCGAGAATCCCGTAACCCGTGTCATCGCCACCGTTTATGGCGATAAGACTGCCAACTTCAAGAATCAGCTGGTATGGAGTCCTACCCAGAACTTCAGTCTTACCGGACGTGCCGGTTATTTCTTCCGTGAAACCGTGAGAACAGCCGATTTACCAGAGCGTTATCGTGATTTCTCGGGTGGCTTGAAGATGAATTGGGATATCACTACAGATGATGCCTTGCAGTTGAGCTATGCCTTCGATCAGTATGATAAGTCTGATTATCAGAAGATTCGCCATCTGGACATCCGTGACTACAGCAATGTGCAGAACACGTTCCGCCTGCTCTATAACCACGCATTCGAGGGTGGCGACGTGCTGACCATCGGTTCCGACTATATGCACGATTATCTGATGAATACCAATCTGAGCAATGGCACCCGCAAGCAGGATACCTTCGATGTATTTGCGCAGTATGACTGGCGCATCTCTGATCAATGGGAGATGGTGGGAGCCTTGCGCTACGACTATTTCTCGGATGGCAAGGATTCGCATGTTACCCCAAAGCTGAATCTCCGTTATACCCCGATACGCAATCTCTCGCTGAGAGCAGGTTACGGTATGGGCTTCCGTGCCCCATCGCTGAAGGAGAAATACTACAACTTCGATATGAGCGGCATCTGGATTGTGGAAGGCAATGAGCATCTGAAGGCGGAGGTGAGCCACAACTTCAATCTCTCTGCCGAATACACCAAGGGACATTACAACTATACGGCATCCCTCTATTATAATAAGGTGAAGAACAAGCTGTCTACATCGGCTCCTTATTTCAAGAGTGTAGAGGATAAGTTGCCTTATCTGCCTTACACCAATCTGGATTCCTACAGCGTGTGTGGAGGAGAGGTAGGCGTGCAGGCACGATGGAACAACGGATTTTCTGCCCGCTTCACCTATGCCTATACCAAGGAGCAGCTGGCGAAGGATAAGGATGGCAACACCATCAACAACCAGTATATCCCGGCACGTGAGCATGCCTTCAATGCCCGCATGGATTACGACCATCAGTTTACCAAGAACTATGGTCTGAACATCGGATTGAGCGGCCGCTATCTTTCGGGTGTAGAAAACGTGGAGTATAAGAATTATTATAATGTAAGCGAGGGAACCCTTACGGTGAGCTACCCTGCCTACACCATCTGGAAGCTTTCGCTGGTGCAGCGCATCGGCAAGGCGGTGAAGGTGACTGCGGCGCTGGATAATCTCTTCGGATATAAGCC
>JAIJUV010000420.1 GCA_022732315.1 Prevotella sp.
CAAATAGGTTTTCCACACTATTTAAAAACACCTCCAATTCGTCCCAATCACTCTCCGACAACACTATATGCTTATTCTCATTTGGAACTATCGAATTTAATTTTTCTACAACATCTATTTTCTTTTGTAAATAATTACGCATCACAGATAGTTGAATCTCTTTATGCGAAAGTTCCTCTTGATGTATTTTTTCCTGCATTTGTTGCTTTTGGAGAAGAACCTCTCTTTCATGCTCCATACGTAGTTTTATCTGGTGCTTATATGATTTATAAACATATAAAATAAATATGACTACTATAAAACACAATAAGACTATCAAACAAAATACCCACTGCTGCATTTCTGCTTTACCTTGCGTTTTAGCTCTTTCACTTTCCTTTTTCAAAAGGATGTATAATAAGCAGCCTTACCTTGTAATGCAGTTCGATACATATCCTCCAAATAATGGTACGCCGAATCGCTAAAACTTTTAGCAGACTTGAAATCTTGCGCTTTCATAGCTGCTTGACTTTGAAAATAAAACACAGAATAGCGGTCTTCTGCCGTTTTTGGCAGTGCTTGGTTTAATAAACTAAAGGCTTGGTTTAATGAATCTACAGAGATATAAGCAGAAGCAAATGTCAACAGACAAGAAAATCTATTTGCTGCATTCAAGTCATAAGCCAATCGTGCATAATATAAACAACTATCTTTTTCACCCATCTCCTCAAATGTACTAGCTAGATTTTGCCTTACATAAGACAACAAGTTGCTATCGCCAGCTTTCATTGCCATTCTATATGCTTTTCTCTCTTCTTCTAAAGCGTGCTGCAAGCTACCAACATAAAAGAAGTTCTCACCCAATCTCAAACGTGCTGCCACCTTATTATATATAGTAACATTTGCCATAGAGTCATACATCTTCAACATATCTTTAGCATATCTCAACGCTTTGTAAGGTTCCAACTGCTCTTCTACTTCTATCAACTTATCCAAAACCAAGCGTTTTACATTCATTTCATGAAGACTATCCGAAATAAAATAAGCCTTTTCCAAACAAGACTTAGCTTGTTCCATGCTATCAACAAGTAAATAGAATTTTCCCATATAATTCAAGCACAAAACATAGAGCGAATCTTCTTGGTGACCCTCATACCAATCATACGCTATGCGAATCAAAGAATCGTTATCCAAATCTAAGCCAGACTTGTCTTGTGCAATATAATAAGTAAGGGCATACTTCGCCATCTCCTCCTTAGAAAGTCCCTCTTGGTCTATATGTTTCATCAACGCCAAGGCACTATCCGGTCTAGACTCTACCAACGCATAAGCTAAGTCCAGCTTTTTCTTATGGCTCTGATAGCAAGAAACAAAGATTGGTGCTACAATAAAAGCCAAGACTACGTATAATATTGTTCTTTTCATATATCA
Source organism: Prevotella sp. (assembly GCA_022732315.1). Next base: position 1,411 of record JAIJUV010000420.1, read on the forward strand.
ATAGTATTTTTTATCTGCAAAAGTACGACTTTATTTTTAGATAGAAGCAAAAATAAGGTCTAAATATGCAAAAACAAAATATGGTAAAAATATACTGATAATCAATAATATATGCTAAACAGTTTAGAAAAGCAAGTCTAAAATAACTCTGGAGAGTGCTAAAAATTAATACGATGACCGATTGGAAAAAGCCTATACTAAATATAAAACCTCCCACCATACAGAAAAGTCTTGCCATATAATGGGAGATTGAATTATATTACGCTGCTTCTATTTATTGCTATTCCTTTTGTTTAACGGTTAACAAATTTACTCTTAATTTCTTCAGACTCTTGCAATAAGCGATTGGCAAGGCTGTCTTTATAAACCGCCATTTCAAACATTTCATAGTGTCGACGAACTGAGTCTTCGTAAACAGCAACCCGATTT
>JAIJUV010000421.1 GCA_022732315.1 Prevotella sp.
AAAGAATCGAAGGTGGTGCAAACGAAAAAGCAGTATTGAGACTTTTCATTAACTGCCCTTTCGTTTGCATCAATTTCGATTTTTTCTGGTTGAACAAAGCGCGTCAACTCTATATGGACTTTTAATTCTGACACTCTATTTATAATAGGATAGCGTGTACACATAGAAACACATAGAATTTATAATTCAGTCCTGTATTATGACACCAGAAATAAGCCTCCCTAAGGAAGCTAAAAATATACAGTTATGATACGTTAACAGAGCATATGTGGTTTTGGTTTTATAAAATGTTGTTCTGTAGGCAGAGGAATAATCTTACCACCACATGAAGAGCACTTGCATATATCTTTATTATAAAGAAGACGGATAATGGCAGGTGCATCCATATCTTTCAGCTTAGAAATATATTTTTTGCAACCAAGGATGTTTCTGCATAGGGTAATCTTTTTCTTCTTATTTCTGGATGAAAGAAGACCATAGTGCCTGATACGTACAAAACGTTTTGGAGGAACATGCATTAAAAATCGACGGATAAATTCCTCGCCGGATATGGTGATCTCTTTCCAAAGCCCTTGGTTTTTGTAATCTTTAGCAGAAAATGTAACTGTAGATTCTGTCATGTCTTTGATACGGTAGTTGCTGATAGCAATCCGGTGGGTGTATTTTCCAAGGTATCTGATGACAGATTCGGCACCGTCAAATGGTTTCTTGCAATAAGGAATCCATTCCTTTGCATAGCAGGTATTTAACAATTCCTTGAAAGTATAGTAGTTTTTGTAAGGTGCAGCCGATCCATGAAATTCAAGCCTGTCATTTTCCCAGAGCTGCTTAAGTTCAGCCATGTATTTTCCACGAAACGTTTTTGAGATTACCTTAATCGGAAGGAAAAAATCTTTCCCATTGTCTTTCCAATGATTTTTCACATCCAGCCCTCCACCAAGAACAATCGCATGGATATGAGGATGAAAATTCATGGTACTTCCCCATGTATGGAGGATACAGATATAGCCGATATCAGTCCCAAGATATTTACAATCAGCAGCAAGTTCACTGAGAGTATCTGAAGCCGCATGATAAAGAGCAGTGTATAAGAATTTCTGGTTGCTGTAGATAATGGGATTAAGTTCTTCCGGAACTGTAAAAACCACATGGAAATAGGGAGCATCTAAGATATCCTCACGCCGTGCATCTACCCACTTTTCCTTTGGAAACTCCTGACACATAGGACAGCATCTGTCACGGCAGGAGTTATAGTGGACTGATATGCAACCGCAGTCCTCGCATACGCTTACATTCACACCAAAGGCGCCGGTTTTGCAATTCATGATGTGATAAGCGGCCTTTCGCTGAGCGGGAGAAATACTATGTGTGGATTCAAAAGATGAATAAAAACGATGAAAAACATCCTGAATCGTACAATCCTTACTCATGATTCACCACCTTCCGGGTTGTCGAACGGGCTGCGGATTCCAAGAAGTGTCTTGTTGCTCACATGAAGGTAAACATCTGTAGAGCGAGGATCAACATGTCCCAGAAGTGACTGGATATATTTTATATCTGTGCCACTTTCGAATAAGTGGCTGGCAAAACTATGACGGCACGCATGAGAGGAAACATGACGGGTAATGCCGGCGAGTTTAGCACTTTTTTTAAAGAACTGGTTAACACTGGTTATATCAAGATATCCACCGGTCCAGGAACTTGGAAAAAGGATATCTTTAGGGCGACCACATTTGTACCAATACTCAGTGAGAAGGTCTAAATTTTTTTGAGACAGAATCGTATACCTGTCAATTCTGCCTTTGGTTTCACGAACATGAATTGTCATGTTGGTACG
>JAIJUV010000422.1 GCA_022732315.1 Prevotella sp.
TGTACCCACTTTTATTTTTCCCTGCCCACGGAAAAATTCTTGCGTGGGCAGGGAGAAAAATATACCCGGGCAGAGAAGGAAATTTAAAAGAGTATTTTGAAGAATAGGGAGTGTAGTCGAAAAAGATTATGATTTAGCATTGCTTGTAGAAAAATAGAAATAGAAAAAGGGTGCGTCATGTAGTTATGACACACCCTTTCTGTCTGTATTTTGTTATTTTTTAGTCTCTGTTGCTGCCTCCGAAAATGCGGAGCAGATAAAGGAAGAGGTTGATGAAATCGAGATACAGGGTGAGTGCACCGAGTAAAGCCAATTTCTGTGCGCCTTCGCTCATGTCGTACTGCATCTGGAGCATCTGCTTGATCTTCTGTGAATCCCAGGCGGTCAAACCAACAAAGATGGCTACGCCCACATAACTTAAAATGTAGTCAAAGCCTGGACTCTTCAGGAACATATTGACCACAGTAGCGATAATCAGACCAATCAAAGCCATGAAGAGTATCTTGCCGATAGAGGTCAAATCTCTCTTGGTCGTGTATCCGTAAAAAGCCATTGCTCCGAAAGTACCGGCTGTAATGAAGAATACCTTTGCAATGCTTGTCATCTCATAGAGGACGAAGATGGAGGAGAGCGTTGCACCATTCAATACGGAGTAGAGAATGAAAAGCAATGTGGCTGTGCCCAATGATAGGCGGTTGATGGCGCCACTGATGGCGAAAACCAATACGAACTCGGCGATAATCAATCCCCACATGATAGCGCTGTTAGTGTAAATCGTAGTTAAGAGTGTAGGACTGCTTGCCACACCATAGGCGGTAACACCTGTGATAATGAGTGCAAAGGTCATCCATACATATACTTTGCGCATAAGTGCAGAGAATACGTTGCTTAAACCGCGCTCTTTCTCATTATAAGCGAAACCAGTCTCCTGATTCTGCTCATTTATGAAATTGTACATTTCTTTTTCTGTCATAGTCTTATTTATTTAGTTTATATGATTCTTTTGTTCTGATAAAACTGCTTAATTTTGATAATCCTACTCTTATTATGTATGATTCTTCATTTTGCAGCATTATTCTTCAATTTAACGGTTGCAAAGATAATGCCATTTCTTGGAATTGCCACGAAATGCGTTAATAATTAACATTTATTCTCTACTTATGCCATTTCTATATAATCGTTTGCCTGTCATTTCAATGTAGTATATCGCTTGTTTGCAAAGCCCAAATGACTTGTTTGCGACTCGTATCTCTGAAAGATAGAAATCTGTGCTTTGAGTTTACGGGCTTTTCTCGTTTCGCTTTTCAAATCTTCAATCATATGATGTTTATGCCTGTGTATGCATACCAGCGTACACAGGCAGGAGTGCGTATGTATATTATAATGTGAACTTGCATTAATTATTCTTTGATATGTAATCAAATGTTAAAATCTTGCTGTTTTTGAAACTTTTTTCTTGAAATATTTGGTGGAATGGAAAATAGTTAGTACTTTTGTACTCGCTTTTGAGAAATCAAGCATTCCTCAAAGCGATAAAGAAAGAGTTCTTTGAAAGATTTTACATAAACAGACAAGTAGTACAAGAAGCGGTTAACTTCTTAGAAATAAGCGAGTTGACTGGGTAAAAGAAACGAACCGTCAAGAAATTGACATCAGGTTTACTAAGCTTCAATAAACGAAAAGGATATTCGTCCTAAGTACAGACAACAAACACTTCGCTTGTTTTTCGGAACAGGCAGAGTAAAAATGATATTTTACAATGGAGAGTTTGATCCTGGCTCAGGATGAACGCTAGCTACAGGCTTAACACATGCAAGTCGAGGGGAAACGAC
>JAIJUV010000423.1 GCA_022732315.1 Prevotella sp.
ATCATATTTGATGAACAATTGCCTAAGTGGAACTATGTCGTTAGGTGCAAATCTGCTTAGCATTTTTGTACCAAGTTATTTTTTAACTGTTACTAAACTGTATGAAAATATTTGTGACTTCGAAATAAAAACATTATTTTTGTATCGCTTTTATAGCAAAAAGAAAAGTCATTATTAACTTAATAGGGTAGGATCCTTAAACATCAAGTATGGAAGAACGAAAAATTTCCACATTAGTCTCTTTGTTGGGAGAAGATGTTCTGACTGAAGATTGTTTGGTTGTTGTTACAGGTGGTAACAATGACAAGGAGCAACATCAGAACTTTGAGCAAAATAATCCTCAGTGTAACAATTGTCAATGTAACAATTGCGGTTGCTAAGTGTTATTAACCCCTAAGAATTAGGTACGACTATAATAGATAGTTGTACCTAATTATTTATAAACAACAAGTAAATTGAATATGAAATATAGTCAGTATAACCATTTTGTTGAGATGGAAAATGTTGTGTTATGCTTTAACGCATATAATTATTCCAGATTAATTATAGGTAAAAATGCATACCAAGACTATCTAAGCTGCAAAGATAATGTTGAAAAACTAAATACAAAAAATCCCAACTTACATAGAACATTAGAGGCTAATGGTTTCATCGTTACAGACGAAAATGACGAACAGAAAAAGTATTTGTCTTCAGTACAAGAACGTAAGTTTTCTAAAGATATTTATCATATTATCGTCAATCCAACAATGGATTGTAATTTAAAATGTTGGTATTGCTACGAGAGTCATATAGAAAAGTCCCATATGACTTCAGAAATGGTCGCAGCAATCATATTGCATATCAAAGAGAAAATTACCAAAGAGCCTTTTAAGAAATTAATTTTAAGTTTCTTTGGAGGAGAACCTTTGTTGCAAAAAAATATTGTTTTTTCGTTAATCGAAAGCATTTATGAACTCTCAAAAATACATGGATTTTATTTGGCGACTTCGTTTACTACCAATGGAACGTTGATAGACAAAGACTTTGTCGCAAAATTAAGTCCCTATGAACCGAGCTTTCAAATCACCTTGGATGGATGGCAAAATATTCATGATAAGGTAAGGAAATATAAGGTCAATGGCAATGGGACATATTCGCAAATTTTATCAGCGATAAAATTAATACAACAAGATTCACCTAAAAGCGAAATCTTGGTAAGGATTAATGTGTCCAATAGAACGTTAGATTCCCTTACAAACATTGCAAACGAGCTTGCTGAAATAAAGCAAAATAACAATTTGAAAATTATGGTATCTAAAGTTTGGCAAGTAAATGCAGAAAAGTTAGATGAAAAGAAAATCTTAGATTTTGTCTTACAATGTCAAACAAATAAAATACAATGTAGTTATTTGGCTACTTCAAAATACACTTATGGGTGTTATGCAGACAATTACAATCAAGTTGTCATAAATTATGATGGAAATATTTACAAGTGTACAGCAAGGACATTCTCGTCTGAAAATTCATATGGTCTTATCACTAGTGAAGGACAGTTAGAATGGAATGAAATGAAATTGCAGGATAGATTAAATTTAGAATTGCCATCTAGATGTCAGATTTGTAATTTTCTTCCAGCATGTCCTAAGCCCTGTTCGCAAAAACTCTTAGAAAAGGGAGAAAATTTACCTTGCATACTTAACAAGAAATATGGTAAGGAAAATTATATTATAGAAGATTTCTACAACTTTTTAATAGAAAGAAATAATGAGAAATAGTTTTTGTATATTTTTTCTTCTTTGGGTTACTTTGGATGTTTTTAGTGGGGAAAAATGTCT
>JAIJUV010000424.1 GCA_022732315.1 Prevotella sp.
ATACATCGACAGACACAGCTCTTCGTCGTATTAATCACTCCATGCATTTCATCTTATAATAAGGTAAGATTGGTGGCACAAAAAGTTAACTTTGTTATCCCCAACAGGCAAATGTTCCTGCCATCTCTTTTGCTTGACATCCAGCCAGACAGAAAGGTGGGCTTGGATTTGAAAGAAACCATTCCTCCCTTTGCCCAATGTTTGTTGCTTTATCATTTGCAGATTGAATCCATTGTTGGGGCAACAGGTTATGGACTGAGCGATAAGTTTGGCGTTTCTTATGCGACCGCAAACAAATCATTGCGCTGGCTTGTCTCCAAAGATCTGATTAAGTTGGAAGGAACAAAGAGCAAGACGGTGCAAATTGATATAAGCAATAGGGAACTTTGGAATAAAGCATTGCCATTGTTGGTTTCTCCGATAGAGCAGCTTTATTATACGGATGCTATACTTGAAGGACAACAGATAAGTGGGGTGAATGCGCTGGCTTCCTACACGATGCTTAATGAAGAATCAAGGCAATGTTGGGCTGTTACAAAGAAAGAACTGAAAACTTTGGCCGTCGCAACCGACAAGCAGTTCGGAGAAAATGAAATCCAAGTATGGAAGTATAATCCAAAAATGTTAAGTACAGAAGGAGTGGTTGATAAGCTCTCGCTTTATCTGTCATTGAAAGACAATGATGACGAGCGAATACAAATAGAGTTGGAACGATTGATAAATGAAATGTCATGGTAAGAGGAATAGATACATTCAAGGAGTTCTTCAAAGGTTTTGAGGACAATTATGTTATAATAGGTGGTACGGCATGCGAAATTCATGAGGATTTGTATGCTCAGGTGCCTCGTGCTACTAAGGATATTGACATAATCTTAGTGGTTGAAGCTTTGTCGGCTGAGTTTGTAGCCAAATTCTGGGAGTTTGTAAAGAAGGGCAATTATGAGCAGCGAAACAAGGGTGTTAATGAGAATGTTGAGCCCAAACATGAATATTTCCGCTTCATGAAGCCTGCTAATTCTGCTTTCCCATATCAGGTTGAACTCTTCTCACGAAGTCTTGGCTTGATGAATTTCCCAGAGGAGGCTCGTATTACACCGATTCCAGTGGATGAAGACCTTTCAAGTTTATCGGCAATACTCATGGATGAAGACTATTATCGTTTCACGATAGAACATAGCTTGCAGGAAGATGGCGTGCATATCGCCAATATCGAGAGTCTTATCTGTTTGAAAAGCAAGGCTTTTTTGGATTTGAGTCAAAGAAAAGCTAAAGGTGAAAGTGTTGATAGCAAGCATATTGCAAAGCATAAGAAAGATGTTTTTCGTCTTGCAGCAATGCTTACTCCAGCAAGTAGATATGAACTGCCCGACATATTAAAAACAGATGTTAGTGACTTTTGTGATGCTATCATGCAGGATTTGCCAAATGCCGATTTCATCAAGTCAGCAGGTCTTGGCAATGTGTGACAAGCCTGCAGATTATAGAACAACTTAAGAAATCAATGTTGTAGTTATGGTTAAGATACAGTATGCTTCCGATTTGCATTTGGAATTCATGGAGAACACTCTTTATTTGGAGGTTCATCCTCTTCAGCCGGTTGCTGACATCCTGGTGTTGGCTGGAGATACTGGCTATTTAGGTGATGAAGGCTTTGTCAAGCATCCATTCTGGGATTGGGCTTCAGAGAATTTCAAGCAAGTAATAGTAATACCAGGTAATCATGAGTTTTATTTGGGTTATGACTTGGGGCAACTCCATGATGGATGGTGCATGGAAATTCGGCACAATATCAGATGCTATTATAATGCTGTAA
>JAIJUV010000425.1 GCA_022732315.1 Prevotella sp.
TAAACTATCAGAAGGGCTATTATGACCTTCGCAATGAATGGGCTTGCACCTTGGCACATGCTGCCATTGAAGCCTTGCGTGAGCAGCAGCTCTACTATCCATCTTCACCAGAGTATTCACCCAATAAATAATGCAGCTATGACAAGCAGATTGATTACACCACAGTTGGCGGAGCAGTTCAAGCAATATCCGCTTTATTCACAGGACAGCAAGAAGAAGGATGCCATTTGCCTATGCGTCTTCTTCATCGGCAAAGTTCGTTGGTATGTATTGGAAGGTCAGCCGGAAGGCAATGACTTCACGCTGTTCTCTATCGTTGTCGGTCTTGCTGATACAGAATATAGCTATGCTTCCATCAAGGAAATGGAGAGTATCAGCGTGGATGTCGGACATAACCTTCCCAAGATACCGATATTGCAGGACAAGAGCTTCAAGCCTTGCCCAATCGGAAACATTCCCGACGAGAGATTGCAGTCGTTCCTGTCCGATATGTATGACAGGGAAGAAGTTTAAACCACCATCAGCCGTAGGCTTCTTGCCTATGGCTGCTAAAAATCAAACGATATGATACGGCAAAAGATAACGGAGATAGCTGAAATATTAGGATGGAGCGTTGATTTCTCCGAGCCACAAAACGGTAAGACAGATGTAAACTTCGCCAAATATACTTCCTATGGTCAAGATTTTAATTTCAGCGTGGAACTTGAAAACGATGATATGGAAGCCTTCATCGACAATATCCATGAGTATTACGAGAACTTTGACGTTGACGAGGAAGCGTACATTTGGATTGGCTCAGACGGTCACGGCAAAAATGGCGCACCTTACCACATTGCCGATATAGTCAAAGACATGGAGGAAGCCGAAGTCATGATGGCTGACCTTTATGAGGCATTCAGACAATATTATTCACAGTTGGAACTTCAAGCCGTATGACAATAGAACAATATCTTTACCGCCTATGTCGAAACATTCTCAATGAGCGTTTCGACTGGCGCAAATACCTTACCACCCGAAGCTATTTCGGCAGAGACCTTTGCGTCACTCCGCTCCATGTCTCCTATGGACAAATCGGCTATACCATCCATTTCCCTTACTCTCGTGACCCAATGCCTGAACTCGCATATGATTGGGAAATGGACGACCTCACCATCGATGAGAAAGATTGGCAGAAATGGCTATCACCCGAAGAAGATGATGAGGAGGAAGAATAAAACTCCCAAAACGAAAAATCCAAGATGCCTACACATTATTATATATGTGCGCATCTTGGATTTTTGCATGTTTGCCACAGATTGATTCGTTACCGACGGAACGCAGACCGTGCGACTTTTTCCTCTTCTACCTCAGTCTGCTCATTGTCATTTGATGATGCAGATTGCTTCATGTCCTTCGCATCCTTGTTTTCTTCCGATACTGAAGCTGCAACATCCTCACTCTGTTGCTCCTTCATTTCCAAAGACACTTCGTCTATTCTCTGCGTGAGAATGGACGTTGCCTTTTTCACATCCATCAAGGTGGTCTTGATGAAACTTGGCGTCTCCTTCAGACTGCCGAGCCACGATTTCAGATAGGCGGCACTGTCTTCCTTCAGATTCTTGGTCATGCCATACTTCTGGCACACCAACGCACTGCCTAACTCTGCAACAAGTTCCTCCCTTGCATATTCATCTGACCCAAAGCCCGATTGAGGATGCAAACGGTTCAACTGATTTTCCGCTCCTGTCGAGTGAACCATCTCATGAAACGCTGTTCCATACCACGACTCACCATCCTTGAACTGTGACTTCTCAGGAATGGTTATCTGGTTGC
>JAIJUV010000426.1 GCA_022732315.1 Prevotella sp.
CTTCTTTCTGCATTCATACCTTAATTATATAGAGTTATTGTCAATTCTGCGGCAAAAATACAATCCTGTTACGACAAAAACTGACATAGGAGGAGAAAAAATGAAGAGGGAAGATGTAATTGAAATACAATATGCATACTGTCCGGAAAGGTATGGGACCATGATTCTGACAATTCCAGCGTTTTCACTTTCGAAACTACCTTTTCGGAAAAACAAGCATCACTTAAACAAATAAAAAAACTTAAATTAGCGAACAAACAAACTGATATTCAGGCCTTTTTTGTTATCTTTGCATTCGAAACCGCCATTTCCGAAACAGCGGTTTCGAAAAATAATATCAAAAAGAAACTGTAAAATTATAGAAATATGAAGTTCTTCGGAAGACAAAACGAAATAAAAGAATTGCAAGAGATAAGAAATCTATCTTTGCAAACGGCTCGTTTTACAATTGTAACAGGACGCCGCCGTAGCGGAAAGACATCCCTATTGATAAAAGCATACGAGGATGTTCAGGATATGCTGTATTTCTTTGTTGCAAGAAAATCAGAAGCAGAACTCTGCAGAGATTTTATCGAAGAGATGACGAGCAAACTTCAGCTTCCTATTCTCGGTGAAGTAACACGCTTTGCTGACATCTTTAAATATCTGCTTCAACTATCCAAGATTCGCCCTATCACTCTCATCATTGATGAGTTTCAGGATTTCAAGCGAGTTAATCCATCTATCTTTTCAGATATGCAAAAGATATGGGACCTTAACAAACAGGAAGCTCATATTAATCTTGTGGTCTGCGGTTCTGTTTATTCACTTATGAACATCATCTTTAAAAATAACAAGCAACCTCTTTATGGTAGGCAGACTGGAGAAATAAAAGTCACTCCATTTCCCCCTTCTGTCATTAAGGAAATTCTCTCTACATATAATTCTGCCTATACCAATGATGACCTACTGGCTCTCTACAGTTATACAGGCGGAGTAGCAGAATATGTAGAAATGATGATGGATGCAGGAGCCACGACCAAGGAACAGATGACAGAGCGGTTTATTGCAAAAAACTCTTATTTCATCTACGAAGGAAAAAATATGCTGATAGAAGAATTTGGCAAAGACTATGCCCGCTATTTCGAGATACTGCAACTTATCGCTTCAGGCTACACAACTCGAGGTGAAATAGAAAGCATCATGAAAATAGAACTTTCGGGCTATCTCACCAAACTGGAGAACGACTATTGTTTGATTTCCCGTTATACACCGATGTTTCAAAAGACCAATCGCAACATTCGCTATCAGATAGAAGACAACTTCCTTCGCGTCTGGTTTCGCTACATCTACAAATATGGCTACATGATAGAGGTTGGTGCCAATAAAAAACTAAAAATGGTCATGGATAAGAGCTACACCACATACACCGGCAAGGTTCTGGAAAGATATTTCATAGCAAAGATGATAGAGAGCGAAGAATATACCCAGATAGCCTCCTGGTGGGACAGAAAGGGAGAGAATGAAATCGATATTATTGCTGCCGATGAACTGGAGCAGAAAGTTATTTTTTATGAGGTAAAACGCCAAGCTAAGGATATAAATCTCGGCATTTTAAAAGATAAAGCCGAGCATTTCTTCCAGGCAACAGGAAAATTCAAGAAATTCGATATCGTGTACCAGGGCTTGTCGATGGAGGACATGTAAAATTGTGTGGTATTGAGCTCTAGAATCCTACCCTCAATGAATATCAGAGTCTTCTGATCAATGAATCTTCAAACAAGGCAGACATCAATATTCTGCTTGATTCATCTGAAAGCTACATGAT
>JAIJUV010000083.1 GCA_022732315.1 Prevotella sp.
TTCGCTCGATATGGGTGCACTGGTTGCCGGTGCCAAATACAAGGGTGAGTTTGAGGAGCGTTTGAAAAGCGTCATCAAGGAGGTAACCAATGCCAACGGTCAGATTATCCTCTTCATCGATGAGATTCATACCCTGGTAGGTGCTGGCGGTGGCGAGGGTGCCATGGATGCAGCCAACATCCTGAAGCCAGCCTTGGCTCGTGGTGAACTGAGAGCCATCGGTGCCACTACCCTCAACGAGTATCAGAAGTACTTCGAGAAGGATAAGGCACTGGAGCGTCGATTCCAGACCGTGATGGTGAATGAGCCAGACGAGGTAGATGCCATCAGCATCCTTCGTGGTATCAAGGAGCGTTACGAGAACCACCACAAGGTTCGTATTCAGGATGATGCCTGCATAGCAGCTGTCAAGTTATCCGAGAGATATATTTCTGATAGATTCCTTCCTGATAAGGCCATCGACCTGATGGATGAAGCTGCAGCCAAGCTCCGTATGGAGCGTGACTCCGTGCCAGAAGAACTGGATGAGATTACCCGTCACTTGAAGCAGTTGGAAATTGAACGTGAAGCAATTAAGCGTGAAAACGACCAGCCTAAGATTCAGCAGCTCGACAAGGAGATTGCAGAGTTGAAGGATAAGGAGCACGACTTCCGTGCAAAGTGGGAAGGCGAAAAGGCTCTTGTCAACAAAATTCAGCAAGACAAGCAGGAGATGGAGAACCTCAAGTTCGAGGCTGAGCGCATGGAGCGTGAAGGCAATTACGAACGTGTAGCCGAGATTCGCTACTCTAAGCTGGTAGCCCTTGAAGAGGACATCAAGAAGATTCAGGAGCAGCTGAGGAGCACCCAGGGCGGAGAAGCCATGATTCGCGAAGAGGTGACTGCCGATGACATTGCAGAGGTAGTAAGCCGCTGGACCGGAATACCAGTAAGCCGAATGATGCAGAGCGAACGTGAGAAACTGCTCCATCTGGAGGAGGAACTCCATAAGAGAGTCATCGGTCAGGACGAGGCTATCACTGCCGTAAGTGATGCCGTACGCCGCAGCCGTGCCGGTTTGCAGGATCCAAAGCGTCCTATCGCCAGCTTCATCTTCCTCGGTACCACCGGTGTAGGTAAGACCGAGCTTGCCAAGGCACTTGCCGAGTATCTCTTCAACGACGAGTCGATGATGACGCGAATTGATATGAGTGAGTATCAGGAAAAGTTCAGTGTCACCCGTTTGATTGGAGCGCCTCCGGGGTATGTAGGATACGATGAGGGTGGCCAGTTGACCGAGGCTGTTCGCCGCAAGCCATACAGTGTGGTTCTCTTCGATGAGATTGAGAAGGCTCATCCAGATGTCTTCAACACCCTGCTTCAGGTATTGGACGATGGCCGACTGACAGATAACAAGGGTCGTGTGGTTAACTTCAAGAACACCATCATCATCATGACTTCCAATGCAAGCCGTGAGATGTTGAAGAAGACCTTCCGTCCTGAGTTCCTGAACCGTATTGACGACATCATCACCTTCCAGCCATTGACCAAGGATCAGATTGCCAAGGTAGTAGAGTTGCAGATGAACAGAGCCAAGAAGATGTTGGAGCCTCAGGGCTTCGATCTCCGCTGGACTCCAGCCGCCATCGGTTATCTTGCCGAGGTAGGTTACGACCCAGAGTTTGGTGCCCGCCCTGTAAAGCGTGCCATCCAGGATTACGTTCTGAACGATTTGAGCAAGAAGATTCTTGCCGAGGAAGTAAGTCGCGAGAAGCCAATCACCATTGACTACTCAGAGGCAAACGGCATCGAGTTCAAGAATCTCTAATTCATATAAAAAACAAGAAAGGTTCCTTCAAGGAGTAACATCCCCGAAGGAACCTTTTTTATTGGAATACGTGCATGCTTTCAAATGAATTACCCATTTATTTGTTATATAAAACACTAAAATCGTCCAAAGATATTACAATTAGCATAAAAATAATAGTTTGAATTCCAAATACTTACCTTAAAATTTGGTACTTTCGCTTTTTTTTCGTACTTTTGCAACCTACATAAAGAATAAACATGAATTTACAACTCTGTTAATTCAGATAATAAAAACAAAATATAATGTATCAAGAAAATTTAGACAATGACATATATCAGTCAGATAATGACATCTATCAAAATAACAATGACATATATCAGTTAGATAACGACATCTATCAGGATAATAATGGCATGTATCAAGATGACAATAATATATATCAAAATGACAATGATATATATCAGGATGACAATGATATGTATTATCCTCCAGTTGACAACTACGACTGGAGTCCTAACTTATTTGCCAAGCTCACATCCTTCTTGCAGACATCAACCTCTCCTGATGTGATTAGAATGGGCATCATCGCTGGTATCAGAAATAGCGTATCCACAGAGGAAACCCCTACCAGATGGGACAAGGTAGAAGCCATGCGCCGCTATGTAGACAGTGTGAACCAGGGATTGGGATTGCCAGAGGATCCTAAGCTCATGTCGCTTCTTCATTCCACCCAATGGATGGGCTATGGCTTGTTCTCTATGAATTTTATCTCAGAGAAGAATCTTGATTTTAAGGGAATCTGCATGGATGAGCAGACATCACTCTCCTATGCAAGCATGGTATTTCTCATTGCCCTTGTCAAGGGAATGAGTATGCTCAACCTGAAGCATCCTTCCCCTAACAGTGAAGACCGCCAAATATATACATTTTTAATTCCAAGTCAGTTTTCAACATTCGCATTTGCTTCATTCCTCAATGTTGCCAATAATCGCCTTTCAAACAAAGAAGAGATTTCGCAACAGGATATCGATGAACTGGCAAACCTTGCCTTCAAGAGTCGCTATTGGAAACAGGGAACCTGCCTGATGGGAAAGGACAGCGAACAGTTTGTCAATGTCCTGAAGAACATCATCCTAGACATACTTGGGCTCACGCTCAACGTTGATATGAACTCTTTCTCACAGCATGCCAAGAAGGAAGAGCGCATAGCAGATAAGCCAAAGCAAGTACTCTCTACAGAAAACATGGAGGCTAACACAAAATTGTCCATTGTAAAAGCCGTAGAGATAGTCCTCACAGGGTGTTCAGTCCCTATAGATAGAGATCAGCTCTTTTCTGATATCCAGGAACTCAGACCATCCACAAATGAAGATAGTTTCCGTGCAATGATTACCAAGATGCATAGAGAAGGAGCCATTTCCTATTTTAATGGCAACCTGATAGGTTTCTCTGGCAGAAGCTACGGAAGAGGATACAAAAAAGTAAATCGCTACAAAAAAAAATAGCATCAAAGATATAGAGGTGATAAAAAAAGGAGGAAATGAAAACATTTCCTCCTTTTTGGTGTAAACTTATTTAATGATGGCAAATCCATGCTACACCCAAACCTGACTTCTAAAAATACGGATATTGGAAATCAAGCAGTTACATGATAAACAGCAGCAAGTTGGGTTAAATTTCCCTTATTCTTTCAGCTGTTTCAACTGCCTCTCTGACAATCCCGTAATTTCCATCACCGTCGCAGCATCCATACCTTTTGCCAGCATCGTCCTAGCAATCTCGAGGCTACGCTGACTCATGCCTTTCTCCATGCCTTCAGCTAATCCCTTTTCCATTCCTTCAGCTAGTCCCTTCTCCATTCCTTCAGCTAGTCCTTCTTCTTTCCCTTCTCTCTTGGCGGTATCAATCGAATTTTTAATATCGCGATATGCCATTTTGCTGGCTTCATACTCTCGTTGTTCCTGCGGAGTAAATTTTGCTATCTCGGCTTCTTCTACCTGCTTCATAATCCCAATGTTATTAATGTTTCTATTGTAGCAGCAAAGTTACGATTTTCTTTTGAAACCAACAAGAGTTTTCTCAAAAAAGTTGAGAAACCATCCATAAAAGACAAAAAAGTATAAATAGTGAATCATACAAATGGTCAAGTGAAATATTATCATTATCTTTGTAGCTAAATTAATAGGTGACAAAACTATGACGCCAGAAGAAAAAGCAAGAGTCAAAATAGACCAATGGTTTGCAGATGCAGGATGGAAGGTTGTCAATCGAGATGAATACGAGCCTACCATCTCAGCTGTAGCCATTCGTGAGGGATTGCTCAAAGGTAATCTTGAAGCAGATTATTTCCTGTTTATCAATGGGAAAGCTGTCGGTGTGCTCGAAGCTAAACGAGAAGAAATTAATATTTCTTCCAATATTGTGAGTGAACAGGCTATCACATATGCAAAGAGTGTACCTGACTGCTATCAAGCATGGCAAAGACCTTTGCCTTTCCTTTTCAAATCAAATGGCAAGGAAATAGAGTTTTTTGATTATAGACATCGTGAAACTTCTGAATGGGAAAACATCAGCCGCATTCTTACTCCAAAGGAAATAGTAAAGATGTTAGGTATAGACGACCCTTTTGCCGGCCTTCCTACATTGAACAAGAAAGGTCTGCGAGAATGCCAATATGAGGCAGTAACAGAATTGGAGAAAAGCTTCCGTATAGGTCAAAATCGTGCATTGATGGTTTTAGCTACTGGTGCCGGCAAAACATATACGGCATGTCTTACTGCTTATCGTATGCTTAGCTATACCCCTATGCGTCGTGTTCTGTTTCTTGTTGACCGCAACAACCTCGGAAAACAGGCTGAAACAGAGTTTGGAACATTCCGCCTTACGGAAACAGGTGATGCCTTCAATACAATCTATGCAGTCAACAGGTTGAAGTCGGCAGAAGTACCAACAGACAGCAATGTGGTTATCTGTACCATACAAAGATTATTCTCACTCTTAAAAGGAGAAGAGATTACGGATACAGATGATGACGATGAAGATACAGCTGATGGTGAAGTAACATTACCAGACAATCCAAACTTACCACACGATTTCTTCGACCTTATTATTATAGATGAGTGTCACCGTTCTATTTATGGCAACTGGCGCAAGGTGCTAGAATACTTTGATGCAGCTCGCCTTATTGGTCTTACAGCAACACCAATCCCTGAAACGATGGCATTCTTCAACAACAACCGTGTTGTAAACTATACGCTTGAGCAGTCAATCATAGATGGTGTCAACGTCGATAGCCGCATCTATCGAATCAGAACTAAGGTAACAGAAGA
Organism: Prevotella sp.; assembly: GCA_022732315.1. The sequence goes on from JAIJUV010000083.1 coordinate 5,119, forward strand.
AGGTGGAGCTATCATGCAAGGTCAGAAAACCAAAGTTGAGACTCGATACACTGGTGAAGTTAAAACCGTAAGCACAAAGGAAACGAAGACTTATACGAAAGAAGAGTTAAATCGAAGCATCATCAACCCTGCCCAGATAAAACTTATTCTTTCCACTTATCGTGATGCTGTCTATACAGAAATGTTCAATGACCCTCAAAGAGAGCCCAACATGGACTATCTGCCAAAGACCCTCATCTTTGCGCTCAACGAGAGCCATGCAACAAATATAGTTCAAATTGCTAAAGAAGTTTTTGGACGCACGGATGACCGCTTTGTTCAGAAGATAACCTATTCAGCAGGAGATAGCAATGAACTGATACGCCAATTTCGTAACGACAAAGACTTTCGCATTGCCGTAACCTGTACACTTGTGGCAACAGGAACAGATGTAAAACCTTTGGAAGTCGTGATGTTTATGCGTGATGTGGCTTCAGCTCCCCTCTATACACAGATGAAAGGTCGTGGAGTCCGGACAATAGGTGACGAACAGCTGCGCAACGTGACACCTAATGCTATCAGCAAAGACTGTTTCTTCCTAGTTGATGCAGTAGGAGTAACCGAACATGAGCATATCATACCAGGTCAGTATGAAGGTCCAGAGACAGAGACCATCACCTTAAAAGAACTATTGGAACGTATCGCTCATGGAAATCTGCCAGACAATTACCTCAAGCGACTTGCTGCCACATTATCCAGACTTTACAATAAGGCAGATAATGCACAGCGACAGGAATTTGTCCGCATCGCTCATGATGACATGCAGGAAATTGCTCAACGCATCTATGATGCTCTCGATCCTGAGCACCAGCCACAATTGCCACCATACGTAGATATCAATGAACCTAACAATGAACGTAAGGGTTTGGTATCTCCGATAGCTAATCATGCCAATGTCTGTAAGTACATACTGATTCTTGCAGCTGGTTTTGTCAACACGCTGATGCCAGGAGAAGATACGCTCATATCCAAAGGTTTCTCTATAGAAGAGGCTCAAAGTACCACAGATGCATTTGAGCAATATTGCTGCGACCACTGTGATGACATAGAAGCTTTACGTATTCTATACAATAACGAGGGCGAACCTATCACCTATTCCATGCTGAAAGACTTGGAAAACAAGTTGAAGATGGAGAACAACCGCTTTGCACAAAAGCTCTTATGGAATTCATACGCCATCGTATATGGTGATAAAGTACGCCGCACGACCAAGAAGGAAGAATCGGAGGCTCTTACCAACATCATCCAACTGGTACGCTTCGCTTACCATCAGACAGAAAAACTGGAAAGTGCCTATCCTACGGCTCGAAGTATGTTTAATCTTTGGTATGGTCGGAAACAAATGGATATAACACCGAAGCAGAAGGATTTGATAGGCAAGATCGTGGAATACATCGCAGCCAATGGAGCCTGCAACGTGCGAGAGATAAGGAAGAACGATGTCACCCATGCAGCCCAATTGATTGCAGCTTTCGGAAACATGCAGAAAGCTGACGAGGCTTTGGATTCCGTATATAAATTTATAGTATTAAGAACAACTGCATAGTATATAGATATGGCTAAAAATATAACAACAGAGCAAACGCTCACAAAAAAGGTGTGGAATCTTGCCACGACATTAGCAGGAGTCGGAGTAGGATTTACAGATTACATCACACAACTCACCTATCTTCTTTTCTTAAAGATGGATGACGAGAATATGGAACTCTTTGGAGAGGATTCATCCATACCTGTTGGGTATAGATGGAAAGACTTGACAGGCTTGGATGGCTATGATCTCGTAAAGCAATATGAGAGTACACTCAAACTATTAAGTCAACAAGATGACCTCATCGGCACCATCTATACCAAAGCACAAAACAAGATTGACAAACCTGTCTATCTTAAGAAGGTAATCACTATGATAGATGAAGAGCAATGGCTCATCATGGATGGTGATGTAAAAGGTGCCATATATGAAAGCATCTTGGAGAAAAATGGTCAAGATAAAAAAAGTGGTGCTGGTCAGTACTTTACCCCACGTCCACTGATTAAAGCTATGGTTGACTGCTTGCAACCCCAAATTGGTGAGACTGTATGCGACCCTGCCTGTGGTACTGGTGGCTTCTTGCTTGCTGCCTACGATTACATGAAGGAACAAAGCCAGAATCGTGATAAATTGGACTTTTTGAACAACAAAGCGTTACATGGCAATGACATCACCCCACTTGTGGTTACACTTGCCTCCATGAACCTTTATCTTCATGGTATAGGCACAGACCACAGCCCTATCGTATGCGAGGACTCTTTGGAGAAAGAACCTTCCACTTTAGTGGATGTCATCCTTGCCAACCCTCCATTTGGCACACGCCCTGCCGGTTCTGTTGAAATCAATCGTCCAGACTTCTATGTCGAAACAAAGAACAACCAGCTCAACTTCCTTCAGCACATGATGCTGATGCTCAAAACTGGCGGACGTGCAGCAGTAGTCCTACCAGACAATGTTCTTTTTGAAGGCAACGCAGGAGAGACCATCCGCAAGAAACTCTTGTCGGATTTCAATCTCCATACCATTCTCCGTTTACCTACAGGCATTTTCTATGCACAGGGAGTAAAGGCAAACGTACTATTCTTTACCAAGGGACAGCCAACTAAGAATATTTGGTTCTACGACTATCGCACTGGTGTAAAACACACCTTGGCTACGAACAAGTTAGAGCGTCACCACCTCGATGACTTTGTAACCTGCTATCATGCTGAGGACATCAATGCCCGCAAAGAGACATATGATGCAGACAAGAACCCATCTGGCAGATGGCGCAAGTATAGCATTGATGAAATCATGGCTCGTGACAAGACAAGTCTTGATATCACTTGGATAAAACAGGGTAATGATACTGAAGATTTACCATTGAGCCAATTGATGTCAAACATCAAGGAACAGAGCATGAATATCAGCAAGGCCGTAAGCGAGTTGGAGAAATTATTGAGTGGAATAAAGGAGGTATAAAATGGACAAAAGTTTGATAAACACTAACATCGAACAGCAGTTTACTGAAGTCGTAAATCTGATAGTTCAGCATCGAAGTAAAGCGTCTATGGCTGTCAATAAGGAGATGCTGCTCACAGCGTGGCATGTAGGTGCCTATGTTTCCAAGAAGTTAAAAAGTGAGGAATGGGGAAGCAAGGTTATTTCCCAACTATCTGAATATATCCGTTCTCAACATCCTGAGATAAAAGGATATAGTAGAAGAAACATATATAATATGGTGATGTTCTATGATGAATATTCTACGGAAACTTTCACTACGATAGTAAATAAGTATCTTGATGCTGAATTTGTGCAGCCAATGGCTGCACAAATTGAAGTAAAACAATTAGTATCGAAAAGTAAGGCAATACAATCAAAAAATGGTGCTGCTGCATTTGTGCAGCCAATGGCTGCACAAATGCCTAAAATTTTGGAGTTGACAACGTTCACTAACCATATAGAAATACTATGTCGTTGTAAGCGTTATGAACAGCGGTTATTCTATATTCTTTATGCACATAAAGAAAAACTAGGAAAAAGAGAGATGCAGCGCTGTATTGACAATGATACTTTTTCCAATCTTCTCGGAAATAAAAGTAATATGTCGAAGGGATTATTAGAGCAATATCCTGATGCTCCTATTATGTTTAAAGACACTGTGTTTTTAGATTTTCTTGGGTTGCCAAAGAAATACAATGAAAGCAAATTGAAGAATGGATTAATAGAGCATATGAAGCAATTTATTCTCGAATTAGGTAAAGATTTCATCTTTATGGACCAAGAGTATCCGCTCACCGTTGGTGCATCTACCTATAAGGCAGACTTGCTGTTTTTTCATCGCGGTCTCCAGGCACTTGTAGCGGTGGAATTGAAGAAAACCAAATTCCATCCTCGAGATCTTGGTCAATTAGAGTTTTACCTTGAAGCTCTTGACCGTGATGTGAAACGTTCCAACGAGAACCCTTCTATTGGCATCATTTTATGTCCTAATGTGGACAAGGTTGTTGTTGAATATGCTATGAGTCGCAGCATGAGTCCTACGATGGTGGCGGAATATAAGCGTATCTTAATTCCGCAAGAAAAAATGCAACAACAATTAAGGGAATTCTGTCAGTTCTTCTCAAAAGAAGATAAATCTTAAAATTAATAGACAAATTAATAATGGACACAAAAGCATTAAGACAAAAGATACTCGACCTTGCTATTCACGGCAAGCTCGTTCCACAAGATCCCAACGATGAGCCAGCATCGGTGCTGCTCGAACGTATCCGTGCTGAAAAGGAAAGACTCATCAAAGAGGGAAAAATTAAGAAGGTAAAGAAGTATGCAAAGACTTCTGATAAGCCGCATTATCCCTATCAGCTGCCTGAGGGATGGGTGTGGTGCAGGTTGGAAGACTATGTTTTTTCTGTTACAGATGGTGACCATCAAGCACCTCCAAAAGTATCAAAAGGAATCCCATTTTTAGTTATATCAAACATAGCTGATGGAAGTCTTGATTTTTCAAATACACGTTATGTGCCAGAAGAATATTATGAAAAAATACAAATGGAAAGGAAACCCAAACGTGGTGACATATTATTTTCTGTAACTGGTTCATACGGCATTGTCGTAAACATTAAAACTGACCGACAATTCTGCTTCCAACGACATATAGGTTTGATAAAACCTACCATAAGTAATGAATACTTGTCATTTGTTTTGATGAGCAATTACATTAAAAGTTTGTGCGATAAATTAGCAACAGGAACTGCGCAAAAAACAGTCGGATTAGATACTTTACGTTCATTGTATGTTCCAATTGCTCCTATTGAAGAACAGGAAAGGATTGTTGCAAAAATAAAGCATCTACTTTTACAAATAAACTTCTTGGAAGCAGGAAAAGGGAAATTAGTAGCAGCAATAAAGCAAGCCAAGAGCAAAATTCTCGACCTTGCCATTCACGGCAAACTTGTACCGCAAGACCCGAATGACGAACCAGCGATTGAACTCTTGAAACGCATCAATCCGAAGGCGGAAATCATAACCGATAACGGGCATTATCAGAAGTTACCTGTGGGATGG
>JAIJUV010000427.1 GCA_022732315.1 Prevotella sp.
GTAGTGTGAATTGCACGCTACTTTTTTGCCTCGCCAAAAAGGAAAGAAAATACGTTATGGCGAAAATACAATTACTTGCCGTTATCTCAATAGATGGCTGTCCGATGAAACTGCATCCCCGGAAGCGGTTGCTTCAAACCGAAGATTACGGTATGGATGAAATACGTGCCAATGCCCTGTATAAGCTGACATCCGACTATTCGGTATCCGTGCTTCAAGAATGGAGGGAGGAAGGTGGAAGCATTTGCCATTTGTTGGAAGTAACTGCCGGGAATACCGAATATGCCAACGGACTGTTACGGATGAACGTGATAGATGAAATCATACTATACGTTGTTCCAACCATCGACGGAAACGGAGCGCATTTTTTCAAGTCAGCACTACCTATGAATGACTGGCGGCTTATGGAGAACAAAACTTATAGGGACGGAGTAATCCGGCTTACCTATCATAAAGAGCCACGGGCATAAAATGTTCAGATTATGAACATCTTGGCGGGATTTCCGTGCTCAGAAAGTGAACACATGTTCAGAATCTGAACACATTTCACAAGGGATGCAATCAAGGATAAAATTATTTTTGAATTTTATCTTTCTGAAAAACAATGTAGTACAATTTTCTCACAATCTTTTCTCGTGTTTAGGGCTATGATTTGCACCATATATCAGTGTGCGCACACTGATAAACAAGTGTAAACCCTCAAAACAGAAAAGATAATGAACCATCTCATACTGGCGGAAACACAGTTTTTCGCCATGATAAACGGAAAAGACAACGGTAGCACGGAAACGGCATACGGCGGATTCGTGCAGGAAGTAATAAACCTGTGCTACGGCGGCAATGATGCCAAGCATATTATTGTGGCGTTGGCTTTTGCCGAAATCGAATTACAGCACCATCCGCAGAACTTGTCGGCATCGGAGGAGAATGTCGTCACTGTGTATATCCGCAAGGCGTTATCCTTCATCCGAAAGATGCAGAAGATAGTATCCGCTTCTGCAATTACCTCCGTGCCACCACTAACATCCACATCCGAAACCAAAGCCACAGTCCCAGCCCTGCAATGGACCGGTAATGCCGTCGAGTTGGTAGAGCTAATCTATGCCCTCTACGCCACCGGCTGCATCAATGGCGGCAAGGCTTCGCTGAAAGAGCTTGCCCCTGTCCTCTATTCCTTTTTCGGTGTGGAGTCCAAAGACTGCTACCGCTTCTATACGGACATCAAACGCAGGAAAAGCGACAGTCGCACCTACTTCCTTGAAAAGATGCAGGACAAACTGAACGCGAAGATGCGACATGACGATGAATTGGAGCGGATGAGGAGATAAACGAATGCCAAACAAAGGATAAGCGGCCGGATTATACGGTTTCTTATCCTTCTTCATTTACAATCACTCTATTATCTGCCGGAAAGCCGATTAAAATCATTAACTTTGCAAGTATTAATCAATGACGGATGAAAATAGATAACCTCGAAATATTGAACGGACTGATTGCCGGAGCCGAAGGCGGGACAGTTGAGTTCAAAGAAACTACCGGGCAGTTGGAGCGTGGAATGGAAACTCTTTGTGCCTTCCTGAACGGTACGGGCGGCACGGTGCTGTTCGGTGTAACCGACAAGGGAAAGATTATCGGTCAGGAAGTGAGCGACAAGACGAAGCGCGATATTGCGGAAACCATCAGACGAATCGAGCCGTTTGCGACCATTGATATATCCTATACAGACATTCCGGGAACGAACAAAAGTGTTATAGCTTTATCAGCGGAAGAACAACGATATATGCGCCCGTTCACCTATAAGGG
>JAIJUV010000084.1 GCA_022732315.1 Prevotella sp.
AGGGCGACAAGCTTGCATCCATCATTACCCAGGGCGCTGCCCTGGGCTAGGAGCTTCTGCCCTTTCAGGGCGTGTGGGTGAGATACTTGCGAAAGTTCAATAAATAAGGTATAGGGAGAAGAGAAACTGGACTAGACGAGAAACGAACTGATATACATCAAATGGTAAGAAAGATATTTTTACCCAACATTTGTTAACTTGAAGGAAAATAGCGGAAAATGAGGGGAAGAATGCTTAAAAAAGATAAAAATCAGTGTTTTTTTCGCATTTAAATGCTTGAAAATCTTTCTATTTGAAAAAAAAGCTATAACTTTGCAGCGGTATATATACATTTGGTAATAAATAAAGGAATAAAAACAAAGGCTAAGAATTAAAAGTCAAAGCGTGACCTAACACAACAATGCAACAGAATGCTATCTTGCAGTGGTCATGGATGACTTGTTAGAGTTAGACAACATAAGTTTAATTAAATTTTTTATAAAAATGAAAAGACAATTAACTAGTATTTTGCTCTTCTCTGCCCTCTTGATGGGTGGAGCAAGCACTTTTGTGTCTTGTACAGATCACGAAAGCGACGCTGCTTACAACACTAGCATTTCTATCGCTGATGCTGTTACCAAGCAGATTGAGGCTTTGAAAACTGCAGACCAACTTTTGCAGGCCAACATTGATGCACTGAAGAATGGCGAAGTGAAGGCCAATAAGGACAAGATTGATGTTCTCGAAGGAAAGATTGCAGACAATAAGACTGCTATCGAGACCTTGAGTGGCTCTATGACCCAGCAGTTTACAACTCTCAACACTAAGCTTAATGAGTCTATTGGTGCTCTTAACGCTACTATTGCAGGCAAGGCTAATCAAGCCGACTTGGCAGCATTACAGGAAACAGTAAATGGTATTACAGGTAGTCTCCCTGCAGAACTTGATAAGTTGAATCAGGCTCAGCGAGATATCGCTGGACTCAGAACAGACCTTAACAATAAGGCTGAGGAATTGCAGGGCAAAATTGATAACCTCAACACAGATCTCAATAATAAGTTGGGAACTCAGGGTGATGACATCGAAACATTGAAGGATGCTAAGACTCAAATCAACAATCAGTTGGGAACCATGAGCGACCAGCTTGATGATATTGTTGCTGAGGTTGCCAACCTCAAGAGCGCTATCGCTGACATCTTGAACAAGGGTGTTACTGGCATCGAGATTCAGGCTACAGACTGCCCTGTCACAGGTTACGAGAATGCAGCATTCTTGGGTGCACAGGCAAATATCCTTTCTGCATATTGGGGTGCTCCATCTACTGGTGACGAGGAATTCGGTGTAGAAGGTGGCAAGATTATCAAGTCTGACGCTGGTAACATCTATATCAACATCAACCCTGCTAACGTTGATCCATCTCCTATCACATTCAGATTGGTAGACAGCCAGGGTAATGACGCTCCAGGCTTCAAGTTGGGCGCACCTGTTATCACAGACAAGGTTCTGAAGTATGGTATCTCACGTGCAACATCAGCTAATGGCTTCTACGCTATCCCTGTAGAGTGCACAGATCCTCAGAACGACGGTTTGGAATTGAACAAGGGTCAGTTGAAGGAAGCTGCCAAGAACGTACTCGCTAAGTTGCAGCACCCTAAGTCAACCAACTTGAACTTGTCTGGTCTTGCAACAGCTTTGTATAGCAACATCAATAATAAGTTGACAGCATACGGAATCCAGGCTTCTTGGAAGCAGAAGGATGAGACTGGCAAGGACGTAGATAAGGTTGTTACATCTAAGATCAACTTGGCTGCCTTCGCAGTTAAGCCTTTGAGTTTCAAATTCTTGGCTAACAACAGCAAGCTCGACAACTTGAGCCTCGACCGCTTCATGTTCCCTACAGGTATGAAGGAGAAGTTGAATGGTATCAATGGTATCGACTTCAACAACATCATCGATCCATCAACAGGCAAGACCATCGAGGTAGCTACAGTAGTGGCTGTTCCTGGTGTAAAGGTAGTTGCTAACGGCAAGGATCTCGACTTCATCCAGATTTCAGACAACAAGAAGCTCAACACTATCAAGAACGCTTATATCGTAAGCGAGGAAGTAGCTAACAAGGATATCTCAGTTGAAGTAAATGGTGAGACAGGTTCTACAACTTTGACTACATACATCTATGAGATCAAGGTACAGGATAATACCATGAAGGAGCTCATCGCAGACCTCAACTCAAACTTGTCAACAACACTTGGTCCTGTGAAGACAGCAATTAATTGGGCTAATACATTCGCAGGCAAGTATGATGCAGTTGTTCCTACAGTCAACAACCTGATTAAGAAGATTGAAGGCACAATCCACAATGCCAACAAGTTCTTGCAGCCAGCAATGCTGTTCAAGTCAAGCAATGGCAACTGGGGCTTCGTAAGCACAGGTCACCGCTTCGCAACCAGCTTCGTAGGTGTAGGTGCTACTCCATTGGTAGCAACAACTTACACAGCAGAGCTTTTGGCTCCAGCTTACAAGAAGCAGTTGTATGTGAAGGAGGCAGGTGCAGAGATCTTGGTTAACGGTAAGGCAACAAAGGCTCCATTCAACGGCGAAATCCAGAAGGTAGTATTCAATGCTTCTAAGGCAGGTAAATATACTATCGTTTACAAGGCTATCGATTACTCTGGCAAGGTAGTAGAGAAGAACTTCTACGTTACAGTTAAGTAATTAAACATTCGATTAATAGGCAATTAAATTAATTAGGTAAGATTATGAAAATTAAGAATATATTACTGTCAGGTGTAGTAGCTATGGGTTGCATCAGTGCATCAGCCCAGGAAGCTGATAAGACTGTAAATGTCTTCAATCCACACTGGTATGTACAGGTCCAGATTGGTGGTCAGTACACTTTGGGTGAGGTTGGTTTCGGTAAATTGTTGTCACCAAACGCTCAGCTTGGTGTAGGTTACAACTTCAACAAGGTTGTTGGTGCGCGCCTTTCTTTCAATGCATGGCAGAGCAAGGCAGGTCAGAAGGTTATTTCTGATGGCGCTACTACAACATACAAGTGGAAGTGGAACTATATCGCCCCTATGGTTGACGCAACATTCAACCTCACAAACCTCTTCTGCGAGTACAATCCAAACCGTTTGGTTGAGGTAGGCGTATTCGGTGGTATCGGTGCCAACATCGCTTGGGGTAATAACGAGGCTAAAGATGCACGGGAGGCTATCTTGGCTACTCCAGGTAGCAAGAACCTCGAAGGTTATGACAAGACAGCTATGCCATTGGAGAACCTTTGGACTGGTTCAAAGGCTCGCTTCGTTGCACGTGTAGGTGCTAACGTAGACTTCCGCGTAAGCGATCGCGTTAAGTTGGGCGTTGAGCTTTCAGCTAACACATTGAGCGACAAGTACAACTCAAAGAAGGCTGGTAACCCAGACTGGTACTTCAACGCATTGGTAGGTGCAAAGATTGCCCTTGGACAGACTCACAGCACTAAGGTAATTCCTGCTCCAAAGCCAGTAGAGAAGATCATCGAGCGTATCATCGAGAAGCCAGCTCCAGCACCAGCTCCTAAGACAGAGACCAAGCAGGAGGCTGTAGATGAGAACTTCCGTCGTGATATTTTCTTCCCAATCGGTAACTCAAACATCGCAAAGTCACAGACTACAAAGATTGCTGAGATTGTTACCTTCATGAAGGAGAATCCAGATGCAAAGATCACTTTGACAGGTTATGCTGACAAGGGTACAGGTAGCGCTGCATTCAACGATAAGATTGCTGCTCGCCGTGCTCAGACCGTTTACAACACACTCGCAGCTAAGGGTGTTGCAAAGAGCCGCATGATCAAGAAGTCAATGGGTTCACGCGTTCAGCCATTCGAGGAGAACGATATGAACCGTGTTACTATCTGTATTGCTAAGTAAATTAGCTATCAGATAATCAATTATAAAAATTAATATAACCGGTCTTCATACTTACCATGTAAGCAATGGAGGCCGGTTATTTTTTAACTTTAAGAACGAAAACAAGAATGAAAAAGATTTTTTTTATGCTTCTGCTGGCAAGTTCTGTATTGCTCAGTGCCCAAGCCCAGATTAAGGGCAGTGGTTTCTACAGAGTGAAGAATGCAAGCTCAGCCAGATGGATGACATTGTGTGACAACGAAAGCGCAGGTATCGATTACAACAGTACCACAGCCGACTGCAGCTCACTTGTTACCAACGCTCTCTGGGATGAGATTTCCTGTGATCCGGGAAGTATCTTCTATCTGGATTCAAAGGGTGGAGAGAGCTACAATATTCAGGCTCAAGGTACCAGCATCAAGGAGATGATTGATTACTATATCAACATCACTCCAAGAGGTAAATATTATGCAGCATGGCAAGAGCTCAAAGGCCAAAGAGCATTATTGGCAGATAAAAACAGTTCGAAGGACAAGAGCTGGGTGGTTACCACAGGTAATCAGAGCAACTGGAGTGTGACTCCTGTCAACAATAGCGACAACTACCTGGGCGTGAAGCCAACCCTCACCGTAGGCAATAAGCATTACGCAGCTTTCTTTACAAGTTTCGCCTACACCTTGGGACAGGGCATGAAGGCATACTACATCACCAAGATAGACGAATGGAGAGGTAATGTAGCCTACAAAGAGATAACAGGCACAGTTCCAGCCAAGACCCCAGTGATCATAGAATGCAATTCAACTGATGTCAGCAAGAACCAGATTACTCCTGTAGTAAGCAGCGTAGCGGCTCCTAGCGACAACAAACTGGTGGGAGTATATTTCAGCATCGGCAACAGATGGAGCGGCAAATACAACGCAGTGAAGTTTGACGCTACAAAGATGCGCACGCTTACACTGAATTCAGCAGGTAAACTGGCATTGACCACATCCACCGATTTACTCCCTACCGTAATTCTGAAAGAAGAAGCAAACGGAGAGCATCTCACCTCGTTGTCAATTCCTGCCAACAGCTGTTACCTACCAGTTTCAAGCAAGGCACCCAAGGAGATGACCCTGATGACAGAGGCAGAGTATGACACCGGAATTTCCACCATCAGTGCTACCCCAGGTAAGACCACATACACAGTCTACACACTGACCGGTGTGCTAGTAAAGAAAAATGCAGAGACGATAGGCGACCTTCCAAAGGGAATTTACATTATCAATGGCAAAAAAATAGCTCTTTAAGGAATAAAAAAGCCCCAAATACTTGCCATTTTGGGGCTTTTTGCGTACCTTTGCACCCACATTCAAATGTAATCGACAATTTATGAAGAAATATATGATAGCCCTGGCAGTAAGTTTACTGCCATCTTTGACGACAATGGCGCAGCAGGCAGAGAACCTTGGCAAGGAGCAATCTGCAGAGAAATGGATCAAGAACATAGACGCCTCTATCACAACAGGTACAACAGGTATAGGTATCGACGTAGCCGTACCTCTAAGCAACGTGGTTACCCTGCGTACCGGTTATTCATGGATGCCCCGTACACATGTAACAATGAACTTCGGTGTACAAGTGGGCGACGAAAGGATGTCTGACGAAGAAGAAGCGGCCAAGTTCAATAAGCTGGCAGACATGCTGGAAGAATATACCGGAACCCGAGTTGATAATAATATCGACATGGTGGGAACACCAACGATGAACAACTTCAAGTTGCTGGTAGACGTCCATCCTTTCAGAAACAAGAATTGGCATATCACTACAGGTTTCTATTGGGGACCATCCAAGATAGCCAAGGCAGAGAATGCCATCTATGACGGAACTTCGCTGGTAGCTGTGAGCATGTACAACAACCTCTATGAGCGCGTAAAAGCATCATACGAAAACTTTATCCCTTACATGCAAATGGGCGACCAGTATCTCTATGCCGGCCAGGAGTTATACGATAAGTTTATGAGCTATGGCAGAATGGGTGTACACCTTGGTGAGCGAAAAGACGGTTCTATCTTCCGCCTGGAGCCTGATGCCAACAACAATGTATCAGCCACCATCCATGTGAACAATTTCAAGCCATATCTCGGTTTTGGCTATGAAGGACGCCTCCTCAAGAACAATGATATCTACCATATCTCGTTTGATGCCGGTATTCTGTTCTGGGGTGGAACGCCAAGAATCATAACCAATGACATCTACAAGGTAACCTTCTCGCCAAACGAGGACTATACAGAAGCCATCAAGAACGAACAGATAGAACCTGGTGTAAACCTGGCAAAGGATATATCCAATATTCCTGGCAAGGTGGGCGACTATGTGAAGTTCTTCAAGGCATTCAAGGTTTATCCTGTATTGGAGTTGAGATTAAGCCGTAGAATCAGTTTTTAAACGCAAAGAATCATATCAATAAAACATAAAAACGCTAGAGTTTCCAGATGGTAAACTCTAGCGTTTTTTTATTACTGATGCCACTTTTTTAATTCCTTATCCCATTTTAGGAGACTATTGTACTCCTTCTTGGTGATTCGCATGAAACTGCCGTGCTGCGGACCGGTTACGCCCTTGATATCCACAGGGTCTGAGAAATTGCGGAGATACTTGTCTGCCTTGCAGATGCGATAGTGCTTCGGATTATCGTGATACTGGATGTATGCCACGCGCCAGGTGTCATCGCCGATGAGTTGGAAGGCAGAGCTACCCTCGCAGTTCTTGCGGCCCTCGAAGCTTACATAATCGTTCTCTACAGGCTCACCCCAGCCATGGTTCAGATACTTGCTGGTGGCAGTGTAGATGCCCGGTTTTCCTCCCTCTTTCTTGATGAGCATGTGGTAGAGGCCATCGCTCTTCAGGAAGTTGATGTCGGCATCGATGGTAGCATAGCCCCAGTCGAAGAGCAGCTTGGGTGTGGTGAGCTTGGTGAAGGTCTTGTCGGCATAGCTGTAGTACATGCGGTCGTACTTCTCCTCTGCACGGTTGAGCATGGAATAGTAGATCATGTATCCGCCCTTTTCGCCGTTTTCCCAACGATAGTCAGGATCCCAGAAGATTTGAGGCGCCCAAACACGGTTGATGGTGCTCCAGTCCTTGTATGGAGACTTGGCTGTGGCTGCATCGCAGAAGTTCTGCATACCCTTGCGGTAATCGAAGGTAACGCTGGTCCAGTTTTTCAGGTCCTTGCTCTTCAGGAGGTCGATGCCATAGTTATCCCACTTGCGGCTCTTGCGCACGCACATATCGGTGGTAACCATGATGTACCCCTTGCCATTGTGCATGCGGGTGATGTAGGCATCGCGGGTACCGCCTTCGATGCGGGCGTGCTCTTCTGGGTTGAAGATTGGCTTGCCATCGTTGATGTCCTGATAGTTGTAGCCATCACGTGATACGGCGTAGGCAGTCCACTCTCCCTTGTCGCTCATGTGACAGTAGAGATAACCGTAATCGCCCTTTACTAAATTCTGTGCGGTCATTGGCATAAAGGCTGCCAACGCCAGGAGAACAGCTGATAATTTCTTTTTCATTTTCTGCTGATTTGCTAGTTTAATTATTATTAGTTGAAATATTGAGTGCAAATTTACACTTTTTATTTGAGATTACCAAATTCTTGGAGGGAAGAATGGGGAGTTTTAACGAAAAAGGGAGGAAAACCTCATCACTGAGCTTAACCTCCCTGCACTTATAGTTAAAAATAACCGATTTTACTTGCTCAGGAACTTATCTACCTGGGCTGCGATCTTTCTGCCGCTTGCCATCGCACGAACCACCAGAGAAGCGCCGCTGGCTGCATCACCTGCTACGAATACATTCTCGGCAAACTCAGGCTGCTGTGGCTTCAAGAAACCCATTGCCAGGAATACTGCCTCTGCCTTGATGATTTCCGGCTCGCCTGCCTCTACCATCAGCGGGCGACCACCCTCTGGGTTTGGCTTCCAGTCGATAGGCTGAACCTTCACACCTGTCAGCTTGCCGTTCTTTCCCAGGAACTCCAGAGAGTTGATGTTCCAGCGGCGGGTACAACCTTCCTCATGACTGGAGGTGGTCTTCAGGGTGCGAGGCCAGTTTGGCCAAGGATTCTTAGGATCCTCTGGTCCTTCCACTGGCTTAGGCATGATCTCAATCTGGGTTACGCTCTTGCAACCCTGGCGATGAGCCGTACCGATGCAGTCGGAACCAGTATCACCACCACCGATTACCAATACATCCTTGCCCTTGCAGTTAACCAGTTCGTCCTTAGAGAACTCCATGCCGGCAAGGATACGGTTCTGCTGAGAAAGCAGTTCCAGAGCGAAATAAACACCCTTCAGCTCTCTTCCAGGAATCTTCAGGTCGCGGGCTGTCGGTGTACCGGTAGATACCACGTAGGCATCGAAGCCTTCCGGCAACTTGGTAACGTCAATCTGCTGATTGTATCTGAACTCAATGCCCTCCTCTTCGAGAAGACGGAGACGGCGGTCGATGATGCTCTTGTTGAGCTTGAAGTTTGGAATACCATAACGCAACAGGCCACCGGCATTCTCACGTGCCTCGAACACTGTTACCTTATATCCCTTGTGGTTCAACTGATTGGCAGCTACCAGTCCCGCAGGACCGGCACCAATGACAGCCACCGTCTTGCCATTACGCTCCGGAATCTCAACATGCACATAGTCCTCAGAGAAGGCGTGCTCCACGATGGCGCACTCATCCTCACGGTTGGTGGTTGGCTCATGATCCATGAGATTCAATACACACGCCTTCTCGCAGAGTGCAGGACAGATGCGTCCTGTGAACTCCGGGAAGTCGTTGGTGGAATTAAGGAGACGGTAAGCCTGCTCCCAGTCGCCCTTGTAGAGGGCATCATTCCACTCCGGTGCCTTGTTGCCCAGCGGACAAGCCCAGTGGCAGAAAGGCACGCCACAATCCATGCAACGGGAAGCCTGCTGTCGGCGGTCGTTGCTATTCAATGTCTGTTCTACCTCGCTGAAGTCGAGGATTCTATCGTGAATTGGTCTATAACCTGCTTCCTTGCGAGGTATAGTCAAAAATGCTTTTGGATTTCCCATCTTTTTTCTAATTTTAAAATTAGTAATCGCGCTGCATATCCGCAATCTTCTGCTGCAACTTCTTTACCTGCTCCTCCTGGAGAACTCGCTTATACTCGATTGGCACTACCTGGATGAAATCCTCTACGTAGTGGTTCCAGTCGTCGAGCATGGTACGGGCGAGCTTACTGCCAGTGTAGAGATAATGCTGACGGATCAGCTCGTGCAACTCCTTGCGATAGGTGCTGTCCTCCACGAGGTTGATCTCCACCATATCCATGTTACAGAAGTAATCGAAGTTGTGGTTCTTATCCCATACGTAGGCAACACCACCACTCATACCAGCGGCGAAGTTACGGCCGGTTTCACCGAGCACTACTACTCTACCGCCCGTCATATACTCACAGCAGTGGTCGCCAGCACCCTCAATCACGGCGATGGCACCGGAGTTACGAACACCGAAGCGCTCGCCTACCTTACCATTGATATACAACTCACCGCTTGTGGCACCATACAATCCGGTGTTACCGGCGATGATGTTATCCTCGGCAGAGAAGTTGCTGCGGATAGGAGGAAGGATGGAAATACGACCTCCTGAAAGTCCCTTAGCGAAATAGTCATTGGTCTCACCTTCGAGCTTGAAATCCACTCCCTTTACCAGGAAGGCACCGAAGCTCTGACCTGCAGAACCCTTGAACTTCACGTTCACGGTCTTGTCTGGAAGACCCGCCTCACCATATTTCTCGGCAATCATACCGCTCAGCATGGCACCGGCAGCACGGTCGGTATTCTTGATGGCGAAGTCGAGGTTCACTTCTTCCTGATTCTCGATGGCACGCTGTGCACCACGGATAATCTGCTGGTCGAGTACATTGTCGAGGTCATGAATCTGCTCGGTAGTATGATAGAGCGAGCAATGACCTGTCTCACGATGCAGCAAGCGAGAGAAGTCGAGCAAGTCTGCCTTTTCCTCGATGCTCTTAGCCACCTCTGGCTCTACGGCATCAGCACCCTCGGTAGGAACAATCTCCTCATCCTTCTTGCGGACGATAAGCTCGGTATGACCGATGATATCGTTCAATGAGGTGTAACCCATCTCAGCCAGATACTCACGAACCTCCTCGGCGAGGAAGCGGAAGTAGTTGATGAGGTACTTGTAGCTGCCACGGAAGTGCGCACGGAGCTTAGGATCCTGTGT
>JAIJUV010000428.1 GCA_022732315.1 Prevotella sp.
TGCCAACATCGATTGGGTTTGCAAGACTCCTTATTCTCAGGCTTCGCAGCTCAACTACGATTCCAAGGAGCACATCGGCGGTGCCTACGCCATGGTAACCCTGAAGAGCGGGGTGGGCGAACTGAATGCCGGTTTCCGTGCCGAGCACACCAACCAGATTTACACCATGCTCCAGCACTTCCGTAACATGGGACAGGTGGGCGAGCAGAGCTACTGGGATTATCTGCCATCGGCATCCATCAAGTGGACACCAACCAGGAAGATGAACGTGCGTCTCTCTTACTATCGCTCCATCAACCGTCCGGGTTTCTACGAGATAGTGCCTTATCAGATTATGGGCGAGGAGTATCAGGAGAAGGGAAATCCAAACCTGAAGCGTGCCCGCATCGACAACATTGACCTGCGCTGGGAGTGGTTCCCAAGCAAGACCGAGCAGATTCTTGCCGGCGTATTCTATAAGTATCTGAAAGACCCTATAGAGCAGGTGTTCGTAACATCGGATGGCAAGATTGGCGCCGGAACCGATGCCTACTACATGCCGGATAACCTGGGTAATGCCAAGAATATGGGCTTCGAAATCGACCTCATCAAGTACATCCGCCACTTCGGAGTGAAGGCGAATTATACTTACACCCATTCTGAAATCACCACCTCGAAGCGTGAGTACAAGGAGGGGAGTGCCGAATATAAATCGGGCGTAACCCAGACCCGTCCGCTGGTTAACCAGGCCCCTCATACCGCCAACATCTCCTTATTATATAAGGATACGGAGCATGGCTGGAATGCGCAGCTGGCCTCTTCCTTCACGGGCACCAAGCTTGCCCTGGTTTCTCCTTTCAAGGATGCCGACCAGTGGGACAAGGCGATGTTCGGTCTCGACCTGAGTGCCGAGAAGCAATTCAAGAACGGCATCTCCGTCTTCTTCAAGGCAAACAATCTGCTCGATGCCAAGCGCGAGAGATACTTGAAGACTGTAAATAAGAGCAACCTGGAGTATGAGGGTCAGAAGAGCGATAAGACCATCGTGGGCACTTATCAGTATGGCAGAACCTTCCTGCTGGGAGTAAGATATAAATTATAAAACAAGAAACTGTAAAAATGAAAAAGATAAGTACTTTTGCTGCTTTGCTGTTGATGGCAGCAGCTGCAATGTTCTCCACATCTTGCGAGAACGATAATATCAATCCATACGATTACGTGAATAATGGCGGTAATGGAAGTGATGGTAATGAGAACCAGGGTTCTAAGGATGTCATCACAACGAAGGTGGCAGAATATCCAGCAGGTTCTGTGGTTTGGAGCAAGGATACTACCCTGAGCGAGAGCGTTGAGATTCCTGTAGGAGCATCGCTCTACATTGAGCCGGGCGTAACCGTTACCTGCAAATCAGAGGTTCAGGTGCCGGTAGAAATCGTAGTATTGGGCAATCTCTATTGTATGGGAACTGCCGAGAAGCCAGTAGTCTTTACTTCTGATACCAGGAAGCCTGCCGATTGGGGCGGCATCATCTGCGGATATAATTCTGAGGAGGTGGTGCTCAACCACGTGGATGTGGCCTATGCTGGTGCTACTCCTACCGAGAGTTCAGCTTCTTTCCAGAACAAGCTTTTCAAGACCACCATCGATGGCGGTGTGCCAGCCTTCCACTTCTGTAATGTGAACGGCAAGTTTGTGATGGCAAACAGTTTCTTCCATGACAACTACAACGACCAGACTTACTTTACCGGTGGTAACGGTTTGATTATCAACAATATCTTTGCCGATAGCGGAAATGCAGCCGATGG
>JAIJUV010000429.1 GCA_022732315.1 Prevotella sp.
GCGATTGATTCCTCATTGAGTGCACCGAAGATGATGCCACGCTTGCCTTTTAACAAATTGTGAGTCATTGTTATCTTAATACTTTTGTTTATACTAACGGCATGTTTTAATTAACTATATATATGGATACCATTTAGGTTTATATATAATAATGTGTAAACTATCAGTTTCCATCAATGCCGTTGAATTCGTGCGCAAAATTACGAAAAATGTGCAATATACGCAAGTTTTTCGCCAAAAAACTCTCGTAAACGTTTTCTTTTTTATGATATATCAACAAATATGGTCGTTTTTTCCTACTAATGGATGCATTTATATGCAATATTCCAAAGTGTTTTTAGTTTATATAGATATAAATAATTACTGAAAGATGAAAAAGAATATTGTAATATGGATGATGCTGTTGCTTGCTTCCGTAGGAGCGATGGCACAGGAAGTGGAGAATCCTGTAGGAAAATTCTCTGTGATTCCCCGTGTAGGTGTTGCTTTGTCTAATTGGAGCAATAACTCGATTTATGTCAGCGATGCTTTGGACGGTGAAATCAAGTCGAAAAATCAGGCTGGCTTGATGGCTGGTGCGGATGTGGAATACCGTGCCACAGAGTATGTAGGGGTGTCTTTGGGCGCTTATTATGCTCGTTTGGGCTACCGTTTCGCTGATTATGAAACCGTAGAGAGTGCTGATAAGAAACAATATTGGGGCATCAAGAACCATCATGCTGATATTGATTACATCCAGCTTCCCTTGATGCTCAAGTGCTATGTAACCCGTCAGCTGGTGGCAATGGTGGGCATACAGGCTGGTTTCCGCTGCGGAGATGCCAAATTCTCTTATGAGGAGACTTCTTTGGAGAAGGACAAGAATGGTTCTACCTATTATAAGGATACGGAGGAGGTAGAGGGAACCCTTATTGCCAAGCGTACGAATATCTCTATTCCGGTAGGCGTTTCGTATGAGTATATGAATGTCATCCTCGATGCACGATACAACATAGGTTTGACAAAGATGGAGAATATTTCGGGATTTGACAGTCCAAAGAATAGCTTCTTTACTTTCACGGTAGGTTATCGCTTTACTCTTTAGATAAGAAAGATAAGGTAGATGGGAAAGATAAGGTGGATGCAGGAATCTCTGTTCAGAGATCTTGCATCCACCTTTTATTATCTACTATTGTTTTTCTACGAGATGATTCGTGTCATTCGTCTGATTTATCCTACCTGGCTTCCTGGCTTAACCTTGCCAAGGAGAGAAGTAACATTCAAAGTGCCGTCGAAGTTGACTGCAGAGAGAATCATACCCTGACTCTCGATGCCCATCATCTTGCGAGGAGCAAAGTTGGCTACGAACAATACGTCCTTGCCAATCAGCTGCTCTGGCTCGTAGTAGGCTGCGATACCTGAGCAGATGGTGCGCTCTACGCCAGAACCATCGTCGATGGTGAACTTCAGAAGCTTCTTAGACTTCTTCACCTTTTCGCAGTTCAAGATGTGACCTACGCGGATATCGAGTTTTTCGAAATCATCGAAGCTAACCTCTGGCTTGATAGGAGCTGCCTTGTAAGATGCCTCCTCGTTAGCCTTCTTGGTATCAGCGAGCTTCTGGAGCTGTCTTTCGATAACCTCGTCCTCAATCTTCTCGAAGAGCAACTCTGGCTCACCCAGCTGGGTGCCAGCCTTGAGCAGATCTGTGCTGCCGAGCTGAGTCCACTCGAAGTTAGGCATATTGATCATCTTGCGGAGCTTCTCTGAAGAGAATGGCAAGAATGGCTCGAAGGCGATGGC
>JAIJUV010000430.1 GCA_022732315.1 Prevotella sp.
TTGAAGAAGTTGGCTGGCGTGGAGCTGGATTACATCTGCTCAACCCATGGTCCGGTTTGGCACGAGCACATTGAGAAGGTAATCGGCATGTATGATAAGATGTCGAAGTACGAGACGGAGCCGGGCTTGGTTATCTGCTACGGCACCATGTATGGCAACACCGAGCGCATGGCTGAAATCATCGCCCGTGCGGCAAGCAAGGCTGGCGTGAAGAACATCGTAATGTATAACATCTCGAAGACTCACCACAGCTACATTCTGCGCGACATCTTCCGCTACAAGGGTCTCATCGTAGGTGCTCCAACCTACAATGCCGGTCTTTATCACGAGATGGAGGTTCTCCTCTCCGAGCTTGCCAATAAGGACGTCAAGAACCACCTTCTTGGCTGGTACGGTTCTCATTGCTGGGCAAGCAAGGCGGTAGCAAAGATTCAGGAGTGGAACGACACCAAGCTCCACTACGAGCCAGTGGGCGAACCTGTAGATATGAAGCAGGCGATTACTCCAGAGGTAAAGGCGCAGTGCGAGGCTCTGGGTAAGGCAATGGCCGAGAAGCTGCTGGCAGAATAAAAGTTTAAGGGCGGAAGAACAACTGGGGTTAACAGAGTTAACAGTTAACAGTTGTTTTTCCGCTCTTTCTTTGTTTAAATACCTTAAATATTCCGTGTAAATTACGATAAAACTTGGTGAAGTCGAGTAAAAATTGTACTTTTGCTGCAAAAATATGTGTCTTGACACGAAAATTTTCAGCGAAATGATGTATTTTGAGCGCAAGGAATATCTAGATAAGCTCATCTCTGCCGAAGGCAATGGGATGATAAAGATTATCACTGGCATCCGCCGATGTGGTAAATCTTTTCTTCTTTTCAACATCTTTTGCAAGCATTTGCTTGAAAGAGGTGTTTCGGAAGACCATATCATACAAGTAAATCTTGAAGACCGTAGAAACAAGAAACTCCGTGACCCGGATGCACTCTTAGAGTATATTGATGCTCAGATGGTTGACAAGGAGAAGTATTACATTCTTCTTGATGAGGTTCAGATGGTAAAGGAGTTTGAGGATGTGCTCAATTCTTATCTCCATGTAGAGAATGCTGAGGTGTACGTAACTGGTTCCAATGCCCGGTTCTTGTCAAAGGATGTAATCACAGAGTTCAGAGGGCGAGGATGGGAAATCCGAATTCATCCATTGAGCTTTTCTGAATACTTCGAGGTTGTAGGAGGAGAGATGCAACAAGCATTGGAAACCTATTATCTTTATGGTGGATTGCCTGCTGTGGTGCAGATGGAAAGCCCAGAAGCAAAGCAAAACTATCTTCGAGAGATTTATGAGACTGTTTATCTGAAAGATGTATTGGACCGAAATCGCTTGAAGAATCCAGAGGGAATGAAAGAGCTGGTACGTCTCCTTGCATCTACGATAGGTTCTTGTACCAATGTCTTGAAAATCTCCAATACGTTTAAGTCGGCTGGTGGAGTAGAGATAAGTGGCAATACTATCAGTAAGTATTTGGAATACCTGCAGGATTCCTTTGTCATCAGCGAGGCTTTGCGCTATGATGTGAAAGGTCGCAAGTACATAGGTGCTGGTACCAAGTATTACTTCGAGGACATCGGTATCAGAAATGCCGTGCTTGATTTCCGACAGATAGAATTCACCCATATTATGGAGAATGTTATCTATAACGAGCTTCGCAAACAAGGCTATACTGTGGATGTGGGATCAGTGGAGAGCTTCAAGCGGGATGAGAATGGCAAGCTGCAGCGTAGGAATCTTGAGAT
>JAIJUV010000431.1 GCA_022732315.1 Prevotella sp.
AATGTATCAATAGCTCTTGGATAAGAATAGTATGCCTTGTGATAGTGGGATCCCTTGCTCGTAAAACCAGGCATATCCATTTCCTGCAGACCTTCAGTCATGCTTTTGGCAGTTCTCTTGATCAGCATCTTCAATTGGTTGCCGCTGAGCGTCCATGCCTCGGATATAGCAATGTCTATATCCTCAGAGAATCGGCTACCTATGCCGTATGCTTTCGTAAGACTTGTTCCTCCTTTGAATATGGCACGGTTATCCTTGTCGTTCGCAGCCATCAAAGACAACGAGCGACAAATCCAATAGTCCTTCTCGATGAAGATGCTCTTGATGCCGAGTCCTCCATCCTCTACAGGTTGTGATGCTGCTTGCAATGCGTCAGAGAACAACTCCCAGTTTTCATGTAATCTCATATGATGTTCCAGTTTCTTTTGTTTGACAATACTTTGTCGGAGATTGGCAACTTGTAACTGGTCACTCCATTCAATGTTTTGCTGATGGTTTTCGTTTCCAGTTCCATGTTCTCGTAGATGGCACCAAGCAAAGCTCTTACATAAGGTGTGTATGCCAAGGATAGTTCTGCCAATTCTCGCTTCTGTTCCATTGAAAGAGCATTGATCGCTTTGCAAATGTTCATCACACAGTCATCAGGTGAAGTGGCAGGAATGTCCTTTATAAGGCGCAGAGCATCCAATATTCTAAGTAGTGGAATATTGCTTGATGTTATGGCGTTCTCTTGTAACAAAAAAGAAATTTTTACGCCATTTCTTGTGATGGGTCTCCGATATTTATTTGTGCCGACAAGGATGGATGAACTTATCTGTGTAGTCAACCCCATGGATGCAAATGCGGCTGTTCCTGTAATGTAACCCACAATCTTGCCATTTTGCTCCAGAAAGTCTTTTACAAGTTCAGAATCTGCAGGTTTCAGATTTCCAAAAATGGTCTTCTTCGGAATATAGTATTTCCCCTTAGCTATCTTTTGCAGCTCGCCTTGGAGCACAAGACGGTTGAGAGCTTTGGCGAGTGCCGGCTGATACCGCATCTCCACCCCAAAGTCTCTTGTTGTCAATACAACCCCAGCAGGGGTTGATGACAATTTTTCCTTTATCAGTCTTGCTATAACCATGTTTATCTCCTTTTTTCGAGTGCAAAGTTAATAAAAGTCTTGTTTTTTACGCAATAAACTTGACTTTTATATATTTCTTTAACCATTTTCATACTATAATCCATCCCATACCCTTCATCCTCCCTTGTTTTTCCTTAGCAAATTTAGTTCAGCCCACCAGACCGTCAAGTACCGCCTTGCTATTAGCAGGTTATTTCATCAGCAGCCTTCCACCAATCAAAGATTGGGGTATTCCAATGAAATAATCTCCCAATTCCTTGTCTTGTCTGCCTCCATGTCCGAACTCTTGATTGCACGTAAAATCAATTCCCTCGATGAAGTCGTAAAGGCTTCGAGAATAGGGAAGAAAAAGAAGTTTCACAATTTAATCCGAACAGATATGAACGATATGATTAACGAAAGAGACAAGGAGTTTGCCAATGAGTTTTCACGCTTCGTGAACGGCAAGATGTGTTCCGCATCCAAGGTGGGTGCAGAGTTTGCCAATGACCACCGCTTTCTTGTAAACGAGAAGTTCAAGGTGATGATGGCTTTCATGGAGCAGTTGGCAATAAACTATCAGAAGGGCTATTATGACCTTCGCAATGAATGGGCTTGCACTTTGGCACATGCAGCCATTGAAGCCTTGCGTGAGCAGCAGCTCTACTATCCATCTTCA
>JAIJUV010000432.1 GCA_022732315.1 Prevotella sp.
TCTCTAACAGGTAGGTAACCATAGCGCGCATCATAGCGTTGCGGCTGTCGCTGGTTCTACCGAGCTTTCTGGTACCGGGCATCCCGTTTCACTCCTTAAATTATTTTAGTTATTCGTCATCCGTGTTCAGCTTGAAGCCGAGGGAGTCCAGCTTAGCCATGACTTCCTCCAGACTCTTGCGACCGAGGTTACGGACCTTCATCATCTCGTCCTCGCTCTTGCTGACCAGATCTTCCACCGTGTTGATCCCTGCGCGCTTCAGGCAGTTGAAGGAACGCACGCTCAGATCCAGCTCTTCGATGGTCATCTCCAGAGCCTTCTCCTTGTCGTCGTTGGTCTTCTCTACCATGATCTCAGCGCCGGCGGCCTCGTCCGACAGGTTGACGAACAGGTTCAGGTGCTCGGTCAGCACACGGGCAGCCAGAGAAACGGCTTCCTGTGCGTTGATCGTGCCATCGGTCCAAACCTCAATGGTCAGCTTGTCGTAATCAATGGCCTGTCCAACACGGGTGCTCTCGACGTTATAATTCACCTTGAGCACAGGGGTGTAAATGCTGTCAACGGGAAGGGTGTTGATATCGTTCTTCTCGATGATAGCCTGTTTGTTGCGCTCTGCGGGCACATAGCCGCGACCCTTGTCGAAAGTCAGCTCCATAACGAGCTTGGCACCCTCGCCCAGAGTTGCAATGTGCCACTCAGGGTTCAGAATTTCGATGTCGTCGCCCTGCTTGATGTTGTCAGCAGTGACCTCACAGGGACCAACTGCCTCAACACGCACTGTCTTCGGACCATCGGTGTACAGCTTTGCAGCGATACCCTTCAGGTTCAGGACAATTTCGGTAACGTCTTCCTTGACGCCCTCAATGGTGGAGAACTCGTGGACCACACCGTCAATCTTGACGCTGGTCACGGCGACACCGGGCAGAGAGGAAAGAAGCACACGACGCAGGCTATTGCCCAGTGTGATGCCAAAGCCACGCTCCAGAGGTTCTGCCACGAATTTGCCGTAGCGGCCGTCCGGGGACAGGCTTGCCGTTTCGATCTTGGGACGTTCAATCTCCATCATATCTATGCCCTCCTTGTCAAACCGGTGTTTCCACCGGCCCATTATTGAATTCTTTCAAAAAAGAATGCGAAAGCGTACCATCCAAAAGGAAGGCACCGCCTTCTTAATGGATTACTTGGAGTACAGCTCGACGATGAGGTGCTCTGCGACTTCGTAGTCGATATCGCTGCGCTCGGGCAGCTTAGCGACAACGCCCTTCAGAGAACCGGTCTCGCGGTTCAGCCATGCGGGCAGAGCCACGACGGGAGCCTCGGCACCGGTCAGCTTTGCAAACTTTGCAGAGCTGCGGCTGGACTCGCGCACTTCGATCACATCGCCGGCCTTCACCTGGTAAGAGGGGATGTTGACCTTCTTGCCGTTGACGGTGAAGTGAGCGTGAGACACCAGCTGACGAGCGTCGCGGCGGGTCTGAGCAAAGCCCAGACGGAACACGACGTTGTCCAGACGGCACTCCATGATCTGCAGCAGGTTCTCACCGGTCTTGCCGGGGCGAGACTCTGCCTTCAGGTAAGCGTTGTGGAACTGCTTCTCCAGAACGCCGTAGATGAACTTGACCTTCTGCTTCTCCTTCAGCTGAGATGCGTACTCAGACTGCTTCTTGCGGACGTTGCCGTTGGAGTTGCGGGTGGTATTCTTCTTTGCATAGCCCATGACCGCAGGAGAAATGCCCAGGGCCTTGCAACGCTTTGCGATAGGCTGCGTATTCTTTGCC
>JAIJUV010000085.1 GCA_022732315.1 Prevotella sp.
AATAATCATGCGGAGGGCGTGTCAAAACTCCCAATATAAATAACTAAAAACTCGTTGTAAGTTCTTATGTGGATGTACAACGAGTTTTTGTTTTTCTACGAAAAAGAGCCTTATAAACAATTTATATGGCGTTATATGGGTCAAACTACCGCAGCAAAGGAGTGTGCTTTTTCCTTTTGTTGGGGGATTACAAATCCCCCGGTTTTAATAGGTCGAACCTTTTTTTTACGGCGGATTGCAAATCATAAGTGGTTGAAAGATTATTTTAGGCATGTTGCTCTATAAAGTAGGATTTCCTTTTTTAAGGAATCCTACTTCTTATAGTAACATGTCTGAATGGAGTCTTACTCAAATCCCCACCATTAATAACCACTAACAACGCCCCAACCCATTCTTGCATTTCAAGGTAAAAGTTAAATTTCGCAATAGAAAAACCGAGCTCATTTTCCTTTTTGTATATCATAACCAGCATAGAGGTAATAATAGTCATGTAGAGAATGACTTTTATGCCATTCTCATTAGTAGACAGAAAATGAGAAAAATTCAAATTCTGCTTTAAAAACTTAAAGTAAACCTCTATGTCCCAGCGCTTTTTGTAACAGAACGCAATTTCTTGTGGAGTCATATCAAAGTCGTTAGTTATAAAAAACACTTCATTTTCTACACGCTTTACCTTACCCTTATTATTTGGACGAGTAGTATCACGAGGCGTTTTGAATTTAGCCTTTATCACTCTATACTTTGTATTTGAAAAATCTTTTTTTTCTCTGTCATATAGGAACACAACAAGGTCATCCACCAACTCCAATTTTCCTAAATCAGTGTTGGTGTTTTCTGTCATAAGGCTTTCTATAACCTGCATTTTGCGGTTAGTTTTAATTCGTCCTACAAACTTAGCCTTTGCATCTTCTACCAATTCATAATTCTTAAGAGCACAGAATCCCCTGTCAAGAACGTATAGATTGTTATGTTCTGGGTCATACTTAATCAGTTCTTGTACAACAGCCGGCATAGCTATGTCTTCGCTAAGATATTCTGGTTTAGAAAATACTTCAGCAAGTTTAGCAGAAAAGCCATCATAAGCTACCGTATACTTTATTTGTTTGCGTTCTGCTTTATTTGATGCTTTTTTACCAACAGTAAATCCTTTCTTCAGCTTGTTACAGGTTTCTGCCACCATGGAACTATCTATGCGAACTATGTTTTTGGCCTGCAATTCTTTTTCTGTATATAGCTGAGACAGACGGTTATATAATAAATCAAAAGCCTTCTCAAAGAAGTCGAGATTTACATTAGCCAAACGGGTAGATATGGATCCGTGTGTTACGGTAGCATCCAATGCTACGTTGAACAAAGTTTTATACGTAGGATTATTGAAGATTGACTCAAGTCTTCTTTGACTAACATGGTCGGCAGATAAGAAGGCAAAGACAAGAAGGTAGAAAAGGCGCTCACCGGTTAATACCTTGGCGCAATAATCCACCTTCGTGTCTTTTGCTATTTTTGCGATTTCTTCATCTGGAATCATTCTAAGAATATCCCATGCATGTACCTTTATTTTGCTCATATTTGCTATTTTCTATTGTTTTTATCTACCTACAAAGGTACAAAAAATAATTGAAATACGCAAATAAATAGCTGATTATTAAGTAGTTGTAAATGTTAAAAATCTATTAACTACTTATGATTGCAAATCCGCCGGGACGCCTAGCGGACTTATGACACACCCTCCTTTGCAATATACATCGTTGGGTGGATAAAATGGTTGTATGGTGGAAAATGTCCTTTGTCTTCTTGGTTAGCAGTACTTTTGCGAGCAATCGCGGAGTACTTAATACCAACATTATTATGGCAAATGACAAAAATGG
Source organism: Prevotella sp. (assembly GCA_022732315.1). The sequence continues at coordinate 1,869 of JAIJUV010000085.1, forward strand.
CGCAAATGAGCGCAAGTACCCACAACATGTATTCCTCGTAAGCTGTGGCATGGGATGCAAGCGTATTCACCGTTCTTTCATCGTCAACATTCGCAACATCGATATGTACTATTATCCGATGGGCCGGAAATCAAATAAAATAGCTTGATTACGCAAAATCAAGGTAATATCTTTGATTTTTCAAAAGAAAAATATTATCTTTGCACCAGAATTAATCAAATTATTCAAGTTTATGATAAAAGGCGTGATTACAGGAGATCTAGTAAACTCCACAAATATTGCTGCAGAATGGAGACAAACTGTATTGGATACATTGAATGTATGCGTTGCAGATTTTCTGCCTCAAACTCTCTGCAAGCTGGAAATGTATCGAGGTGATAGTTTCCAAATAGTTGTTGATAAACCAGACTATGCCTTGGCTGTAGCTATTGCGCTAAGAGCAAAACTTAAAGCCATGACTCCTGGCAAACTGCAGCTTTGGGATGCTAGATTGTCCATTGGTATTGGTGGCATTTCTTTTGAAAGCGACAATATTGTAACCAGCGATGGAGAGGCTTTCAGATTATCAGGCCGTTCGTTTGACAACATCGGAAAAAAAAGACTGAGCATATCGACCACATGGTCTGACTTTGATAAAGACATGGATTTGGTCACTCGTTTTGCTGATGATATAATTACGTCATGGACTGCTAAACAGGCAAAAGTAGTCTATCAAGCAATACTCTTTCCTAAACTTCAGAAAGACCTGGCTGAGGATTTGGGCATGACAAGACAAAACTTTAATTATCACTGGAGTTCAGCTAAGGGGCAGCTAATCCTTGACTATGTGGAATATTTCAAATCGTTAATTTCAAAATACATTAAGCAATAACATGGAATCCATCATCATACTTATAAAGTTACTCTGTGCGCATCTATGTTCTGATTTTATACTTCAGACTGATAGCATCAATAATGGAAAGCGTAAACCTGGTATCAAAGGGATTGGTTATCTGTTGTTTCATAGTGCCATACATGCAGGTGTGGCATATCTGTTGGTGGCAGATTGGTCATGCTGGCTTGTACCTCTGGTCATCTTTTCCAGCCATTTTATAATAGATTTGATTAAATGTAAGTGTTATCAGGATTCTCTTTCAACATTTCTTGCAGATCAGTTTTTACACATTGCAACAATAGGAATATTATGGTTCGTTTTGTACGGAGATGGTACTGTTCTTTCATATATTGAGAACCATTGTTCTGTAAATGTTTGGTTGACCGTCGTGGCATATATATTAATGTTAAGACCATCTTCTATCTTATTGGGGTTGTTTCTTAACAAATGGACGCCTGTATCATCTAACACACAGAGTTTGCCTAATGCAGGACAATGGATAGGTTATATTGAAAGGATCATGATTCTGACATTCGTCCTTGTTGGCAGTTTTGAGGGGGTCGGCTTTTTGCTGGCTGCAAAGTCTGTTTTCCGTTTTGGGGAATTAAACAAAGCCAAGGAAATTCGAACAACAGAATATGTTTTGATTGGCACTTTTTCTAGCTTCACGATAGCAATTCTTACAGGAATAGCAATAAGAAGTTTATTCTAAACATCCCTGATTCGCAAAAAAGGGTCTATACGCCACCTGTTCACCGTGTTTGAGGGTGTGTCATGGACTTATGACACACCCTCTTTATCTCAATATACACCGTTGGGTGGATAATATGGCTGTATGGTGGAAAACCTCGAAAGCCGTTAAATTAGGATAATTTATGCATTGAAGTTCCAATAAGTTGAGATATATTGCAATTTACTAAGGGGATAAAAACAAAAAAAGAGTTACAAATCACTTGTAACTCTTTTTGCGCTTCAAGATGGGCTTGAACCAACGACCCCCTGATTAACAGTCAGGTGCTCTAACCAACTGAGCTATTGAAGCATTTTTAACTTTAATAAAATGAGTGATGAAACAAAATCATCATTTGCGCTTCAAGATGGGCTTGAACCAACGACCCCCTGATTAACAGTCAGGTGCTCTAACCAACTGAGCTATTGAAGCATTTTCGCATTGCAGAAACATGACGTTCCTTATTTGCGTGTGCAAAAGTACTAACTTTTCTCCATTCTGCCAAATTTTTCCCCAACTTTTTTTGCTTTTTCTTCAAAAAAGTGCATTTTTGGGGGCTTAGAGCCACTTTTTTAGACTAAAAATGGTAGTTTTAGCAAAGAAATGAGTAATTTTGTGGGCGAATTACAATCCCGCTCGGATTATCCTCTAAGCCGATGATGGGGAGAAAGAAATGAGAAATAATTAATGATGATAAAGATAAGCATGAAAAAAGTATTGATTTCGTTGCTCATGGTGCTGCTCGCAGCACCTGCTTTTGCACAGATAGATAGAGATCATGATTTCAAGACGGCGAAGAATATGGATATATTCAACTCCATCTACAAGAATCTGGACCTCATGTACGTGGATACGCTCGATGCCGAAGAGGTGGTGGGCAATGGTATCAAGGCTATGTTGGGTAGTCTGGACCCTTATACCACTTACTATCCAGAGGAGAAAGTCAACGAACTGAAGAATATGCTCACCGGTAAATATGCCGGTGTGGGTGCCGTGGTGCGCTACAATTTCCAGTTGCAGCGTGTCTGCATCAGCGAACCATACGAGAATATGCCAGCTGCCGAAGTGGGATTGAAGAAGGGAGACATCATCCTCAGCATCGACAATGAGGATATGACCAATAAAGACGTGGCTTATGTGAGCGATCATCTTCGTGGTGACCCGGGTACATCCTTTATCATTAAGGTGAAACGGCCAAGTACGGGCAAGACTCTGAAGATGAAGATAACCCGCCGTACCATCCAGATGCCATTCCTCCCATATTACGGTATGCTGGAGGGCGGATTCGGATACATCAACTTCAATTCCTTCACCGACAATTGCGCCAAGGACGTGCGCCGTGCCTTCATCGACTTGAAGAAGCAGGGAGCCAAGGGCTTGGTATTCGACCTCCGCAACAATGGCGGCGGTTCGGTGAGCGAGGCGGTGAGCATCATCAACATGTTCCTGCCAAAGGGAAAGACCGTACTGAAGATGCAGGGCAAGCTGCAGCGTTCCAACAAGGAATACAAGACCAGCGTGGAGCCTGTAGACTCCGTAATGCCGATGGTGGTGCTCGTGAATGGCAATTCTGCCAGCGCCAGCGAGATTATGAGCGGCAGCCTGCAGGACTATGACCGAGCTATTATATTAGGTACGCGCACGTATGGCAAGGGACTGGTGCAGACCACGATGGACCTGCCTTACAACGGACAGATGAAGCTGACCACAGCCAAATACTATATTCCGAGTGGAAGATGCGTGCAGGCGCTCAACTACAAGCATTCCAAGGGAGGCTATGTGGAGCATGTGCCTGATTCCCTGACCAAGGTATTCTATACCGCCAATGGCAGAGAGGTGCGTGATGGCGGCGGCGTGAAGCCGGATGTGGAGGTAAAGCCTGATTCGCTTCCTAACATCGCCTTCTATCTGGCGGGCGCAAGAGACAGCAACGAGGTGATGCTCAACTACGAAGTGGATTACATCGCCAAGCATCCTACCATCGCCCCAGCCAAGGATTTCGCTCTTACCGATGCCGATTACGATGAGTTCAAGGCAAGAGTGCTGAAGGCGGATTTCAAGTATGACCGAGAGACCGAGAAGTATCTGAAAGATTTGGAGAAACTCGCCAAGTTCGAGGGATATTACGACGATGCCAAGCCGGAGTTTGAGGCTTTGAAGAAGAAGCTGAGCCACAATGTGGCGAAAGACCTGGATTACAACAAGGAATATATCAAGCAACTGTTGGAAAATGAGATTGTTGCAGCCTATTATTTCCAGGCTGGTGCCATCCAGAACTCTCTGCGTTATGACAAGCAGATTAAGGAGGCTGTAAAGTTGCTGAATTCACCAGAAGAATACAGCAAAATACTGCATCCGGCAAAGAAATAAGTGCAAAATCCTGCACAATTACCTAAAAATGCGCAGGTTATGAAGAAAAAAACGGGGAAATCTTTGGATATTCTCAAAAATATTCGTAATTTTGCACCGTTCAGTGGAATGAGGGGCTCGCAAGAGTTCCTCATTTTATTTTAAATAGGTATATATGATTGATAAAAACGTCGTAAAAAAATTAGTTGATGAATGGCTCCAGGATCAGGAATATTTCCTGGTAGACATTGAAATCAGTCCGGACAATCGCATCGTAGTCGAGATTGACCACGCTGACGGTGTATGGATTGAGGATTGTGTGGCTTTGAGTAGATATATTGAAGAACGCTTGAGTCGTGATGACGAGGACTATGAGCTGGAGGTAGGATCCGCAGGTCTCGGTCAGCCATTCAAGGTTCCACAGCAGTATATCAACTTCGTAGGCAAGGAGGTAGAGGTGCTCGATGCAGATGGCATCAAGGTAAAGGGCATCTTGAAGGCTGTGGACGGTAACGACTTCACAGTTGGCGTGGAAGAAAAGGTAAAGGTTGAAGGTAAGAAGCGTCCTGTAAAGATGGAGGTGGACCACGTTTACCAGATGGATAAAGTAAAATATACAAAATATATAATCAGTTTCAAATAAGCTATGGCTAAAAAAGAGCAAGAATTAACTGCGAGTATGATTGATACATTCCGCGAGTTTAAAGAAACCAAGAATATCGACCGTACTACTTTGGTAAGTGTGTTGGAGGAAAGTTTCCGCAACGTGCTTGCTAAGATTTTCGGTAGTGACGAAAACTTCGATGTTATCGTGAACCCAGACAAGGGTGACTTCGAGATTTATCGCAACCGTGTAGTTGTTGCCGATGGTGAGGTAGAGGATGAGAACAAGGAAATCGCCCTTTCCGAAGCTCAGAAGATTGAGCCAGACTACGAGGTAGGCGAGGATGTGAGCGAGAAGGTTGACTTCAACAAGTTCGGCCGCCGTGCTATCCTGACCCTTCGCCAGACATTGGCTTCTAAGATTCTTGAGCTTGAGCATGACTCTCTCTATAATAAGTACAAGGATCGCGTGGGTCAGGTAATCTCTGGTGAGGTTTACCAGGTATGGAAGCGCGAGGTGCTTATCGTTGACGACGAGAACAACGAGTTGATGTTGCCTAAGACAGAGCAGATTCCTGGCGACAACTATCGCAAGGGTGAGACGGTGCGTGCCGTCATCCTCCGTGTTGACAACGACAACAACAACCCTAAGATTATCCTGAGCCGTACTGCGCCTATCTTCCTGCAGCGCCTGCTGGAGGCAGAGGTTCCTGAGATAGCAGAGGGTCTGGTAGCCATCCGTCGCATCGCCCGTCTTCCGGGAGAGCGTGCCAAGATTGCAGTGGAGAGCTTCGACGAGCGCATCGACCCAGTAGGTGCCTGCGTAGGTGTAAAGGGTAGCCGTGTTCACGGTATCGTTCGTGAGCTCTGCAACGAGAACCTCGACGTCATCAACTACAGCGCCAATACCAAGCTGTTCATCCAGCGTGCCCTGGCTCCTGCTTCTATCACCTCTGTCACCATCGACGAGGAGAACAAGAAGGCAGAAGTATTCCTGAAGCCAGAGGAGGTAAGCCTGGCCATCGGTCGTGGCGGTATGAACATCAAGCTGGCTTCTATGCTTACAGAATACACCATCGATGTATTCCGCGAGGTGGGCGAGAATGAGGCTGATGAGGATATCTACCTGGATGAGTTCTCTGACGAGATCGACCAGTGGGTTATCGATGCTATCAAGGGTATCGGCTACGATACAGCCAAGCAGGTGCTCAACGCACCACGCGACATGATTGTAGAGAAGGCTGACCTTGAGGAGGAGACCGTTGATAACGTTCTCAAGGTATTGCGAGCTGAATTCGAACAATAATTTTCCCTTGCTGGCGGGTGCTACAGGGGAATCAAACTTTAAAAATAGGAGATTAAAATATATATATGAGCATCAGATTACACAAAGCACTACGTGAATTGAATATAGGACTTCAGACGGCAGTTGAATTCCTAGAACGAAAGAAAGACCTGGGAGAGGTCAAGGCCGAACCGAGCTTCAAACTCAGCGACCAGCAGTATCAGGCATTGACTAATGCCTTCAGTCATGATAAGGAGGTTCGCGATCAGGCCGAGAAACTCTTTTCCAAAAAGGGCAAGGATAAGAAGCGTGCACAAGAGCAGGACGACCTTCATGCCGAAAACTCGTTGGAGTCAAGCAAGCAGCAGCAGTTCAAGCCGCTGGGTAAGATTGACTTGGATAGCATCGGCAAGGGAAACTCTGCAGAGTCTGCTGCCCATAAGTCAGAGAAACCTAAGCACGAGACTGCTGCCGTCAGTCACGCGCCAGTAAAAGAAGCTCGTAAGGCTGAGCCAAAACATGATCAGAGACCTCATCAACAGGGCTCTCAGCAAAAACAACAGATGAAACAAGAGAATCAGCAAAAATCACAGCAGCCAAAGATGAATGACTCCAAGGGTCATAAGAATGCTGCACAGGGTAAACAGAATGGAAACGCTCAGCACCAGAATGCTGAGCAGAAGTCACAGCAGAATACTGCTGCTGGCAGTCAGGCTTCAAGTGTATTCACACTTAAGAGTGAGAAGAAGTTCTCTGCCAATGAGCCTAAGGTGTTGGGTAAGATTGACCTCTCTTCTCTCAACCAGAGTACTCGTCCTAAGAAAAAGTCGAAGGAGGAGCGCCGCAAGGAACGTGAGGAGAAATTGGCTCAGCAGCACAACGATCGCAAGAAGCGTGTTCGTATCAACAAGGAGCGTGTTGACATCAATGCCGAAGCTAAGAACAATGGCGACGGTAACGGCCAGAACAACAAGGGCAATAATGGCAACAATGGTGGCAACAAGAAGAACAGAAACAAGAACAGAAATAATAACAATAATAACAAGGGCAATAACAACAACCGCGGCAACCAGCGCCAGATTGAGGTGGACGACGAGGCTGTAGCACGCCAGGTTAAGGAGACTCTTGCTCGCTTGACCAGCAAGAGCCAGAACAAGAAGGGTGCTAAGTATCGTAAGGAGAAGCGTGAGGCTGTTCAGGAGAAGTTGCAGGATCAGGCTCGCCAGGAGCAGAAGGAAAGCAAGACCCTGAAGCTCACTGAGTTCGTTACCGTTAGCGAGTTGGCTACGATGATGGACATCAGCGTTACTCAGGTTATCTCTACGCTGATGGGCGTAGGTATCATGGTATCTATCAACCAGCGTCTGGATGCTGAGACCATCAACATGGTGGCTGAGGAGTTCGGTTTCAAGACCGAATACGTGAGTGCCGAGGTTCAGGAGGCCGTGAGCGAGGAACTGGATGATGAGAACGACTTGGTTCCACGTGCTCCAATCGTAACCGTGATGGGTCACGTAGACCACGGTAAGACCTCTTTGCTCGACTATATCCGCAATACCAATGTGATTGCCGGTGAGGCAGGTGGTATTACCCAGCATATCGGTGCATACAGTGTTACGCTGAACAGTGGCCGCAAGGTAACCTTCCTGGATACTCCAGGTCACGAGGCGTTTACCGCCATGCGTGCCCGTGGTGCCCAGGCCACCGATATCGCCATCATCATCATCGCAGCCGATGACTCTGTGATGCCTACTACCAAGGAGGCTATCGCTCATGCACAGGCTGCCGGTGTACCAATGGTATTCGCAATCAACAAGATTGATAAGCCAGGTGCCAACCCAGACCGTATCCGTGAGGACTTGGCTAACATGAACCTGCTCGTTGAGGAGTGGGGTGGTAAGTATCAGTGCCAGGAAATCAGTGCCAAGAAGGGTATCGGTGTTCACGATCTGCTCGACAAGGTGCTCCTCGAGGCTGATATGCTCGACTTGAAGGCTAACCCTAACCGTCGCGCAACAGGTACCATCATCGAGTCTTCTCTCGACAAGGGTCGTGGATATGTTTCTACCGTATTGGTTGCCAACGGTACCTTGAAGGTAGGCGATATTGTTCTCGCAGGTACTTCTTGGGGTCGTGTCAAGGCGATGTTCAATGAGCGTAATGCCAATATCAAGTCGGCTGCTCCTGCTGAGCCAGCTATCATCCTCGGTTTGAACGGTGCGCCTACTGCAGGTGACCAGTTCCACGTAATCGAGACTGAGCAGGAGGCTCGCGAAATCGCCAACAAGCGTGAGCAGTTGCAGCGTGAGCAGGGCTTGCGTACTCAGAAGCGCTTGACCTTGGGTGATATCTCTCACCGTATCGCACGTGGTGAGTTC
>JAIJUV010000433.1 GCA_022732315.1 Prevotella sp.
GGTTCACCAACTTTAATCCATTCAAAAGTAGATGTCAAGATTATCGGCTATGGCAGCAATAATAAATCAATTTTAATGAAGTAACTCGATTTATCATAAATAATAATTATTAAAGAGTCATGAAAGTATATTAGTCTTTCGTGACTCTTTAATATCTAAGTATTATAATTTTCCTATAATGCCAATTCTATTTCCTCTTTTTTTACTTTTTAGTTAAAAATCACTCAAAAAACAACTTTTTTGAAACTTTTTTCTTGCAACGAAAAAAGACTTCACTCTCCCTTACTACCTTTGCATCGTCAAAACAAGGAAGTATGGGTGAGCGGCTTAAACCAGCACACTGCTAACGTGCCGAACCGAAAGGTTCCGAAGGTTCGAAATCGCCTTAAGCGAGAGCAGAAGCCAAGCTTGCTTGGATTATGCCGAGTGCATGGCGATTCTCAGAGAAATCCATCTGGAGTTTATATGGAGTTTGTAGCTCAATTGGTAGAGTGCCAGGTTGTGGCTCTGGTGGTCATGGGTTCGATTCCCATCAAACTCCCTAATGCTTCAATAGCACAGTGGTAGTGCAGCTCCCTTGTAATGAGCAGGTCGTAGGTCCGAATCCTACTTGAAGCTCTGCATAAGAAAGGCTTCTCTTCAGGCAGTTTTGCTTGAAAAGAAGCCTTTCAACTTTCTTGTAAGACGATGTTTCGTTGATGTTCGTTCATAATCTCTCCTTTATCCTTACACGAAGTTCAGAATAGATTTGAGTCTGTCCTGTACCTTGTTGAGCACCTGGATGGTGTCTTCGTTGTTCTTATCCTTCTTGTTTTCAAGAAGAATGATAGCCTTCTTTATCAGCTTGCAATCCTCTATGGATAAAGGCATTTCAGTGATAGAATAGTTAGGGTCAGCGTATCTGTAGTATATTCTATCATAAACCTCGATAGGAGCATTGTAGCCCAGTTTGTCAGATCTCATAATCTGTATGTCCATCTGAACAGTTCTGGCGCATACTCCTTTGGTGATTCCCTCCATGTCGTAGAGAGCATCGCTACATGCCTCCACGAGATCATCGAGAGTCCATCTTCTGTATCTGTTTCTTAAACAGTTGTCTATAGTTTTGTACCTTATTAAGGCATTTTTATTTGCTGGCATAGTTCTTTCATTTTAAGCGTAAAAAATGGTTGGATTTCATCCTGCTTTTTCTCTCCATGTCAGAGCAGATGCAAGCATTTGCCTAAAAAGAAAAAGTTGGATTCTCCCGGCAAGGAAACTCCAACTCTTTCGTATTATCTTTGTTCTCTGTGGGGCACGCTGCTACGATACCCGATAGAAATAACTATGCGAATAATGATGTGGGAATCCTATACCGGCTATATCTGATGTACTTGATGTATGTACATAACTATTCCGTTCAAAGCGTCGATAACTCTGAACGAATGATTGTGATGTTATGTGCATATTTAAATTCATTTCCGTATAGGATTTTTATATTTTTACTTTTTATTTGTCTAATTCGGGTGCAAAGATACAAAAATAGTGCGAAATCTTTTTGCGTAGCAGCAAAAAAATGGTATAAACATGCGGATTTTAAGCAAAAAGAGCAGCTCTGATAGTGATAATCGGCTGATTTTCCCTGATAATACTTCGCCCCACGCCATAGCCCAGTAAGCATGAACAGTTTGCCTGGGTGTTGATCATCCTTTCAGAATACTATTACACCCGATGTTTTCTTGACCGAGACGAGTTCATGGTTGAGAATGCGTCCCTTCTCATTGCCTTCTATGATGGGA
>JAIJUV010000007.1 GCA_022732315.1 Prevotella sp.
CTGCGCTTCCTTCAGATAGTTAATGCCCGTATCGTTGCCCCATCGGTTGGATGCAAAGATAAGCGAAGTTACGAAATAGAGTTCACCATCAGATGCAGCTCCCTGCGCATTTCTCGTTCCATCAGTCTTGCAACTCCATGCGAAATAGCCCTTATAAGGTCCTTCCTGATGCTGCATGTATTTCTTGCTCCATCGCCAGAGGCGGTCGAAGATGTCCTTCTTGTCAAACTGTACGGCAGCCATCATACCATACGACATGCCCTCGGTTCGCACATCATTGTTCTTCACATCGCTGACATATCCCATGGAATCACCCACTTCGAAATAGATTTTGTTTTTGCCATGAAATACATCATTGAACACTTCGTTTAATTTCTTGTCAATATCAGCCTGCTTATAGCCCATTTCGGCAAAGAGATTACGATACTGGTGAGTTTCAAAAGCTCCCTTTTCCCAAGGCAACGCATCAAAGCCCAACCAGTCAACTTCTACATCAGCTCCACTCTGCAGCGAAACGTAAAGAGCATGAACACCGAGAGGTGCATGGAGCACCTGGGCACGGACATTCTTCCAGGCAGCCGACTTCGGAATCTTCACCTTAGCGATGATATTGCCCTTCTTTCCATCGGCTCTGACTACGAGCACACCGCCCTTTGGCGACTTGGCACGAACGGTGATTTCCGCCACCTTCTCATTACCGAAATCCACCTTATTATATATAAGAGCTGTATTCGATTTAGAGAAGAGAGTCTTCCATCCGGCAAAACAATTGTTTTTATCCAGATATTCAATACCGATACCCTTGCCTTGCAGCGCAGAATAACGATCAATCTGAATATGCGAACGTGCCTTCGTCAATCCCACACCTCTTAGTGTAGGTATCACCTTCTGTATCGTTCCGTCAGGATTGAAGTTCAGAGAGTCGATTCGCACCGAGCGGTTCTTGTCGAACTTAGGCGAATAATCATTATGATGATAGAAGAGATACCACTGTCCCTGATATTCCACGATGCTATGATGATTGGTCCAGCACTTCGTAGGCGACTCATCCATGATGATACCCTTGAACGTGAAAGGTCCCATCGGATGGTCAGCCATGGCATAAGCCAGCGTTTCGGTTCCATCCTTTTCACGTACCCAAGGGAAGGTGAAATAATATTTGCCGTTACGCTCGAAGGCAAATGGTCCTTCCTTGAATCCCTCAGGCAAACCCTCTACCAGTTTTGGTTCCGAGGCAAGTTCTGTCATGTTTGGTTTCAGCTTAGCCATGTGCAATCCTGCTCCCGCCCAGTAGATATAAGCCTGTCCGTCTTTATCTATCAACACACAAGGGTCTATACCATGAACCCCCTCTATGGGTTTCCACATCGGCATAAACGGTCCTTCGGGCTGGTCGGCAACCGCCACACCTATTCCGAATCCCTTCTCCTCCCCTTTCGGAGCGGCAGGGAAATAAAAGTAATACTTCCCGTCTTTCTCCACACAATCTGGAGCCCACATCGTATAACTGCCATCCTGTACCCAAGGCACCTTGTCCTGCGATACGATGATTCCATGATCCTGCCACTCAGTAAGATTGGTAGAAGAGAAAACGTGATAATCTGCCATGCAGAACCATTCCTTCAGTTTCTCGATAGGACTCGGAATGTCATGAGAAGGATAAAGATATACCTTCCCGTTGAATATGCGAGCCGTAGGATCAGCAGAATACTGTCCGCTGATAATCGGGTTCTGAGCCGAAGCTCCTGTCGATAACGCCAGCATCAAGGCACACATCCATGTTTTCATACACAAATTCCTTTAAAGAAGAAAAAAGGGGGTGCTTCTTTTCAAAACACCCCCCCCTAATTATCAAACTAATCTATAGTTCTTTAAACTTAAAACGTTTTATTTACAAAACAACTTCATTATTCCCAACCAGGGTTCTGAACCAAGTTAGGGTTCATGTTCTTCACTGTTTGTGGATAAGGGAAGTAATCATGTTTTCCCTCTTGATAACCAACTGTGAAACCTGCATCCTTTGCTGCATGAGAAGAAACGGTATAGAAGCGGCTATTTGCCTCTGTACCATGCTCCCAGTGCAACTTCTCGTCAGAAGCCTGAGGTGCGCGGAACAACTTGTCAAAGAGGTGAGGTACATCAGAACCCGCATTCTTGATGCGATTGATGGCAGTGGCATCCTTCCATCTCTTGATGTCGAACCAACGGCAGCCTTCCATCCACAACTCGTATGATTTCTCCTTCTTGAGAACATCCATATCTACTGAGCTACTAATGGTCTTGGATCCTGCACGCTCCTGAATGGCATTAATATACTTCTTGGCCTCACCCTGATCGCCAGTCTGGAGACAAGCCTCAGCATAGTTCAAAAGAACCTCGGCATAACGCATCACGAGATAGTTGTTCAAGCGGATGTTGGCATCATATTTCTTACCATCAGAGTCAGCTGCACGCATCACTGTCTTGAATGCCAACCAAGTAGAGTTACCATAAAGTCCCTGAACCTGATCCTTGATACCAACAGCCGTGCTTACCTTCTTCTGCTCAACCGTCAAATTGTTTAGCGAATCTTTAGCATACTCCATTTTATAAACAGCATCATCAATGTGCTTCAAGGTAGCCTTGAAACGGTAAGAGTCGCCATCGTTCTCATGGAACTCATCACCAAACCACTGAGGTACACCTAAGCCACCCCAACCATCGATGCCACTATATACAGACTGAGGAGAAACTACGAAGTTACCAGCACGCCAGTTCATTGCATTAGACTCCATCCAGCTAGAACGCTGAATCATACCGCTCCATTTACCCTTACCCGCATTGTACTCGAAGTTGATTTCGAAGACCTTTTCCTCGTCGCCATCACCCTCAATATGGAAGTTGTCCATATACTTGTCGCCTGGAACAAGGGCATACTTGCCTGAGTCGATAACCTTCTTGAGGGCTGTCTTAGCCTGTTCATACTTGCCAGCGAAGAGGTAAGCCTTACCAGCCAATGCATTAGCAAAGCCCTTGGTTACCTTTACAGCTCCATCCTTGTCATCCTTGCTCTTGCGCTCATCAAGATCGGCAGCAGCTGCCTCACATTCAGAAGCAACCCACTCTATCAACTGTTCGTGGGTCATAGGATGCTCAGGATCCTTATCGCAGTTGTATGGAAGCGCATCAGCTGTCAACTGCTTTAAGACGAATGGAGGAGTGCCCCAGAAGTTTGCCAACAAGAAGTAGTCGTAAGCACGAAGTACACGAGCCTCAGCCACACAACGCTTCTTGACTGGTGTATCTGGATTAGCAAACTTGTTAACGACCAAGTTGCAAGTATACACTGAAGAATAGAGACCTGAGTACATCAACTTTGGAACCAAGGCATCAGTATCATAGCGGAACTCATTGAGGCAACCAGCGTCCTCATGGTCTCCATAGTTACCACTGGCATAGTAAACATCATCACCACACATGTTCAAAATCAACTTGTGAGGAGTATAGATACCCAGACTTCCCTGGATGTCTGGCTGACGTCCTACTACATTACACATAAAGCCTTCGTATGCTGCCACCAAAGCAGCCTCTGCATCGGCATCAGTCTTATAGAACTGTTCCTCATAAGTAGTACCCTTCTGCTCAATATCGAGCTGACTCTCACAGGAAGTAAAAGATACTGTTCCTGTCAACGCAAGGGCTAATATACTAGAATATAATAAATACTTTTTCATTGCTGTATCATTTAATAATTAGAATGTTACATTGATACCAAATACCATCTTCTTAGAAGTAGGATAAGTACCATTATCAAAACCACGAGACTGAGCGCTGTTCATAGAAGCTGTCTCCGGATCGGCTCCAGGATACTTGGTGAATGTGAAGAAGTCATCCAAAGAGCAGTAAACACGCACACCATTCAGACCAATCTTGCCCGTAATGAGACGTGGCAATGTGTAACCCAACTGAATCTGCTTGATCTTGAAGTAAGAACCGCTGAAGACTGCTGCGCTAGAACTGAAGAATGTCCAGTCTGTTGCCACCTTCTTCATATCAGGATACTTGGCGTTGGTATTACTCTCTGTCCAAGAATTCTTCCAATATTCATCGATACCATTCAAGAGTGGTCGGTCGGCCGATACCATCAAGTTATAAATCTTATTGCCTGCTGCTCCAGTACCGAAGATGGTCAAGTCGAAGCCCTTGTACTCAGCATTGAGGGTGATACCGTAAGTAAACTTAGGAATACCCACACCCAAATCCTGCTTATCATTATCTGTAGGCGCATTGGTGGTTTTGCCATCCTTGTCATAATACAAAGCACTGCCATCCTCAGCTACACCTGCATACTTGTAACCACGGAAGTACCAGATAGGGTGCCCCACCTCGAATGTTGGCTTCAAACGGCTGTTGAAGCCATCGATACCTATACCCTCGATACGGCTGATGGATGAAGAAAGATCCTTTACCTCATTCTTCAAGGTAGAACCGTTGACTGAAACAGAGTACTTGAAATCACGGATATGATCTCTCCAACCCAACTCGAAGTCGAAACCTGAGTTAAGCACCTTACCAGAGTTGATGATATACTTGCTTACACCAATTTCCGGAAGAAGATTTATCTCTACCAAGAGGTCCTTGGTGTTCTTGCGATACCAGTCGAGAGAGAATGTCAAACGGTCGTTCAAGAAACGGGCATCAAGACCCAAGTCTACCTGTTCTGAAGTCTCCCAAGTCAAATCTGGGTTAGCAAGACCTGTTGGCTTAGAACCATAAGACAACTTACCATCACCGACAGATGGATTGTACTGATAGAAGCTCTGGTTCATGGCAATAGGAGAAGTATACGGGTAGTTGCTCAATACATTGACATTACCATTCTTACCCCAAGATCCACGAAGCTTCAAGAAAGAGATGGCATCACGACTGATGTTGTCCTTGAAGAACTTCTCATTGCTGATAGTCCAACCAGCAGATACTGATGGGAAGTTACCCCAACGAGCATCCTTTGAAAGCTTAGATGAATCGAATGCATCACGACGGAAGTTGAACTGCAAGAAATAACGATTATCGTAGCTATAAGACAAACGACCGAAGTATGAAAGTTCCGTAGCGTCGTTAGGAGCATTGCCTACGCTCTTTGTAGCATCAGCGAGCAAATAGTCGATGTAACGATAGTTAGGAGCATAGTTTGAAAGAATATTCGTACCCTCAGATCCTATGGAAGCGTTGTCCCAATGGTTCTTGGTGAACGACATACCCACCATGGCTCCTACAGTATGCTTGCCAAATGTATTCAAATAGTTTGCAAAGTTCTCCCACTGATAGTAAAGACCATTGTTGGTATGAGCCTCTATCTTGTACTGTGAGGAGTTAGAGAGGGAATTGATGTAATATGGCTGCTCATAGTTGTGGTAGTTGCTCTGCGTGATACGGTAACCCAAACGAGATGTATAGGTGAAGCCCTTGAATGGCTTGATGTTGGCAGCAACGGTACCACGAACATTGATACCCTGGTTGTAAGAGCCCACGCGGTCGCGCTGTGCCAATGGGTTACCAGTAGCATCCTCTACATAGTGAGATGTACCATAGAAATCATTATTATGGTCTGCATCTCTCATCACAGGGGCGCCATTCTGATAAGCGTTATAAATATTGGTTGGCAACTTAGCAGGGTCGCTTACGTAGCAAGGTGTCAATGGATCTACAGAAACTACAGAGTTCAACACAGAACCATAACCTTTGTTCACACCCTGGGTCTTCCATTTCTCGAAAGAGGTGTTTGTCGAAATGTTCAACCACTTATATACATCGTAGTCAGCATTAATCTGACCTGTAAAACGCTTGTAAACATCCTTATCTCCCTTGACGATACCATTATTATTGAGGATATTCAAGTTGGCAAGGAAACGACCCTTACCATTGCTAGCCTGGATGGTAAGGCTGTGCTGATGAGCCAAACTATTTTCAAAAGCTTCATCATACCAGTTGGTGTTCTCTCCATTGTATCCCTCAGCCATCAACTTATCATCCGTCAAGTCGCCCAAGTACTTATGGTATGAAATATACTCTGGAGCGTCGAAGAGCTTAGCCTTTCTACCAATAGACTGGATGGTAAACTTGCTGCTGTAAGAAATCTCAGCCTTACCGCCATTGGCAGCACCACTCTTGGTAGTAATGATAACGACACCATTACCAGCCTGTGCACCATAGATGGCAGCAGAAGCGGCATCCTTCAATACCTCAATGCTCTCGATCATAGATGGATCCAGGTACTGGATGTTATCCACCTTCAAACCATCAACAATGAGCAATGGACTGATATTTCCACTGTTTGAAGAATAACCACGCACACGGATATCGGCAGCCTCACCCGGACCACCCGAGTTGATAATCTGTACACCGGCAGCCTTGCCCTGGAGGGCAGCACCGGCATCGGTAGCTGACAAGCCCTTGATGTCATCGCTCTTGATAGATGCAACTGCACCTGTCAGGTCGCTCTTCTTCTGAACGCCATAACCGATGACAACGACATCATTCAGAACTTTAGCATCATCCTTTAAGGTAATGGTAAGCGTTTTACCAGCCTGAGCTTTCACGGTCTTAGGCTCCATACCCACATAGGTAATCGTCAATGTTGCATCAGGTGCAGCATCAATGCTAAACTTACCATCCAAATCGGTTACTGCACCCATCTTGCTACCATTCACCTTGACGGTAGCACCAATGACAGGTTCACCACTTGGATCTGTAACTACTCCTTTTACAATACTCTGAGCCGACATTCCTGCTGGGAATAAACAGAGAAAGGATAGCAATGCTAACGGCTTTTCAATCTTTTTTAAGTTCCTCATAAGAGAATAGATTAAAATTGTTATTTTATTAGTTCATGATTGTACGTGTTCAGTAAAAACTTACTTTTTGCAAAGCACGCTGCAAAATTAATAATAATTTCGTAAAATGACTTTCTTTTATGTTACAATTACTTTGCGAAACATAAAAAAAAGCAAAAAGAAACATAAGATATTAGAAATATAACAAAAAGAAATCCCGAAACTGCCAGGCAGTGTCGGGATTTCTTTTATATGATCTTATTGATTTCCTGTCTTGTTACTTGAACAGATGTGGCACAAATTCCTTCAGGCAGCGGCGCCAGGTGAGCCACTCATGATGAGTACCAGGTGAAACATAGACATCAAGCTTGATGCCCAGGTCCTTCAATTCCTTCGCCATCTTCTCCGTGCCGAAGTTCTCTTCAGAACCGCAGCCCATGAACATATAGTTTATCTGGCTGTTGAACTTCTCTGCATCGGCAAAGACACCGTTGAAGCAGGTCTTGACATCCACACCGAAAAGTGCTCCGCTGAAAGTTCCCAGGGCTGAGAACTTATCCAAGTTCGGCAACACGGTGTTGAAAGTCTGGCAACCGCCCCATGACAAGCCAGCCATCGCACGATGCTCTCTGTCGGTATAGGTGCGGAACTTTTTGTCTACCATCGGAATCAGATCTTTGATGATGACATCGTAGAAAGATTCTCCATAATGCTTGCGCTCCTCATCTACATTCTTGCCAGGACGTGGCACGAAAGGCTGCTTCACATCGCCACTCTCCATCACCACAATCATTGGCTCTGCCTTGCCTTCGGCAATGAGATTGTCCATGATGTGCTGCATATAGCCCTGATGGCTCCAGCCCGTCTCGTCCTCTCCCATTCCGTGCTGCAGATAGAGCACAGGATAGCGCTTGCTCAGATTGGTTTCATATTCTGCAGGCGTATAAACCATGGCTCTGCGGAACTTGCCCTGAGATGCAGCATAGTAAGATACCGAACGAACCTGACCCTGTGCTACTCCCTGCTGAGGACGATAGTAGTTGCCTTCGGCTCCCTCAGGAACCTCCAGACCACTCGCCTCCCGGCAGCAGCCGAAATAAGTTTCGCTGGCAGGATCTACTACCTGTACACCATCCACGTTCAGGAAATAATAGTGGAAGCCCACTACCAATGGGTCTGAAACACCATACCAGTCGCCGTCGAAATCCTTCTTCATCGGATACTTCTTTCCGCAGATATCAAAGATAACCTGCTTTGCCTCCGGTGCGTGGAGCTTGACGTAGGCACGGCGGTCTTTATCCACACGTGGATAATTGGCATCCGGAATGATGCCGAGCAGCGAGAGCATCATGTTGGCATAGCGCTTACCCATGGTGCGATAGCTTTCGGCGATGAAATGCAATCCATCGCCACGCTGCGGACATCCCTTGGAAGAGATGACGTGGGCAGTAGGGATGGTCTTGGCGATATCATCCACAATGGCGATATGCTGCCAGCAGCTGCCGCCCTGGTCTTTCTGAACGGTTTCGCCCACGAGTAAAGGTACATCTTCTGCCTTCAGGTGTAACTCTTTCAGAATATCGTTATACACGGTCTTCACACGGTTAGGCCAGTTGGCATCACCATTGTTGGTTTCTCCCTGATGCAGCAGGATTCCCTTGATGACACCCTGCTTCTGGGCAATCTTGGCAAGCTCGATGAGTCGGGCGTATGGATTGCCGTTATACTGGGAAGCGAAGTTCTTCATCCAGTCGGGCTGCTTCTTCAGGTAAGCCTTGTAGGTACGCTTGTCGAAGAGGTCGATGCTGGCACCGCCCACAGCCACGGTGATGGTTCCCACCTTGATGCTGTCTGGCAGATTGTCCACCATCTTTCTTCCGAAATAATCTACAGGAGTGAGGCCAGTGGTTGGTCTTGCCTGCGGAGGGACAGCAGTATGCCACTGTCCCTTTTTCCATCCTGCCTTCTCATCATCCACGGCATACATTGCCATGAATCTTGGATTCACACCAGTTCGGTCGATGTCTTCAATGGCGGCATTACCCTCCATGTTCGACTGTCCGAAGCAGAGATAGATTTGAAAATTTGGGTCAGGCTTATCCTGCGCCTTCGCCCCGTTTTTCTGTGCCATCATCGTCATCGGGAGGCACATCATCAGCATTGATGCTACAAATGATAATCTGTTCATTTCTTCTATATTTATTTAATCACGATTTTCTTACCACCATGGATATAAATACCCTTGGTAGGACGAAGAACCTTCACACCTTGAAGAGTGTAGTATGCCTTATCCGCCGATTTCATCATGGTTGCCACAGCTGGCTTCTCGATGCCTGTTGATGCATAGGCATCGCTGGCAAGAGAATAGCTTGGACCATTCCAGTTGGTGCTCCAGCCCTGAATATTCTTGGCTGAGAAATCGGCGTTGGCTATCAGATTCTCTGATGCACCATCCTTCACCAATACCAGGTCGTCAATATCGAGTGTACCACCATATTTGCCAAATACAAACTGGAAGGTATCCAGAGCAAAATTGGCTGTGAAATTCCAGGTCAGCGTCTTCCAGTCGCCAGCCTCTACAGGATAGGCTGCCAGATACTGCACATCATCGCTTCCACCCCACTGGTTCTTGTTGTTGCTTGCATTCCAGATAGGCCAGAATGCCAGCTCAGCGCAATCTGCAGAAGTTCTCACCTTCATGGTCAGCGTATACTTGGCATCCTTCTCCAAAGCCTTAGGCAAGGTGTAGATAGCCTGACGGTCCCAGAGGTTCTCACCAGCAGTACTCTCGTAACGGATGTAATAGTTGCGGTTCTCAACTGGCACCACACCCAGAAGTTCGAGCATCACGTCGGCATAACGCTTACCAAACATGCGATAGCCCTCTGCTGTGAAATGGAGTCGGTCGCTCTGCAGCGGACAATCCTTGGAAGAAACGACATGGGCTGTAGGAATCGTAGCAGCAATATTGTCGATGATGGCATTATGTCCCCAGCACGCTGCACCCTGGTCTTTCTGTCCCAACTCGCCCACGAGCAATGGCACATTCTTGGCATCAAGTCCCAGGTCGGCAAGAATATTCTCATAAATCTTCTTCACCTTAGAAGGCCAGGTCTGATCGCAGTTGTTGGTTTCGCCCTGATGCAGCAGGATGCCCTTGATGACACCCTTCTGCTGAGCCATCTTGGCGAGTTCAATGAGGCGCGCGTATGGATTGCCGCCATATTCCTTGGCATAGTTGCGGAGCCAATCGGCAACTTCAGCACTCTGAAGATATTCCTGATACTTATCCTTATCGAAAAGATCGATGCTGGCACCACCCACGGCTACGGTAATCGTACCCACCTTCACTTCTTCGGGAAGATTCTCTACCATCTTTCTGCCGAAATAATCTACTACCGACAGTCGGGTTCCAGGACGTGCCTGAGGCGGAACGGCTGTATGCCAGAGACCCATGGTCCAGCCAGCCTGCGCATTATCCAGGGTGTACATTGCCAAGAATCTTGGGTTTACTCCCGTCTTGTCCTGCGCTTCGATGGCGGCATTACCCTCCATGTTCGACTGTCCGAAGCAGAGATAAATCTGAAAGTTTGGGTCGGGAGCGGAAGCCTGGTTCTGCTGATGGCGCTTGAAGAAGGTCCAGAGTTCCTTGGTAGAGTTCACACCGTTTGCCTCGTTGGAATGCCAGTGGCCCTTGCCGTCGATGGCAATCAGGTTCACCTCTACTCCATCGTTCACATTATTATATATAGTACGTGTAGCTGTGGTACCTGTGCTGCTGGCAGGATAAGGACGGATTACCTGCGGATTGCTTGCATCGCAACCTTCGTAGGCAGCCCACTTCTTTACATATTCCTCAATGCTAGGATAGCCGCCAGCCATGTGAGAAGGGTCGCCCGTATATTTGAACACGTCATCACCCGTACCATGGATATGCATGATAGACACCTTGCGGTTTGCCTTAGGCTGCTTGCCGATGTCCACACCGCTTACTGGTCCGAAAGCGGCAATCTTATTGCCAAGCGTTTCCAGACAGTGGTAACCCAGCCAGCTACCCATGGAGAAGCCCGAGAGATAGATGCGGTTCTTATCCACATTGTGCTTCAGCTCCATATCCTTCATGATAGCCTCCACAAACTTCACATCACCCGTACCGCTGGTATCCCACATTCTGTTATTACCCAGCGGATAGGTAACAATAAAACCCTCGGTATCAGCCAGCGCATTCCATTGCGTCTGCTTCTGCTGATACTCTGGGTCTTGATTCATACCATGAAGAGAAATCACCAAGGCTGGTGATTTCTCTACATTCTTAGGAACATAAGTGAGGGTCTTACGGGTAGAAGACCCCACTTTCACCTCTTCCCAGGTCTGTGCCGCCATTTGGAGGCACAGAACCATGAGGAGAGATGCGAGCATTGTAAAACGTTTCATCTGTTACTTGATAACCATCTTTTTACCATTCTTGATCACGATGCCCTTGTAACCCTTGGCTACCTGCTGACCGGCAAGATTGAAAGCCTTGCCATCCTGCAGCTTGACATTCTCGATGTTAGAGATGCCTGTGGTTGTATTAATCAACCAAGCACCGAGCACAGAAACCTGGGCAGGATTCTTGTCAGGGTCGGTATATTGGATACCCATATTCTTGATGACAGCACCTTCCTTGGTGGTGAAGGTAGTCTCGTCGCTGCCGTTGAATGAAGGCCACTCAGAACCTTCCTCGTAATCTACACACATTTGGACATTTGGGGTTGGCTCAGCCAATTTCACTTTCACGGTTACATCGCTCTTGCCAGCCAAACCGTTGATGGCGAGCTGCTGCCACTGAGAATTGAAAGATACCACACCCTTATAAGAAACGGTGTTATCTGTACCAGCCCAACCAGTAAAGGTGGCATCAACCTTCTTTTCAGTACCATCAGCAGCAACCAGAATCATCTTCTTCACCTTCAGGTTCACTTCCTCAGCATCTGTATGCTGCACGGATACACCTACGATGTAAGGATGCTCAGCATCGAAAGCAAGTTCAAACTTCTTGGTTGCTCCATCACCCACAGCTCTTCCGTAGGCAGGAGTTGGATCGCCTTCGGCATCAGCAGAAGCCTTCCAAGTATAGTTTACCTGGCAGTTGGCAGGAAGCGGCTCTTCGAACTCGAGGATATACTTAGGATAATCTGCAGAGTTGACGTTGCAGGCAAACTCTGCTGCACCCCACTGCTTGGTAACAGTGAAGTCATAGACATCTGCCTCTCCGGCAAAACCTGCATTCCAACCACCACCCAAAACAAGAGGAGTCTCTGTCTGAGCATTCACACTTACAGCCATCAGGGCTGCTGCCATCAAAGTAAAAATCTTTTTCATACGTTTTTGATTTTAAGTTTATTGATAATAATTGTTCATTCTAGGAACGAGAAATGATTCTCATTTCCGCTTGCAAAAGTAACAGAAAAGGCTGAAAAAGACTTTGCGGGGTGTAACAAATACTTTGTGAGAAGCACCAAATAGGTTTGATAGTCAACATTATAACGAAAATGATACACCATCAAACCTATTTGAAGAGGGAATCAGGAAAAGTCAAATAAACGAATATTCCAGATTCCCCAAATGTTTTTGCCCAAAATGTTCCAGATTCCCCAAATGTTTGGTCAAAACAGAGGAAAAATATACAGATTTAACAACATCATTACGTTTGAGCAGCGTTTACATAATTTATGGAATATTCCCTCATAAAAGTATAGTAAGAAACGAGAAAAACAACAAACAAACGTTAAAAACTACATTTAAACGTGCGGAATGTGTTTTTTTTAATCACCTTCCGCACGTTTAAGCAATATTTTTAGTAATTTTGCAGCGCATTCCCTCATAAAAATGTATGGACAGCAAGCTGATTCCCTCATAAAAATGTAGGAAAAGCAACAATATTCCCTCATAAAAATGTAAACAGCATGAAAAGAGAAATATATAACAAACTAAAAGAGTGGCAGTTATCTAGCAATAGGAAACCACTCATTATGTACGGAGCAAGACAAGTAGGCAAGACATACATCATCAAAGAGTTTGGAAACCATGAATTTGAAAACATGGTTTACATCAACTGTTACAAAAACAAGATGATGGAAAAACTTTTTGAAGGGGATGCCAACCCAGATCGCCTATTGATAGGACTTTCCGCTTTTGCCAAACAAGACATCACGCCAGGCAAGACTCTTGTGTTCCTCGACGAAATACAAGAGATACCTCCCATATTGTCTTCGCTAAAATATTTCTGCGAGAACAAGCCCGAACTACACATCATCGTAGCAGGCTCACTTCTGGGTGTCATGAACATGAAGGGAGAATCTTTTCCCGTAGGCAAGGTAGACATCATGCATCTCTATCCCATGACTTACGAAGAGTACCTACTTGCCAATGATGAAAAGCAGCTCTTAGACATCCTTCAAAATGGAGATAAAGAACTCATTGATACCTTCGCTACAAGATATATCGAGTATCTCAGGCAATATTATTTCGTAGGTGGCATGCCCGAAGCCGTATTGCAATTCACACAGCATCATAACCCTGTAGCCACAAGGCAAATACAACAGAACATCTTGGCTGCATACGAAGCCGACATCAGCAAACATACTGCAGAGCAAACTCAAAGAGTGAGAATGGTCTGGGAATCCATACCTGCTCAGTTGGCAAAGGAGAACAAAAAGTTCATCTATGGCGCAGTGAGAAAGGGAGCAAGAGCCAAAGACTTTGAGATAGCGATACAATGGCTCATAGACGCAGGGCTCGTACACAAGGTAGAGCGAACTAGAGATGTCAAAGTGCCTTTGAAATTCTATGCCGACATGGACGCATTCAAGCTATATTTGCTAGATATAGGTCTCTTAGGAGCACTTACACAGACCCCATCCGACCAGATTCTCATAGGCGACAACGTATTCAGCGAATACAAGGGAGCATTCACCGAGAACTTTGTCCTCCAACAACTGAAAACACTGGTCAATCTACCTATATATTATTATAGCAAGGACAATTCCACCCAAGAAGTAGACTTCATAGCCCAGGCTGGCAGCAAAATATTGCCAATAGAGGTAAAGGCAGAAGATAATGTAAAAGCCAAGTCATTGGCAGCATTCATAACCCACGATTTCGCTTCCTATCACCTGAAAGGCATCCGCTTCTCCATGTTAGGCTTCAGAGAGCAAGACTGGATGGAAAACGTTCCCCTCTATGCAGCCAGAGCCTATGTGAAAGATTTTGGCACGAAAACGCACTTTTTCTCGAAAAAAAAGTGAGAAAAAGTGCGTTTTCGTGCCATTTTAAGGAAAAATATCGTAATTTTGCAGTCGAACCAAAACATTAGAAGTATGAAAGCAGATTTAATAATCGGACGAGATAAAGAAAAGGCAGAGCTTCAACGTTGTATAGACTCTGATCGCTCTGAACTTGTTATCGTTTATGGTAGAAGACGTGTCGGCAAGACTTATCTAGTAGATGAATTCTTTGGTCGGAAGTACGACTTCACTTTCGTTGGAGGACACAATCTCCCCCAACGCACCCAATTGCGCAGTTTTGCCAAAGCATTAAAACAAGCCATGGGCGAGACATCAGCTCGCAAATTATCAGATTGGTTTGATGCCTTTGATGTTTTGGAAGAATATCTGTCATCCTTGCCAGAAGACCGCAAAAAGATAATCTTTGTAGACGAAATGCCTTGGATAGATTCCTTGCGTTCCGACTTCACCCCAGCATTTGAAAACTTTTGGAATGGATGGGCAGCCCGTCGTCGCGATATAGTTTTCATCGCTAGCGGTTCTGCCACATCATGGATGGTAGACAAGCTCATAGAAAACCAAGGAGGTCTGCATGCTCGCATCACTTGCCAGATATATTTACGCCCATTTACTTTGTATGAGACAGAACTATACCTAAAATCGCGCGGATGCTCTTGGGATCGCTTCCAGATAGCCCAATGCTATATGTTCTTTGGAGGCATTCCTTTTTATCTGAGTTTAATAGATCCAAGTCTTAGCCTTGTACAGAATGTTGATACCCTGTGCTTTAACAAGGGAGGGGCACTAAGACAAGAATTTGACGAATTATATGGAGCCTTATTTACTCATGCAGACAATTACATCAAGGTGGTCAGGCTCTTGGCTAATCATAAAGGCGGCATGACAAATGCAGAAATTGCTAAAGCAGCCGAACTGGACGGAAAGAAGTTGTGCCAGATATTAAAGAATCTGGAGAGATGTGACTTCATCATGAAGTTCAGATATTATGGCAAGAAGACGCAAGACCGCCTATATAAGTTGACAGACTTTTATACCTTATTTTATTTAAAGTATATAGAGCCCAATATCGACTCCTTTGATGAGCAATGGTGGAGCAAGCATTATCTCTCTCACAGTGTTGAGGCATGGCAAGGTTTAACTTTCGAATTACTCTGTTTGTTCCATATCAGCCAAATACGCAAGGCATTGAATATTGGTGGCGTGGCTAGCGAGGCTTACATTTGGTTTGACAAGGCTGACAAAACCAAGAATCAGAGAGGAGCCCAAATAGATCTCATCATAGAGCGTGCCGACCGAGTCATCAACCTCTGCGAGATGAAATTTAGTCAAGCCCAATACAAAATTTCAGCAGATTATGAGATAAAGCTGCGCAATAGGATGGAATTATTCAGAGACCGAACCCATTGCACAAAATCATTGGTAAATACCTTTGTCACAACATTTGGTGTTGCCAATGGCATCCATTCAAGTATAGTAAACAGCGAAGTCACACTAGACAATCTCTTTCAAGAATGACACATAGGAGAAAGAGAATATTTTCATCATTAAAAAAACGCAAAAAGGTCGGTCGTGTTTTCACTACACAACCGACCTATCACGACTAACATTTTTTCGGTTAATCTTTGTATGATAAAACCTAAAACTAATGTTCTACTTACAAAACTTTATTAACCAACAGGTGGAACAATCGGCTTATTAAAACCTTCAACAAATACAAAACTAATATTTCTTGACATTATAGGATGACCTGTAGTCTCATCTATTATGCTTATAGAAATCTCAAAAACATCAGTGTATCCATTCTGGCCTATATATGCAAAGTTTGTCCCAGGTTGTACTTGAAGGACCTCATCACCATTACCTTTTAATATTTTCCAAGAATAATGATAACCATAAGGCAAAGCTTTCATTTGAACGCCTATTGTACATGCTCTTTTAGGAAATCCATTTTCTTCTAACAATTCATAAGTATTTGGATACGCACTAGTAGTATACGTACCTCGTAGATACGAATAATCCACTTCATTTTCTGCAATCGATGCAGCCATGGCCATGCACGATACAATAATTGCCACGAAAGTCAATAAAAATTTCCTCATCGTTTATTATTTTAAATTAATCATTAATTATTTTACATCACTTTTTCCTTTAGCAGAAGAAGCAAGACCATCAGCAAAACCACCATAAGCAGGCTTGCGCTGATAGTTCAGGTTCCAGAGACCTACAGGCTTTCCAGGGCGCCAACCGCTGTTTGTTGGTGCATCGGTGAGACACCACTGGCAGATACCATACTGCTGATTGACAGGAACGATCTTGAAATACTGCTCGATAATCCACTTGTAGTGTTCAGCCATAGCCTTTTCCTTAGCCACACGCTCTTCAATAGGAAGCTTCTCCAGCTGAGCAGTAGTAACATCTTTGCCATCTTTATCTACATAGCCCATATCGATCTCTGAGATACGGACGAGCTTGCCAGTCTCTGCCATGATCTTGAGCATGTTCTGGATGGCCTTCTTCTTGCTTTCCAGAGTCTGTGGATTCTCGTAGTAGTCGATGTGCATCTGTGTTCCGATACCATCAATCTTGGTTTTCCAGCCGAGTTCCTGACCCTTCTTTTCCCATACGCCAATCCAGTAAACGAGCGACTTCACCTTCTGGTTGTTATCCCAGTCAGACTCCAGGTTATAATCGTTGATGAAGAGCTTGAGGTCTGCAGGGTTTGTTCCCTCTACCGCAGCATAAGCATCACGAGCCGCCTTCTCTACGATAGGACCATACATCTCTGGTGTGAAGTAATCCTGCCAGTAGAAATCTTGTGGATTATGCTCACTGGTAGCCTCAGTCTGAAGAGCATAGAAGCCATTCACATTGCCACCACCAGAGACAGCCTCGTTGATGAGATCCCAAGCCTTCACCTTGCCTTCAGTGGCCTGCATCATGCCACTTATCCATTTGTTCATCGCCCAGGTAAGAGTATCTGATTTCTCCTTAGGAGTAAGAGGGATACCATTACCATACTTTTCACATTTGAAGTCAGGTCCCTGCCAGTTGCTAGCCCAACCGGCTGTTGCATTCTGGGCAAAGTCGCCATTCGCAACAAGATTATCCTCAGTACCTTCCTTGACAAGGGTAATATCATCCATATATACACTCTCGCCAGACTTCATTTTACCGAAGCAGAACTGCAACTTATCATGTGTAAACGCAGCAGTAAACTCCCAAGTATATGTTTTCCAGTCAGTAGTAAGATTCTGAGCTTCACAATACTGCACATCATTACTACCACCCCACTCGTTTTTATTAGGACTGGCATCCCAGATAGGCCAGAAAGCAAATTCCGCAGCAGATGAAGCCTTCAACTTCATCGTCAAGACATACTTAGCGTCCTTTTTCAATGCCTTAGGCAACGTATAAACTGCCTGATGATCCCAGGTATTTGCGCCATCCTTAGTTGTGGTATATTTGATACAGAAGTTTCCGGATGCACTTGTACCAGAACCTTGCTTGATTGCAAAAGAAGGTCCCTGCCAGTTGTTACCCCAAGCAGAAATATCATCTTTAGCAAAATCGCCATTAGCCACTAAGTTGGTTTCAGTGCCATCCTTTACCAATTTGACATCATCGAAATCGATGCTACCACCTAACTTACCGAAACAAAATTGCAACATATCATGAGGAAAGTCTGCATTAAAAGTCCAGGTAACCGTTGTCCATTCTGTAGAAACTTTCTTAGCTGGCAAGTACTGAACATCATTACTACCACCCCACTCGTTCTTGTTAGAACTAGCATTCCAGATTGGCCAAAAATCAAGATCACAATCTTGTGATGCTTTCACTTTCATTGAAAAAGTATAAGCACCCCCTTTTTCCAATGGCGTAGCCAACTTGCAGGTAGCCTGATTATCCCAGGGATTTGAGCCAGCCTTATCTGTGGTATATCTAATATACTGATTGCCGCCGCCCGGCGCCTCAGGAATAGGCTTATCGGCTATCAATCCCTTCAAATACTTGCTAGGCTGCTGAGCATGCCAGGCAAGCGTATGACCATAAACTGTTAACCCTGCATCCTCTGCTGCGGAAACAAAAGAAGATACCTTACTGAAATCCATCACACCCTGGTCGTTGACACAGGAAGCCATCTTCATGGCATTGCCTGCAACAATCTCATCAAAGTTATGGGCTGCAAGACGGAAGAGAGGACCCTGCTGGTTGAACTCGTCCACGCCAAGTGCAGCACTTACCTTAAAGCCAGGATGAGCATTACGATCCAGATACTCCTTCAATGGCGCATAGTCGTTGAGATACTCATACTGAGCGATGGTCTGAGGCTTCTCTACATCATATTTCCAGTCATCCCAGTCTGCACAGCTGCCCAAAACAAATGGGCAGACCAGTGCAGATATAATATATTTATTTACATTCATACTACTAAATTCATTTTCATTAGTTTGTTACGAAATTACTTCCATGACTCAAGCTTGTTGCCACGACTCATCATAGACATCACATAGTCGGCAGAGATTTTCCATGTTTTCTCGTGGTCTACATCACCGGCGTTGGTCACAACAGTAGCATTAAACTTAATCTTCAGACAATCAGCCATACGGTTCTTGTCGCTGAAATCCTGAATGCCACGAGGAGCAAAAGTACCAGTACCGATTTCCTTGCCATCCTGAAGAACCTTACAGTTTTCACCATTGAATGCCAGAGTAATGGTCAACTCCTTCGATGCATCAATCTGACTCCAGATATGCTTATTGTCATCATACTTCCACTCCTTTACAGGATAAGAGAAAGTGATGGAAGATGTGTTGAAATCTACAGTTGAAACCACATCCAAGTCATCCTCATTCTTGTGAGTGATGGCCTTTAAATCCTGGATATTGGTAGTTCCTGTCTTGCAGTACATACCTGAGTACTGATTCTTGTACTTCACACAGATCATCTGGTAGTTCTTCTTTTCAAGGATAGAATCACCAGTGAGGGAAGAAACGAGTCTTACAGGCAGCACATAGTGAGTAGTAGCAGCCTTCGGATCGTTGAAGAAGGCATCAGTAAGATGCACTGTTGTACCACCAATAATCCTTCCCTTAGGGATAGTCAGGGTGGTAGGATCCTCCAGGGTATAGTAGGATTCAGGGAGCACCTCCATACCACTGCCTTCTGGCAGAAGAGATGGATCTATCTTATAGCTGATCTTACAATCCTTGGTATTCTTGTAGCCACCACCCCAAGTTGCCTGCAGCTTGAACTGATGAGCATTGTCGTCGGTATTTACCGCATCATCGTCATTACCGAGGGTGATAACGCGGATAGGTGCCTGCATAGCGAAAGATACAGTTATCTTACCGTTGTTGCCACCATTGCCTGTTCCTCCCTGAAGACTATCTTCCCAATCTCCGTTTGAACAAGAGGTAGAAAGACCAGCTACCAAGGCAAGTCCCATGATTGCAGTTCCTATTTTTCTGAATGTTTTATTCATTTTCTTCATTTTTTCTTGTTATTACCAAATGTTGTTCTTTTTACCATCCAGCGTTCTGAACGAGTGATGGGAAATTAAGAATCTGGTCGTATGGCACAGGACCATAGAAGGCATCCTTCTTGAAATTACGTGTTTCCACTGAGATAGGAGTATATTTCTTGCCAGCCTCTTCGTTGGTGATACTCATACCCTTTGCCTCCTCTGTGAGGTTAGCCTTCCAGCGACGCAGATCCCAGAAGCGGAAGCCTTCGAAGCAAAGCTCGATGCGGCGCTCGTTTCTAATCAACTCACGCATCTTTTCCTTGCTCTGTGCGCACTCTTCCAGGTATGGATCTTCACCAAACTCTCCCAAGCCTGCACGCTCACGGATTGCCTTGATGACATCGTAGGCTGAGTAATCTGTGCCACCCTTAGGACCATAAGCCTCATTGGCTGCCTCGGCATAATCCAGATAAAGCTCTGTGTAACGGATGCGGGCTGTATAATGATAAGCCTTGCCGTTAACCGTAGGATCCAGGTTGATGTCCTGACGGAGGAGCTTCTTCATATAGTAACCTGTGCGGGTTGACTTGGAAACGTCCTTGTTGAGACCATCGAGATTGTCTGCGTTGTCTGCCTGTGTATTGATGACAGCATTTCCAGAACCGGCAGTCTGTCCATTATAGATAATGTACTTAGCCAGACGTGGGTCACGGTTTGCGTATGGATTAGCTGGGTCATATTCGCTCTTGGCATCTGTAATAGGATAACCGTTGGCAGCAGGGAATGCATCTACAAGATTCTGGGTTGGATTGATACGACCCTGACCATAGATTGATGGTGGGTAGTACTTGGTCTCCAAATCATTGTTCTCGCTCTTCTCTGTACGCCAGAGTACTTCCTTAGGACATTGTGCCGCTGTAAGATCCTTCATGTTTGGGTCTGCATACCACTCCAAACCATTTGTATCAATGCCTGAGATGCCACCATTGAGGTCGAGCACTGCCTTGGCATATTTGGCAGCCTGCTCGTAGGTTACGCCGCTGCCATCGGCAAAGGCTGGAGATGCAGCCATCAAGGTAGCCTGGGCAAGAACGGCACGGGCGATACGACCACTTAAGCGTCCGGCGAAGTTGTCACCAAGTACACGATTATAGGTTGTCTTTGTTACCGTATATGATTTGCCGAGGCAGCTGACGGTCATCGTCTCGTTATCGGTATCCTTATAGTCAACAGGGAGTACGCGTACAGCCTCTTCTGCATCCGCAATGAGCTGCTTCATGCAGTCGGCAAAAGAAGCACGCACCTCCAGGGAATTGAAATCTGAGCTTACATCCGATGGCTCAAGAGTATTAGGCACACCGAGGAGTGTTCCATTGGCATCCAAACCGCCATGGGCACGGAGCAGATAGTACATGAAGAGTGCTCTCAAACCCTTTGCCTCACCAATGTAACGCTGCTCATACATGGCACGCACAGCCTCATCGCTGTTCCAGTTTACCTTATCCACATTGGCGAGGAAGAGGTTGATATACTGGATGGCTGCACGACAGTTGCGCCAGGTTTCCACAGGGTTGTTGTTTGATGTCCAGCTATCTACGCCAGTCATCTTACGATAAGCGTCGGTAGCGTCGTTACTCACGGCATCGTCTGTAGCGACATCATTGAATGAGTAAGAGCCGTTTGGCAGACGGGTATAGGCGTTGCCAAGCACACCATCAGCATAGTCTGGATGGTCGTACATATACTCGAAACCCAGATGGTTTTCGATGGCAGGCTCGAACATATCGTCGCAGCTTGTCAGTCCTATCGAAAGAGCCAGTCCGAGCACCACTCCACCAATTTTATATTTTGATAGTAAGTTGTTCATCACTTTTGTCATTTTCGTTATCTTAATTTTCTATATTAGAACTCAACCTTTGCACCGATGGTGAAACTGCGGGTTTGAGGAGCAGAATCTACATTGCGTTCCATCTGCTTGCGCTCACCGGCTATCGTCAGGAGGCTGCTGCCATTAACATATACCTGCAAGCCCTTCACCAAACTGTTGTCTCCGAAGAGTGTCTTGTTGAAATCGTAGGTAAGCTGCACGCGGCTCAAGTCGATGCGGTCGGTTGAATACATCCAGTAGTCGGAAGCATTGAAGTTGTTGTCACCACTCTGTGTTGTCAGACGAGGATAGGTGATAGACTCTCCGTTCTTGAATTTACTCTCTGTCCAGGCACCGAGTACCACATCACTGTACTTACGCTCACCGTAAACCCAGTTGTAGGTATCGTCCTTGATGGCATTGCCACCAAACTGACCTGTCAACATGGCGAAGAGAGTGAAGTTCTTGTACTTCAAGGTAAGATTCATACCACCGGTGAACTTGGCGCTCCAGCGACCGATAACCACACGGTCCTTAGAGTCGATAATACCATCACCATTCTGGTCCTTGTATTTCAAGTCACCAGGCTTCACGGTACCGAAAGAGCTCTTAGCCTCTGCATTGTCTATTTCTTCCTGACTGTTGTAGTAGCCTAAGCACTCATATCCCCAAAGGGCATCAGTGAGCTTGCCTTCTGTACGCATGTAGTCATACTCAACATTCTCTGAAACCTTCAGGTTCTTTGAACTGTTGGTCTGTCCGAATGCCTGGATGCCATATTCGAAGTCTCCCACCTTGTCGTTGTAACCGAGAGAGAAGTCAACACCTGTGCGGCGGTTCTTGCCGTAGTTGATGTATGGCACGAATGTAGATACAGGCCAGTAGGTATGCATATAGCTTGGATAGATGTAGTCTGGCTGAGCGAGCAAACCATCAGTCACCGTGTTGTAGTAGTTCACGGCAAAGCTGAGTCGGTTGCCGAACAAGGCACCATTCAAACCTACATTGAATTCCTTGCGCTTGATGAAGCCCAGCTTGTCGTTACCACCACGCTGAGAGTCGGAAGTCTGGATGCTGTTGTTGGCGTCAGACCATCCCCACCATGTACCGGTAGCCGTGAAGATATTCTTATACATGAAGTACTCTTTGATATCAAGATCCTGGTTCAAGACGGTATAACCTGCAGTAAGACGGAGATCATCGAGCCAGTTTACATCCTTCAGGAAATTCTCTTCAGAGAGTCTCCAGCCGAGAGTTGCCGATGGAGAGATGGCATTGCGGTTGCCTTCAGGAAGCTTTGCCGAGTGTACCACATTGGCTGCCAAGTCGGCATAGTACTTATGTGCATAGTTGTATGACACGAGAAGTCCCAGGTTGGCATTGCTTACCTTGTGATACTCACCGCTGATGGTCTGCTGATAACCATTGGCAAGCAAGGTGGCATTGACATTGTGATTGCCGAAGGAGTTAACGTAGTCAAACTGTCCGGTCCAGGCAAGCGTCTGGCGCTCTGCTGAGTTGCTGGAGTTCAGCGTACCTGTATGCTTATCCTCGCCATACTGAGTGATGGAACCGATAATCTGCTTGCCGTCAAACTGTGTCCAGTTGGCACCGAAGGTTGCATAGCTGTCGTTCAAGGATGTGGTGTATGACGTAGAATAGTCAACCGCAAACATGGTCTTGAAGCTCAATCCCTTGAGCACAGAAGACAGGTCAAACTTGACACCAGTATCAAACTGCATCTGGCGGGATGTCCAGGTGTTGTAGCCTGCAGCATACATATCTGCGAAGGCATTGGTCTGGTCTTCCTGTGTAGCACCCAGGAAATATTGTCCTGCTGGCAATCCTGCCGGATTGGTGATGATATTTCTTGAGTTATTGATGAGAGCCAGAGAATTGGCATCCATCGGGTCAAGATAAGACAGCGGGATGAATGGAGCCACACGGTTAGGGCGCAATGTAGAAGCTGCCTTCCAGAATTCGCTGTTTGAACCATGCTGGTTATAATAGGTAGCGTTGGCATTCACCCAACCAGAAGCCCAGTCAGCGAGCTGGAGGTCGATGTTACCACGTACGTTCAGGCGGTCGACATAGTTGTTCTTTCCTTCACCGAAATTCAGGAAATCACCCTCGCGGTAGTAGCTCACGTTGGTATAGAACTGTGCAAACTTACCACCACCTTCGAACTCAGCTGTCACATCGTAGCGAGACTTGGTCTTCTTGAGATAATCAGAATTATAGAACTGCTGGTTTGGATAACGGTAAGGATTGGTACCTGCAGCCGTGTTATAGATGTCTTCAGCTGAATATTTAGCAGAAAGACCATCGTTGGCAAGTGCCTGATTGTAAAGCGTCATATACTGCGCACCATCGAGGTAGGTAGGATAAGACTTCGCTACACTCATCTGATAGTTGGCACGGGCTGTAATCTTCAGCGGTTCAATCTTACCACGCTTTGTTGTGATGAGGATAACACCCTTTGCAGCACGGCTACCATAGAGAACAACGGCAGAAGCACCCTTGAGGAAGGTAATGTCTTCAATCTCCGTTGGCAAAACATTGTTTGCATCACGTGGCACACCGTCAATCAGCACGAGTGCATCACCCTGGTTCCACAGCGACCCGTTATAACCTGCAGCCAAAGCCTGCATATTGTCGAGGCTATAGGTATTGTAGTTCTTCTCCAGCAGATTCTTCACCTTGACCGTGCTGACAGGAGTGATTACATCACGGGCATCCGCCTTGCGGAATGCCACGTTGATGGTGTCTGCTTCTGAGGCATCCTGTGCCATCACTCCTTGTGCAGAGAGAGCGAAGAGGGAAACCGGAAGAATCGCTTTATATCTTGAAATTATGTTGCTCATAATTTTTTCTTCTTTATTCTTTTAATTGTTTTCTTGATTCACACTCTATTACCAACCTGGATTCTGGAACATCTCAGGATAGATACTGGTGTCTTTCTTCTTCAAAGGCATCCACCAGTGCTTGCTTGTGAAGTGGCGGGTAAGAATGGTCTTCTCCTTGAAACCGGAAACCTCAGTGTTCTGTGGATTCTTTGGATCAAACTCGCCTGCACGAACAAACTCCTGCGATGTCTTGATGTTGTAAGGTGCCTTGTCGAGAAGCAACCAGCGACGCAAGTCATTGAAACGGTGACCTTCGAAAGCAAGCTCTACGGCACGCTCGCGGCGAACTTCATCCATGAACTTGTCCTTGTTGCCTGTAAACTTGGCTGCTACGCCTTCTACTCCGGCACGCTCGCGAATCTTGTTCACTGCATCGAGAGCTGTGAGTGAGCACTTGGCAGAAGCGGTGGCTCCACCTACGGCTGCACAAGCCTCGGCATACATCAGGTAACAGTCGGCAAGACGCAGGTAAGGCACATCAATGTACAACTTATTATAAGTAGCACCCATATCATAGTTGTTGGCAATCATAGGAATGAACTTATAGAGCAGGTAACCAGTGCGGCTCTCGTTGATCTCGTCACGGTAAGTACCACCTGTATAGAGGTTGGCATATCGGTTGGCATCCGGTTTGATGACTCCCTCTACCACCTTTACTCCATCATATACGATGTCGTGATAGAAACGTGGGTCACGGTTTTTCCAAGGATGGGTTGGGTCGAAACCAGAATCTGGGTCATCGAGAGGAAGACCATTCTTCATACCATAATAGTTTACGTAGTTGGCTGTAGGCTGTGAGAAAATCTGACCACCTGTAAGAATCTGACCGCCAAACTCGGTGAACACTCCGAAGTGAGAGTTCTGCCATGCATCGGCTGGAATATCACGGAGAATATTCTCGGTAGAACCTGGAGGAAGCATGTTCTTGTTCCAGGTATAGAACAGGTCTGAGTAATCAGCAAAATCCACGAGCTTGTACTGGGTCTGTCCTGTCTCAACAAGAGTAAGGAGTTCGCCAAGTGCCTCGGCAGCCTTCTGTGCATAGTTGGTATCGTAATCGTAGGTGCTGGCATTGCCGTTTACGTTCATCTTGGCATCGCAGTTCTTTACCAGTGGAGAAGCTGCCCACAAGAGTGATTTGCCTTCATAGGCAAGTGCGGTAATCTTGTTGATGCGGAAGCCATTCTTGCCTAATGTATTGCGACCAACAGAAGACTTATCCCAGTCGATAGGCAGAAGCTCTGCAGCATCATGGAAGTCTTTAGCAGCCTTCTCGGCACATGCCTGACAGGTTTCACGAGGAAGAGTCATTGGCTGGTCGGCAGCTATGGCATGATCAATATATGGCAGACCGCCGAAATACTGCATCAGCTGGAAATGAAGCCATCCACGGAAGAAGAGCAACTGACCCTTGATGGTATTCTTCTCCTCCTGGGTGGCAGCCGTCATCAGGTCCATATTCTCCAGACCCAGATTTGCCTTACGGATACCATACCATGCAGCCTTCCAGAGGCCACGGCTAAAACGGTCGTTAGGATTAAACGAATCACCCTGATCCATGAAGCTTGCATGCCATCCGTCGTACTCATTCTGCCAGCCCCAGAAGTCACCCTGGTCAACCTTGTAGCTCATGTGAAAATTGATACCCACAGCCTGGATATCATCCTCACCCCAGTTCCAGGACGTTGTCCAGTAGCTCTTGGTGAAGTCAGGAATACAGAGATAAAGCTCCTCTGTAAAGCCCTGGAAATTCTTGAAATTCTTGAAAGCAGCCTCTGGAGATACATCCGATTCTGGTGACTTGTCAAGATAGTCTGTACAGCTGGTGGTCAGAGCGAGAGAACATCCCAATGCCAACGCCAGGCAGGCAGACTTATATTTAGAAATTATTCTTGTCATAATAAATAATGTGTTATATTAACGCTGTTTACAACTCTAACTTGATACCGAAGTTGATACGCTTCATTGTAGGGTATGCACCCTGAGAAGCAAGACCTGTACCTGCGAAGTTCGACTCACGGTCATCAGGCATATCAGTCCAGAGGAAGAGGTTGTTACCATTTACATAAACCTTCAACATCGAGAGACCGAGACTCTTGATCCAGCCGCCATTCCAGGTATAAGCTACCTCCAGGTTCTTCAAGCGACAGAACGAACCATCGTAGAGGAAGCGGGTACCCTCATAGTAACTTGGAGTAGAGTTCATACGGAGTGAAGGAATACCGTTTGGAGTTGATGGTGACCAGTAAGCACCCTCCTTGAACACCGTGTGAACGTATGACTTAGGCAGTGAGTTGAATGCTACATAGCGGCTCACGTTGTTTACGCCATAGAACTGCGCATAGATGCTGAATCCCTTGTAGTCAATACCGATAGTGGCATTGTAGGTATTCTGAGGAGTACCTGTAAAGCCATAAGGCGCACTATCATTGGTATCAATCACACCGTCACCATTGAAGTCGGTGATGATATACTGACCTGGCAACTTCTGGTTGTCGTTGGTATTGTGAGGAGTCATGGCGATGACATCATCCCAAGACTGTGCAGTACCATTGTCGAGATAGCTCTTGGCCTGTCCGATGGAGAATCCCACGTTCTTCAGATATGAAGGAAGCATCACTGGGTCGTCATGCTCGGTAACAACATTTTTTGCATGCGTCATGTTCATATTGGCATAGGCATGGATACCGTTGGCAAAATCATACTGCAGTCGAACTTCAAGCTCATAACCTGTGGTCTTGGTTCTACCCTTGTTCAGGTAAGGAGCAGAAGCACCGAAATAGGAAGGCACCGAACGGCTGTTGCCGGCAATCATGATGTCGGAACGCTTCTCATTGAAGAATTCAAGCGAACCGGCTACGAGACCTCCGAGGAAAGCATAGTCGATACCGAAATTCTGTTTGATGGCCTTCTCCCAATGGATATCTGGGTTACCTACCTTCGATTCCTTATACCAGGTGTAAATGGATTCGTTGTTTGGGTTGGTTGAATCAAGATGGGTCTTGCCACCATAAGCCCAAGTGGTCTGGTAGAGCCAGCGTTCCCACACATTATCCTCACCAATCTCTCCATAAGAGTAGCGGAACTTGAGGATATCAATCAGGTTTCTGCCAAATACCTTTGTTTCAGTCACTGGCTTGAACCATTTCTCGTTGGCTACGTTCCAACCGATAGCACCTGAATTGAAGAAGGCGAAACGATTGTCCTTGGAGAACTTCTCCGAACCGTTGTAGGCACCATTATACTCGAACATGTAGCGATCGTCATAATTATAGGTGGTACGGAATGCCCAGTCCTCACGGTAGTTGGTAAACTGAGAACCCGTAGCACGCTCAGAGCGGTTGAACACGCCCATGGCGGTTACATCGTGCTTGCCGAACTTGCGTCCCCAATAGAGCTGTGCCTGATAGAAGAGGTTACGCTGGGTAAGATCGTTGTTGAGCTTACCTGCATCTGTCTTCCATGCGATAGTCTCCGTAAAATCGAAGTTATTTTTACCGCCTGGCTTCTCCTTATAGGTTACCACACCCGTTACAGGGTCGATATACTTATACTGGGCAGCATGGTCGAGGTCGTTGATACCTCGGCTTGCCTCCACAAACACGTTATCCCAAGATACGATGGCAGATGCCTTCAATCCCTTAGTAATAAAGGAAAGATCCTGCTCGAGCGTAAAGTCGGTGTTGATACGGGTTGTGGTGGTTGCCTGCTCACCATGAAGTGCAAGCTGGGTCACAGAGTTAGGAGAGCCTTGCTCATCTTTAGGGAAATAGCCCCAAACACCATCGCTATACTGTGGCAGGAAGGTATCATGAGGTGCTGAGTAAGCTGCCTGCCAGAGCTGGGTCTCAGCCCATGAGCCTTTATCCAAGCCATAAGGTGACTTGCGGATACCATGGCTACCCGAAAGGTTTGCCTTCAGCGTGGTAGTCTTGGTGAGCTGGAAGTCGAGGTTGGAACGAACGTTGATACGGTTGAATCCGTAACCACTGGTATAACCACGATTGTTATCCCACTCGCGGAAGAGGTCACCCTCGTGCTGATAGTCGATGGCTGCATAATACTTCACTGCCTTGGTACCACCAGCGATATTCACATTGGCATTGTAAGACATGGCGTAGTCCTTGAAGAGTTCCTTTTGCCAATCTACATCAGGATAACGCTCGCTCATCAGGAATCCGGTCTCCGGATCAATACTGCCTGCAGGAG
Organism: Prevotella sp.; assembly: GCA_022732315.1. Next base: position 28,548 of record JAIJUV010000007.1, read on the forward strand.
CATTATATTTGTCGATGAATTCGGTAGAGCGGATGTCACCCCAGCTTGAAGGTGAGAGTCCCAACTCATGCTTGACTGCCTGGTTCGCATAATAGAGCGCATCGGCAGAACCGTAGGTCTCAGGCAACTTAGACACCAGCTTGAGAGCAGTGCTTGCACTGGCTGAAATCTTAGCCTTGCCTTCCGTACCACGCTTGGTGGTAATCAGGATAACACCATTCGCACCCTTCACACCATACACGGCAGTGGCAGAAGCATCCTTCAATACAGAGATAGACTGTACGGAATGGATATCCACACTCGACATAGGGCGCTCGATACCATCCACAAGAATGAGAGGGTCGGAAGAGTTCCAGGAGCTCACACCACGAATCACAATCTTAGGATCCTCATCACCAGGCATACCTGATGAAGATGATGTAATCACACCAGGCAGATTACCTGTCAGGGCAGAACCGATGTCTGAAACACCACCTGCGCGTTCCAGCACCTTACCCGTGGTCTGGGTAATAGCACCTACGACAGAAGCCTTCTTCTGCTGACCATAACCAACGACTACAACTTCGCCGATGGCGTTGTCGTCTTCGAGGGTAAGTTTGAACTCTCTCTTCGTACCTACCTTTACTTCCTTGGTCTTCATACCTACGTATGTAAATACGAGGGTAGAATTCTCTGAAGGAACACTGATACTGAAATTACCATCTAAGTCGGTGACAGCACCGACACTGGGATTTCCCTTTACTTTTACAGTGGCACCTATCAGAGGCTCACCTGTACCGTCAACAAGATTACCCTTGACCTGGATCTTCTGTGCCTGAGCATTCAGGCTGCAGAAAGCTCCCACCAAGCATAAGGCTGCTGTCCGTTTCATTGTTAAGACTTGTTCAATCATGTTCTATTCATTTTTGATTTATGCTTAATATTTTATGTTCACGTTATTTTTCTTTCAGTTTCACGGCTGCAAAGATACTTGTTTCAGTTCAGATGCACTTTGTCTCTTGTAACAGATACTTTGCCGTTAATAACATACTTTGTAAGAACGGGTTTTTCCGTCCTTTAACAATTGTTTTGCTACATAAATGCCTTTTTCAGGTTTATTCACCTTTACACCAGCTATATTATAATAATAGGTGGCGACAACCTCAGCATCGTTCACTTTCTGCTCAATTCCCGTATCCGTCTGTTTCATGTACCATTCCTTGTACCAGTTCATGCAGGCATAGCCGCAGCACTCTTCAAAGAGATTGTGCTTCTTGGCATTCTGGAAACCCGGTATTACCTTGCCGGTCTTCAGATACTCGTCTATGTCGTAATACTCCTGCGGATGGGTGATAGTCATGCCGATGTTGCCGTAATGGTCGTGAACTGCCTTCCATGCCATTCCCCATTTCGAGGTGGATGCCGTTGCCCAGCTGCCCAGGTTAGGCTGAGTCCACTGGCCCCATTCGTTGTAGTGACCTTCGCTCGCCTTGTCTGGGTCTTCAGGGCTCCAGTCTATCTCTGTTACCATGATAGGCTTTGTCTCTACCATCGGCACCTGACTCTTGAAGTTGCGGATAAAGGTATTGTGATTGCAATTCTTGTCGGTCATGTTGCCATACCAGCCGGAATATACATGTACGGCATACGAGAAATTATCCTCGCTGTCGGTGATAGGATGCTTGGCGTAGTCCTGATACTGGCTCTGATAGCCCGCACCCGGCACCCAGATGATTCCCTTGAAGCCCTGCGCGCGAATCTCGTTAACCACCGGCTGGAAGTAATCATGCAGTGCTTTATCCGAATTAGAGCCATTACTCAGATGAACCCTCACCGGCTCGTTGGCAAGTTCGATGGAAATCAATCCCGAATTCTGCTGGATATACTCATCGGCTGCAAAGGCCTTCCACACTGCCTTCAGGTAGCGGTTGTACTTATCGCCTACACTAATGTCCTGAGGACAGACTCCCGGTGGACGAACGATGACATAAAGCCCATGAGCAATGGCATCCTTGATCAATGGAATATAAAGCTTCTGGAGAAACAGGCGATAACGCGCCATGTTGAAGGCAGAGATATCGGCCTCGTTCGCTGCCTTCTTCGATGGATCATTGGTCCAGCAAGGATCCATGTGCAGACGGAACACGGTGCAATAGGCTCCCTGATTCTTGTCGGTGATTGCCGCAAACTGCTTGGAGAAATATTCCAGGCAAGGCTTGATGTCGGCTTCCGAATAGTTAGCCTTCCACTGTTGCCATCGCCAGCCGTTGAAGTAGCGGTTGGGGGTATCCATCACACCATGCAAGACTACGGTCTTGCCATTGGCATCAACCAGATTCTTGCCTTCTACACGCAGAGCCGGCAGATTGTCTGCCGCATTCCCCACCATTGCAAACATCGCAAGAGCCAGGGACATGAAAAAATTCTTTCTGTTCATGTTATCTTATTTTTAGATTTTATCACTTTTCCAAATTGTCAATTAATTGTTAAGCCCGAAAAACAATCTCAGTTACCTTAAAAGAGAATGGCGCGTATCCCTACGCACCATTCCTAGAAAACCAATTAATCATGATCTTTTCAATCATAATATGTTCATTTAAAATTGAACTCAAATGCTATAAACCTATATTAAACTAACTAAAACCATTCTAACTAAAATCATTCAAAAAACTGCTGTTTCGCATATATCACAATAAACCTAACCTAATGCCAATGCAAAATTGGCTCTGTTTGACGGGGCAAAGGTATGAAAAAATCGGGAAACAGGCTTTATCCTGCGTAACCGATAGTTTATGAGGAGTTTAGTCGTGTAACATATACTTTCCGTCATGTAACATCAACCGATAATGAACACCAAAAGGCATATTATTTGTTTCCTGTAATCAAAAAAAGAAAGAATTATTGGGATATTCCAACTAAAAATCGTACTTTTGCAACCAGAAAATAACACTATAAATATAAACAAGAAACATGAAAACTATAAACCAATTAATCATCACGATGATGATTTGCCTCTTCTCCATCCAGGCATGGGCACAGAGCGGCAAACTCTTTAACACAGACAATCAGCTCTCGAGCAACCTCGCCACGCAGGTTTTTCAAGACAAGAGCGGATTCATCTGGATTGCTACCCGTAACGGTCTGAATACTTACGATGGTTATAACATCACCGTAATGAAGAAAGATATGTCCAATTTTTTAGGCCTAAAAAGCAACTATATCAATAGCATAGCACAAGACGACAAGGAACATATCTTATTGGGAACCAATAATTCTTTATTGGAATTTACAGGAAGCGAATTCCGCAAAATTCCTATGCTCGATTCCAAAGGCGGAGAACTCGCCACCTACATAAAGCAGGTATATCCCCTGAAGAATAAAGACGTAGCCGTGGCTACATCCGGTTATGGCATCATGCTCAAAAAGCAGGATGAACAAAAATGCCATGCCATGAAGGGAGAGGTGGAAAAACTGAAATATATCCTCAAACTCCTGGAAGACAAACGGGGCAGACTCTGGATCATCACCGAAGACGGAAAACTCTACCGCAAGGAAACTAACGGCAGAGTCACCTCCCACTTTGCCGGTACCGAAGGCGTGGGCGCACAGGATATCCGGCAGGATGCCCTGGGCAACATCTATCTCGCCAGCAAGAACCAGGGCGTATATCTGCTCAGGGCAGGAAGCAACGCCTTTACCCGAATCAGCAGCATCGGAAACCTGCCCATCGAGAACATCTATATCAGCCGCAACAACAAACTCTATATCGGCTGCGACGGACTGGGCATCTATGTATATGACCCTCAGACAGGATTCCTGCAGGATAACCCGCTCTTCAGCCGACTGGTGAACCTGGCCAAGAGCAAGATAACCAGCATCATAGAAGACAATCAGGGCAACATCTGGGTGAGCATGCTGCAGAAAGGCGTGTTCATGCAGAGCAACATACAGAACGACTTCAACTACATGGGCTTCCGCCTGGGCAACCGCAACGTGATTGGCGAAAACTGTGTTACCAGCCTCAGCATCAACCAGGGCAACCAGGTGTGGGTGGGTACCGACAAGGATGGCCTATACCTATTTAATATAGCAACCCGCAGCGTAGAGGGGCATTTCCTGAACCAAAGCACCGTGCTCACCCTCTGTAAGGACCAGCAGGGCAGAACCTGGGTGGGAACCTATACCGACGGTCTGGGCTATATGGATGCAGCCGGAAGCTTCCACCCCGTTGATTTGGGCATCAGCAAGTCGGTGGGCATCTTCGATATCAAGCAAGACCCACAGGGCAACATCTGGATAGCCACCATGGGCGAAGGTCTCTTCTGCCTGCAGAAAGACGGAAGCCGAAGGAACTACAAGGCTAAATATGGTGCAGATAATAACCTCAAGGTCAACAGCCTGCCCAACGATTACCTCGTCAAGATGGCCTTATCAAAGGATGGCAACCACGTGTATGTAGCCACCTCTGTGGGACTGGCGTGCCTCGACCGCAAGCGAAACAGCTGGGTTTCCACCTTCAAGGGCATCAACTGCCTGAACAAGAACAGTTTTTCGCACTGCGTGTTTGTAGATAGCAAAGACCACGTATGGTATGGCACCGAGGATGGAGCCTTCTGCTTCGACTTTAGGAAAGGCATCAAGCCAAAACTGTATACCACAGCCAACGGACTCACCGACAACTGCGTGGCAAGCATTACCGAGGACTACCAGGGCAATATATGGTTAGGAACCATCAAGGGACTCAACAAACTGGCTCTCAAGAGCGGAACAATCACCAAGTTCTATGCCGAAAGCGGACTGCAGAGCAACGAGTTCAGCGACGCTTCCGTATGCACCACACAGGATGGAAGAACCATCCTGATGGGCGGTTCGGGCGGACTCAACTGGTTCCAGGCAGACCAAGTAAGACAGCACCCATGGCAGGCAAAGGTAGTTATCTCGGGGTTCATCTTGAACAACAAGACGGTGACTCCGGGCATGAAGTCGGGCAGCTATACCATCACGGACAACTGGTCAACCTTGTCCCGTGATTTCCAGCTTTCTCACGAAGACAACACCTTTACCCTGCAGCTCTCTACCCTCACCTATAATAATGTGGAGCAGATAAGATACGCCTACAGCATCAACGGCGATGCCTGGCGCACCGTGCCAGCAGGGCAGAACGAACTGGCCTTCTCGCACATGGCTCCAGGCAGCTACAAATACCGCATCAAGGCCATCTGCAACGGCTACGAGACACCGGTGAAGGAGTTCACCATCACCATTCACCCAGCCTGGTATGCCAGCATCTGGGCAAAGCTCTTCTATCTGCTGCTTCTCATAGCAGCCATCATGCTCTACCTGCGCCACCGCAAGCACCAGATGGAAGACCAGCTCATCCTGCAGCAGCACATCCACGCCGAAGAGATGGGCGAGGCGAAGATCAAGTTCTTCATGAACATCAGTCATGAAATCCGTACGCCGCTCACACTCATCATCACGCCGCTGCTCTCGCTCATTAAGGAAGACAAGGAGCCTCACCGTCAGGGTATCTACGAGATTATCCGAAAGAACTCGGAACGTATCCTCCACCTCATCAACCAGATGATGGACCTGAGAAAGATAGACAAGGGACAGATGGTGATGCGCATGTGCCAGACCGATATGGTGGCGTTCATCAACGAGGAATACGAACTCTTCAAGCAGCAGGCTCTGGCCAAGAACATCGACTTCGAATACCAGCACGACAGCGATGAACTGCCTGTATGGATAGACCGAAACAACTTCGACAAGGTGATTATCAACATCCTTTCGAACGCCTTCAAGTTCACCCCTACGGCAGGCCACATCCTGCTCTCGCTCACCCACACCGACCATCATGCCTACATCAGCATCAAGGACAGCGGCATCGGTATTCCAAAAGATAAGCTGGAAACCATCTTCCAGCGCTTCTACCAGACTCCTGCCGACCCTAGCGACCGCAACGTCGGTACGGGAATCGGTCTCGACCTCACCCGCTCGCTCGTGGAACTGCACTACGGCTCCATCTCTGCCCGCAACAACGAGGGCGAGAAGGGAAGCAAGTTTGAGCACGGCAGCGAGTTCATCATCCGCATTCCGCTGGGCAAGGACCATCTAAAACCCGAAGAACTCATCGACGAAGAAAAGGTGAAGGAAGAGCAGAACCTGGAACTTGCCGAGGTGAAACAGCTGGAACAGGAGGTGAAGGAGACGGAAAATGCCGAAAAATCCGAAAGCGCAGCCGTAACAATGGATATGCAGAGCAAGCTGCCAGCCTCAGCAAGGGGAAACAAGGCTGAAATCGTGATTGTGGAAGACGAGGAGGATATCCAGGACTATCTGAAGGCACAACTCGCCAGCGACTTCAAGATACGCACCTATCCTAACGGCAAGGTGGCACTAAACGAGATTCTGAAGAACAAGCCAGACCTCATCATCAGCGACGTGATGATGCCGGAAATGGACGGAACCACCCTCTGCACCAAGCTGAAGACGAATATCAATACCAACGATGTGCCTATCATCCTGCTCACCGCCAAGAGCCGAGAAGAAGACCAGCTGGAAGGTTTGCAGACCGGAGCAGATGCCTACATTCTGAAACCATTCAACATGGAGATCCTGCGCCGCACCATCATCAACCTGCTCACCATGCGCCGCACGCTGAAAAATAAGTTTACGGGCAAAGAGAGTCAGGAGGAGAAGGTGGAACAAAGGAAGATTCAGACTCCAGATGATGCACTGATGCAGCGCGTGATGGAGGTGATTAACGAGAACATCGGCGATTCCGACCTGAGTGTAGACATGATAGCCCAGAAGGTGGGCATCAGCCGAGTGCACCTGCATCGCAAGATGAAGGAGCTGACCAACCAGACTCCTCACAGCTTCATCCGCAACATCCGACTGCAGCAGGCAGCCAAGTTGCTGAAGGATGGTAAGCAGAGCATCACCGACGTAATGTACATCTGCGGTTTCTCCAATTCCGCAAGCTTCAGCACCATGTTCAAGAATCTCTACGGCTGTTCTCCTAGAGAATACATGCAGAATGCCATAAAGGAGTAGAAACATTTCCAAAAAGGATAGATAAAAATTATATGTAACAATACAGACTGGCTACGAAACATAGCGAAAAGTTTTGGTTACATTTCAAAAAGAAAGATTATAAAGAAAGCAGTAACTTTGCAGCGGAAAATCCAAAGGCTTATCACCCTCTTGGTTTTCCGCTGCTTTGTTTTTATCAAAAGAACAGAAAATCAGCAGCTTTTGAAATATAATCTTTGAAATATATAATCTTTAAAAATTAACGGACATAATGAAGAAATTAGCAATCTTATCGCTTTCGATGATGCTTGCTGCCGGAGCTCAGGCGCAGAACGCTCAGTTCGACTACTTCAAGTATGCAGGCAACGATGCACGATTCAACGTGCCTATCGACAAGACTCATCAGTATTACAACCCTGTGCTGGCAGGTTTCTATCCTGACCCATCGCTCTGCCGCGTGGGCGACACCTATTATCTGGTGAACTCATCCTTCACCTTCTTCCCAGGTGTGCCTCTCTCTACCAGCAAGGATCTGGTAAACTGGACTCCTGCCGGTCATGTGCTCACCCGCCAATCACAGGTGCCTCTGAAGGGACAGCATGTATCAGGCGGTATCTTCGCACCAGCCATCAGCTACAACAAGAAGAACAAGACCTTCTATATGATCACCACCAACGTGGGTGCCGGCAACTTCTTCGTCAAGTCAAAGGATCCATCCAAGGGCTGGAGCGAGCCTATCTATCTGAAGAAGATTGACGGCATCGACCCTAGCTTCTTCTTCGATGACAACGGCAAGGGCTACATCGTGCATAACGGTCCGGTGGTAGGCGGTGCCGACTATGAGGGCCAGCGTGCTATCCGCTGCTTCGAATTCGACGTGAAGGGCGACAGCATCAAGGGCGACTTCAAGGAGATTCTGCGTGGCGGAACCCATGTTGAGGCTCGTCCTATCTGGATTGAGGGTCCACACCTCTTCATGAAGGGCAAGTTCTATTATCTGATGTGTGCAGAAGGCGGTACAGGCGGATGGCACAGCGAGGTAATCCTGCGTGCCAAGAATCCGATGGGTCCATGGGAGGAATGCCCTAACAACCCTATCCTCACCCAGCGCACAGGCTTGGATCCAAACCGCAAGGACCCTGTATCAAGTGCCGGCCATGCCGACATCGTAGAAGATGGCAAGGGCAACTGGTGGGCAGTGTTCCTGGCTTGCCGCCCTTACGAGGAAGATATGTACAACACAGGTCGCGACACCTATCTCCTGCCGGTAACCTGGAAAAACGGATGGCCAGAGATTCTCGCCAAGAACACACCTATTTCTACAGTAGGCGAAAAGGCAGGTTTGAAGCCAGCCACAAAGAATGAGTTCTCGGGCAACTTCAGCTATGTGGATAACTTCGATGCAGCCGACAACGGTGTAGGTCTGAAGGATTTGAACCCACGCTGGATGTTCCTCCGCGACTTTACAGATTGCTATAAAGTAGAAAACGGCAAGCTGAACCTGAATCTGCTGCCAGGCAATATCTACAAGCGTGAACCGATGTCTGCCATCTGGGCACGCCAGCAGCACGGCACCTTCTCTGCCGAGACAGAAATCAACTTCACTCCTCGCAACGACAAGGAGATAGCAGGTTTGGCACTTCTCCAGAAGGAAGATCACAACTTCGTGTTGGGTAAGACCATGAAGAAGGGCAAGCTGATGATTACCCTGACCCGTGCCGAGAAGAACAACGTTACCATCGCCTCTGCCCCTATCAAGGCTGGCAAGCTGAAGCTGAAGGTAGAAGGTCACGACAGATATTACGATTTCTATTATGCCGAGGAAGGCGGCAGCTGGCAGCTGCTTGCCAAGGGCGTGGATGCCAGCAACCTGAGCACCCAGAAGAGCGGCGGCTTCATCGGAGCCTGCATCGGACTCTATGCTTCCTCTAACAAGGAATAAAAGATTTCATGATAAGATATAAAAATACAAAAAGACTCTCCGAGCTTTTCGGGGAGTCTTTTTGTTTTTTGTCTTTGTATAAGTTTTATTTATTCTTCACGATATCCAATGTCATCTTGCCTACCCAGATGGCACTCTTGCCGTTCTGGTCTATAGGCACTGGCTTGCCATCGAGATTGTTCAGATATTCCAGCTGCTTGAAGTAGGTGTGGCTATGACCGCCCAATATCAGGTCGATGTCGCGGGTGGCTGGGGCTACCTCGGAATCATCGATGCCATCTATCTTCCAGCCCAGATGGGAAATGCAGATGATGACATCACACTTCTCCTTCTCCTTCAATATCTCCGTCATCTCCTTCGTCTTGGCGATGGGGTCGAGATACTTGATACAGCCATAGTTGGCTTCGGTAACCAAGCCGGCTAGTTCCGGACCCAGTCCGAAGACACCTATCTTCAGCCCCTTGCGCTTCAACACCACGTAAGGCTTCACGATGGAAGCCAGTTCGGTGCCCGCGAAATCGTAGTTGGAGCAGACGATAGGGAACTTCGCCATCTTGAAGATGCGAACCATGTTGTCGATGCCGAAATCAAACTCGTGATTGCCGATGGTAGCGGCATCATACTTCATCTCGTTCATCAACCCTACCTCAACATCGCCCTTGAAGAGTGAATAATAAGGGGATCCCTGCGAGAAATCGCCACTGTCGAAGAGCAGCAGGTCGGGATTCGCCTTGCGCTCCTGCTTGATCATGGCTACGCGGCGGAGATAGCCGCCACGGTTTGCCATCGCCGTATCGGCAAGATTGGGATTGATGGGCATCACACACGAATGGGTATCATTGGTATGGAGCACCACGAGCTGCTTAACTACCTTTGCCTCTTTCTGGGCTTTAGCCTGCTTTGGAGCTTTTGCCTGCGCTGCGGCTGGCTGCATCATAAAGGATGCCAGGAGCATCCCTATATATAATAATGTATGTTTCATCAGAACTATCAACTATAAACTGTAAACTATAAACTGTAAACTATAAACTATCAACTACACAGCGCCCTTCTATCTTGGATTCCACCACCTTGCCCTGCGCCTTCATCTCGCGGAAGTAGTTCATGATGATGTAGCGCACATTATTCTCCTTCTGCTTAGGGGCGAATACGTCGGTGCCGCTCTTGAAGGCTACCAACTGGTCGTTGCCTTCTGCCAGATAATCGAGGGTGGCGATGCGATAGCTCTTCTCCGGGTCTATAGGTTCGCCGTTCAGGGTGGCGCTCTTCAGTTTGCCATCCTTGGTGATAACCATTCTCACGGCATGGCTCAGTCCTTCGCCGCCACGATGGGCTATCTGCTGAAAGAGTTCGAGCACCTTATCGCCCTTGAGGGTGAGGAAACAGATTTTGTTCTCAAAAGGAGCCATATCGTTTACATCGCCCACGGTAATCTTTCCCTTGGCGAGATTGCTGCGGATACCGCCCATATTATATACCGAGAAGACGGGCTTCTCGTCAAACTGGCTGCCACCCCATACCAGGATGTCGCTGAGCAGGTTACTGAGTTCGCTCTCAGGGCGATGGCGCGTCATATCGTGTGCAATGCTGCCCACCACAGGCCCCATGATGCTATCCACCTTGTGCTTGTAAGGTGCGATGAACGCAGCCGCCTCAGCATCGGGCTGGGCATCCCAACGTTTGTCGATAAGGATGCGAGTGCGTTCCACCTTCGCAACCTTGAATTTCTGAGCAAAAGCAGGACTTGCCATCAGCAGCATCACCGTTGATGCAAGTGCCACCTTCATACCGTTCTTTTTCTTCATATTTATTGTTATCTTAATGTTTTGGAGTGCAAAAATACAAAATAAATCTGTGAAATCCGTGAAATCTGTGGGAAAAGACGCTGACAAGAAAGAAAAATAGTTAAATCTGCGAGAAAAAAGAAAGAAAGTGGCTGAAAATTTGCAAGATACGAGAAAAAGTCGTAACTTTGCATCCGCTTTTCGGCGTAACCGCTGTTGTCTGGGTAGAAGTGTTACCCGGCCATGTTGCGTTGGAACGACAAACAATTTTTAATTTTATACAAAAAATGGATTTGATTAAAGTTGCTGAAGAAGCATTTGCAACCGGCAAGAAGTTCCC
>JAIJUV010000434.1 GCA_022732315.1 Prevotella sp.
GGCTTCTCTATCAGATACTTCTGCGAGAGCGTCTTCCATTTCATATCTTTATCAGCCATTTTCTTACTTCATTTAAAAAACTGGATTTTCTTTATTTTAATTGATGGTGCAAAAGTACGAAAAAAGATTGAAAAACAAATAACTTACTTGTTATTTCTTTCAAAAACTTTATCCTTTGAAGTAACCTGGGTAGGAGTTCCCACCTTGCCGCCAATGCTGCATTCACCCATGTTTACCCTCATTACATTCTCGAAGCTGATGCCAGTCTTGGCATTCTTCACCTCAATATTATCGAAAGAAACATGAGTAACAGGCTTAGCCTCTGTACCCTGCAAAACCAAGGCTGCAGCGCTCACGTTGTTACACTTCAAACCATCCACAAAGATATTCTTCACGGTAGAGAAATGATGATTGGTCAACCCCTCGCCAGCATAACGGCTGGTTACATAGAAGAGGTCTTCCACATCGCCAAAACTGCAGTTCTTTACGAAAACATTCTCCACAAAACCGCCACGGTCGGGATTGGTCTTGATAAAGATGCCACGCTTGCAATAACCAGCATAATCGCAGTTCTCTACGATGACGTTTCTTATTCCCGAAGACATTTCGCTACCGATAACCACAGCATGCAAGCCCTTGAAATGGCAGTTTCGGATGATGATGTTCTCTGATGGCATCTTGGCATTCCAGCCATCATTATCACGACCACTCTTGATGGCAACGTTGTCATCGCCATTATCAAAAGCCACCCCCTCTATCAGAATGTTTCGGGAACACTCCGGGTCAATACCATCGTTATTGACAAGTTTGGCATCATATCGCAGATTACGACAGATGACATTCTCGCTCTTCAGCAGATGGATGCACCAGAATGGAGAATTGGTAATCTTCACACCTTCCAAGGTAACACCTTGGCAATTATAGAGTTGCACGAACTGAGGACGAAGCCAGCAGCCATCTCCAAACTTGCGCTCACTTACAGGCACTTCCTCGTGATTCATCTTGCGGCTCAACTGCTGCGCTTTCTTCTGATTAGGCTTCCACTTGGCAAAGGTGGTCATGGCATTACCGTCGATAGTGCCCTCGCCGATGATGGAAACGTTCTTGCAGCCATAGGCATAGATGAGAGGAGAATAGTTGTAGAGGAAAGTTCCCTCCCAACTGGTATTAACGATAGGATAGTACTTCTCTTCTGGCGCAAACTTCAGGGTAGCTCCCTTCTGCAGTTCCAGACAGATATTGCTTGCTAGTACGATAGGTCCCTTGATATAATAGGTACCTGCAGGCACCACGATTTTGGCACCCTTCATAGCCGAAGCCTTCTTGATAGCCTTGGCAAAGGCTGCACGGCAATCGGTCTTACCATCGTTCTTGGCTCCAAACTTCTTAATCTGCAATGATTTCTCAGCAATCTTTGCACCGGAAATATGGTTCAAGATACTGTCACGAAGAGTGACTCTTCGCTGCTCTATCGCAGTAGCAACCAAAGTATTCCCTCCTGCTACCTGAGCATTTCCCTGAAGGCTGTTGAATGCACAAAGGCATGTCATCGCCACTAACATTGTTTTTGTATTCATTATAGTTTGTTTTTATGATTTCGATTGCAAAGTTAATAAAAAATCGTCAGATATCATTGAAAAAGACCTGAAAAAAAACTTGTATAACCTATTCTGTACTTCCCTGAAAAAGGTTGTCACTTAGGAACAAACAGAAGTGACAATGAAACGTAAGACAAGAATTGAACGTGTGTATAATGAGGACACTGGT
>JAIJUV010000435.1 GCA_022732315.1 Prevotella sp.
CGGCATCTTGCCTATCTCGGTTTGTTCCAGTGGCTTGCCTGCTATCTCTTCCATGCCAGGCAGGTCGTTGTGGCTCCATTTCCGGATGATGGTTCCGTCTTTCAGCAGCAGGAGTCCCGGGTTGCTGCGTATCACGGTCTTCAGCGTTGTCTCGTCTGTGATATAGAAGGGATATTCTGCTCCCGTGATGTCTTGCCAGTGCCTGATGGCTTTCTCCGTACTTGCTGTTAGGCAGAGGAAGGGATAGCCATGGTCGTTGGCGTATTCGTATATTTCGTCGATACTGCCGAAGTTGCTGTCGTCGGCAAACTCCAGGTGGGGTGATACCAGCAGGAAGGTGTAGCCCTTGCGGTGAATCACTTCCTGGGTGATGTCTTCTCCCGTCTTTGCATCTTCAATGCTGAAGTCGTGGATAGGGGGCACGTAGCCTTCTTCCGTCTGCACCGTCTTGCTGTCGATGAAGGTCCAGGTGGAGTCGGGATAGTTGTCTATCGTAAACTCCTTCCGTTCTCCGTTCTTCTCCAGGATGAAGGTGGTGTCAAACTTAGGTTGTTTGGCTCCCTTCGGAATCTCCATTCCCTTGGCGATGTTGGCACCGATGTGATAAGGGCGGAAGTCGAACTGCGGCAGATACCACAGGCTCCAGGCGCTCATCACGATGGAGAAGAGGAACGTGTAGTTGATGACAATCCATCGGGTTGACCTGGATACCAGCAGCGGCATGTCCATCGGTCTTCTCCAGATGAGGATGGCGATGGCAAGGAGGATGATGTTCTTGACGAACGTCTCCATGTTGCTGAGCACGATGGCATCACCGAAGCAGCCGCAATCCTTCACCGGGTCGGCGATGACGATCCAGAGTGTTATCAGCGTCATCACAGCCATCACGAGCAGGGTAAGCTTGCTCACCAGTCTTCTGCGGATGGCAAAGAGCAGGAAGATGCCGATGGCAAACTCGCACATGGCAAGCAGAACCGACATCACCAGTGTGCTCCACGACGGGAACATCCAGTCGATATGCAGTGCCTCCAGATAGTCGGTTATCTTATATTGAGTGCCCAGCGGGTCTATTCCCTTCACGAATCCCGAGAAGATGAACGTTGCTGCCATGAGCAGTCGCCCGATGTTTACCGCTATCTTCATCGCTATCTTCATCATGTCTCACTCCTCTTGATTATTTCTCATTCCTCTTGATTATTTCTCATTCATCTTGATGGCTCCGAACACGGCATAGTTGATGATGTCCATGTAGTTGGCATCGATGCCTTCCGAAACGAGGGTAGCGCCTTTGATGTCCTCAATTTCCTTTACACGCTGAATCTTGGTGAGGATGAAGTCGGTGTAGCTGCTTACTCTCATCGAGCGCCATGCCTCGTCGTAGTCATGGTTCTTCTTGAGCATCAGCTGCAGTGCTTCCTGCGCATGGCGGTCGTAGAGTTCCATCGCCTCTTCCGGTGTCATATCCACTTCATCCGCGAAAGGCTTTTCCAGCTGGATGAGTCCTACGATACCATAATTAATAAGGGCAATGAACTCGGGGCGGATGCCCTCACCTACCAAAGATTCCTTCTTGATTTCGAGCGAGCGGATTCGCTTCGCCTTGATATAGAGTTGGTCTGTCAGGGAAGAAGGGCGCAAGATTCTCCAAGAGGCTCCGTAATCGTGGAGCTTCTTCTCAAATAATGTCCTGCATTCACTCATGACATCCTTAAACTGCTGTTCTGTTTTCAATAAATCTGCCATAATAATTTCGAAATTCGGTGCA
>JAIJUV010000436.1 GCA_022732315.1 Prevotella sp.
CCCATCGGGTCTTTGTCTTTTGATAGTATATCTGTATTCATTTGTTTTGCAATTTATGTATCGAGTAACCATTTCCATACAGGTATTACTTCGATATTCAATCCTTTTAGTTCTATATTTTCTTCTAATTCATATGTAAGAATGATAAGTCTTTTGCAATCAAGTACTTTTGATAGTTTGATAAGTGCAGTTGATTCTCTTTCCCAAGTTTCATCAGACTTTTTGGGATTGTAGCTTACCTGTATGGCAGTTGCGGCATCTGGTATGTAAAAATCTACTTCCACGTTCTTGTTGTAAAAGAACACTTGCTCTTCCAGTCCATATCTTCGAAGTAGCTCCATCGCAACCATATTCTCCAATAATGATGTGTCAACATCCATGGCAAGTATACTGATGATGCCGTTGTCCACAAAATAGTATTTGGGATTGGTCTCACGTTGAGTGAGATTGTCGGCAATATTCTTGATGGGATAAACCAAGAATGCATCTTTAGAGTACTCAAGATAGTTAATGAGTGTAGGTTTGCTTAGTTTTGCACCTGTAGATGCTATTATATTTGTGAGACGTGTAAAAGAAATCGGTTGCTTTACACTTTCTGCCAATTTTCTGAATAGAACTCGAAGAGAAAATTGATTTTCAATTTTGTTACGAGAAGCAATGTCTCCTAGGTAAATCTTTTGATATACACTATTGATATAATCTCTTTTTGATGCTAGTCTTGCTCCTTCTGGGAAACCGCCAAAACGGAAATAATTAGTGAAATGTCGTTGTACTTCAGCTCTTCCAAAGGTGGTTGCGAGAGTATTTGAATCATAAGACACTTCATTGGCTTGGAGAAATTCGGGAAAACTATATGGCATGATGTGTTTGGTGATATAGCGTCCTCCTAAAGTTGTTGCTACATCACTGCCAAGCATCTTTGCATTGCTGCCTGTAATATAGACTCTGTATTTGTTGTCTGCCAATCGGCGTGCGAATTTTTCCCAACCGTTGATGTTTTGTATTTCATCAAGAAATAGAATAGGACGTTCTTTTGACATCATACCATGAACTTCAAGGATAAGATTAAGTTCTTGTGCAGTCATCCCCATCAGACGTTCATCCTCAAAATTGATGTAGAGCATGGAGTCCCAGGTGATTCCCCGTTTCAGGTTTTGTTGAATCTGCTGATAGAGCATGAAAGATTTGCCAGCTCGTCTGACGCCAATCAGAACATAGTTGGCAAAATCTTCCATTTGGAAGTTTCTTGGAACGATCTGTTGAAATTCTACTTCTTTTCTGTTCTCCAAGAGTATTTCTCTGATTACTTCTTTTTGTATCATAACTCAATATTGTTTAATTGATTTTGCAAAAATACAACTATTTTGTTAAACCGACTAAACAATATGCATAATTTAACATAAAAGTCTCTTTATATCATAGCTGATATCATTTTTTAAGATACCAGATAATTATCTGCTGCTGCTTAGTATTTCTCCCACCTTTTGCTTTTCGCTGTCGAAGCTGAATATTTTATAGATGAGGCCTGTATTCTGAAGATCCACGATATGTGGCGCCATCATTTTGAGCGCTTTCAGCTGTTCATCGTCGAAAGGGAATATCTTCATGATGCGGACCACCTGGGCGCAGGAATAATAGCAGCCGAGGCTAGCCACTTCTATCAGGTCGAACTTGTTGTCATCAAAGCTTGCCTTCTTCACCTTATTATATAGTTTGGAGAAGGAAGCATCATCGAGACAATAGCCGTAATCCATTCTGCCATC